>JBBSGS010000029.1:0-16094 GCA_038253875.1 Chthoniobacterales bacterium
AAAAACGTGGCAAACGGCCATCGCTCGCGGAATTTTTGCAACTCGGCCCGAAAGATGGATTCCTTGCCCTGACTTCGATCGAAAACAACGAGCCGAAGTTCATCGGCGGTTTCCATTTTGAGGGGGCAGAGGCAAAGGCGCGCCAGTTTGTCGAGCGGCGCGAAGCGCCGTGGCTCGCGAAGTCGGGCTCGGCGAAACGCGAAAAAATTACTTACCGCGAACATCAGATCGAGGCCGTAAATGCAGGGCGCTTCGCGCTCGCAACGGCTTACGATCACAACTGGTTCTTCGCTTCGAATGACCTCGAGTCGCTCAAGGCGCTGCTCGATCGCGCGGATCGGCGGACGCAAAATCCCGCGGGAGGGTTATTGCATGAGAACGAAGCTTTCGCCGCCGCGACGAAGCATGTCGCGGCTGGCTACGAAGGGATGTTCTTCATCGACCCGCGGCCTTTCGTGGAAAAACTGTTGCCTATCCTGGCGATGACCGGGCGATCGGTCGCGACGGAACAATGGCAAAGGCTCAAGCAAGTCAGCAGCATCGCCGGCAGCCTCGGGTTCGATCATGGCAAAACCCACGAGCAAATCTTCGTCGCGATGCCGCGGCGCGATGCGGGAGAAAAGCTCGCGCGTCCATCTTTGGCGGCAGCGAACAAGAACACGTTCTTTTACTCCGCCTCGCTCGCACATTCGCCCGCGAACTGGCAGTTCAGTGGCGCTTCTTCATCTCCGGCGCTCCCGCCGTTTCTCCAACAGCTGTCCGGTGCTTTGGCCAAAGCTGGCATTTCTCAGAACGACATGAGAGCCGCCTTTGGCGATGAAGTGGAAGTGATCGGAGAATGGCCTGCGGGCGCTCATTGGCCCACGCTCTCGGCCACGTTGCCTGTGCGAGACGGGGGGCGCGCGCGCAAGATTGCGGACGCACTCACTTCCGTCGAACTGGCCGGCGCAAGCTGGATCCGGAGTGAGAAGGACGGCGTCAGCTATTACACCTCGCCCGGGTTCGGTCGGTTCGTCCCGATCCGACCGGCGCTCGCGGTCTCAGACCGAATATTGGTGGCAGGAACAGACGTGGCTGCGATCGAAGCGGCCGTTTTGCAGAAAGCTCCTGCCGCGGGAGAGCTTCAGAAGAGCGCGCTGTTTCATGATGCGGAAGCGCGGGTCCCCACCGGCGAGTCGGCATTCAATTACATAGACGCCCGGCTGCTCTTCGAGCGCGCCGACGCCGCAATGCGCCCATTGCTCCTGATGAGCGCGACGATTTACCCCGCTTTGGGTAACAAGATCGACGCCGCCAAGCTCCCTCCGGCCGATGCCATCGCGAAACATCTTTCGCCGATCGTGATGTCGCAGAGTTACATGGGAGACGGCTATTTAAGTGAGTCCGTTGGTCCGATTACCTTCAACGAGGCCACGATAGGCCTGTTGGGAGTCATTGCTGGTTCTTACATTTATCTCCAACGCGGTTTCGGCGACCTCTACCGTCAGGCGACTCCTACCCCGAGCTCGACGCCGCCCTAAGTCTCTCGAAAGCGGCGGGGTTTGCCCTCAAACCTTTGGACCCGTGCGGAACGCCTGTTTCCAGTCTACGCGAATGAGAAAACTGCTGCGGACTTTGCGAAATATGTTATTCTCTGCGCCCTATGGCCATTCTAAAAAAGAACGCATTTTCACGTCGTGTCCCGGATCTCGTCACGGAAGAGTTGGTTGCGGTCCTTTCCCGACGCACTTCCTTTGAGTTCAAGCAACTCTTTGAGATTCTGCACGAGAATTTGCGGGCTCGGAATGCCGCCAGCGGCGGCGAGGAAATGCTGCGCTTGCGCGCTTATGAGAAGCTGCAAAATTTGGTGGCTCGCGGGATGGTGAAAAAGACCGGGAAGAAGTACAAAGGCCTCCCCTCTGCCTTGGCCAAGGCACTCATTCCACCCAACGCGCACCTGCCAGCCGCTGCGGCTCGCACGGCTGCGGCAAAGGAGGTTCCCGCCGCGTTAAGCAACCGCTCGAAACGGGTTTCAGCATGATTCGCGAATACGTCCCCGTGCTTCTCCAAATCTTCGTAGCGGTTGGGTTCGCCGCGGGTGCCCTGATCGTGAGCGTGCTTCTCGGGAAAAGCGGCCTGCGCACGCGGACGAAAGATTCCGCCTACGAGTGTGGGATGGTCGCCCAAGGCGAGGCGCAGCCGCGCTTCAGCGTCAAGTTTTATCTGGTCGCCATGCTCTTCATCCTTTTCGATCTGGAAATCGTTTTCATGTATCCGTGGGCGGTGGTTTACCGCGAAGCGATGGCGCACGGACATGTCATCTTCTGGAGCATGCTGGGCTTCGTTTCGATCCTCATGGTCGGGTACGTTTACGCGCTGAAAAAAGGCGCACTCGACTGGAAAAATTAGCTTCGCTCGACGGCGCGGTTTCGTGCTTGCGTGGCTGTCGCGCCACGCCTAATAGCTAGCCACCCATGGTTCATCACATCGGTCTCTACAAACTGAAACCTCACGTCGCGCCGGAGGACACCGAAGACATGATGATGAACGCGCGCATGCAGCTCCTCAAAATCGACGAAGTTCTCAGCATCAAGTGCGGTAAGCGCGTCGATCCGCAGGTGCCGTGGCCTTTCTTTATCGCGATCGATTTCGAGTCGATGGATAAGCAGGCGATTTTTCGTGAGGATCCGATCTACATCAAATTTGTCGAGGAAGTAATCAAGCCGAACACCTCGGAATATCTCGCCCTGGATTACGAGATGGACCCGGGCCGGGACGTCAACCTCGCCTAACGAGGCCGTGGGTTGAAAGGTAGAGGTGTTGAGAGGATGACGACTCGGCCTCTCGACCTCTCGCGGCGCCTAGCTTATCTTTACTCTCGTTATCCCGTCGTCTCGCAGACCTTTTGCGATATGGAAATGCTGGAGCTGGAACGCCGGGGATATGATTTGCTTATCGGTTCAGTCCATCCGCCGCTCACCAGCTTGCGCCATGAGCATTCCTCGCGGCTGCGGTCGCCCGTGATTTACGCGCCACCCGTGCCGGTGTTGCGTCTCTGGGAGAAGAAAATGCAGAAGAGGGAGTGCTGGCCGAAGGCTTTGATCGAACGGCACGAGCGCCAGTACGGGGCAGCGTACAAGGCGAAGTTGCGAGCGCGGAACGCTGCTTATTTTGCCGAACTCTTTGCCCGCCATGAGATTCGACATTTCCACGTCCACTTCGCTAATCGCGCGGCGCACACCGCTCTTTTTGTGAAGGAGATTTCCGGCGTTCCTTTCAGCGTTACGGCGCACGGACAGGACTTCATGACGGACTTGGGGCGGGATGATTTGCTCCGCGAAATTTGTGCGGCCGCGGAATTCGTCGCGGTGGAGACGGATTACAGCCGCGAACTCTTGCAGCAGCGTTGTCCGGAAGCGGCCGCGAAAATCCATCGGGTTTATAACGGACTGGACCTTGCCAACCTCCCGCTTCCTCCGGCCGGCGATCGCCCGCCCGGTCCGATCACGATCGTAAGTGTGGGGCGGCTCGTTCCATTTAAAGGTTTCGAGATTTTGCTCGATGCGTGCGCCGAGTTGGATCGGCGAAATTTTGATTTCCGCTGCCAGATCATCGGCGACGGACCATTGCGCGAGAAACTGGAAGCGATGATCGCGCACCTCCGGATGAATAGCCGGATCGAGCTTTGTGGTTCTCTATCCCAGGCGGATGTCTTTGCAAAATTGCAGGCTTGCGACATTTTCGCCTTGGCGAGCGTGGTGGATGCAGATGGGGCGAGCGACGTTTTTCCCACCGTCATCATGGAAGCGATGGCCTGCGCGAGGCCGGTCGTCTCCACCAGACTGGCCGGAATCCCGGAATCAGTCGTTGACGGCGTTACCGGGCTGCTCGTTCCCGCGGGAGAGTGGGAAGCGCTGGCCGAGGCACTCGATCGGATGCTCCGCGACAGCACGTTGCGCCGGCGCTTGGGCGCCGCCGGCAGGAAACGCGCGGAGAACGATTTCGGCATCACAAAGACCATTGAGCCGCTGCTCGATCTCTTCACCGAGCGTCTCGCAGCTGCTCCATTCCCTCCAAGTGTCGCGTCGTCGATCGTCAAAGGGAAGAGCATCGCCTATCTGATCGACCAGTGGCCGGATAAGAGTGTTTCGTCGCTTGAAAGCGAACTCATTGCGTTACAGCGAAATGGCGTTCCGTATGTGCCTTTCATTTTTCGTCAGCCCAATGTCCCGGAATTCCCCGACAAAACCAGTGAGCTGGTGCTGGGGTTTGAATATCTGCCCGATGCCATGGTGATCGAAGCAGAGTGGCAGGCCAACCAGGTGCTGCTGCGGGAACTTGAGGCGATGCGCGCCGAGCAAAAACATCGGCCCGCTTCGGATTTGTTCCTTAAGCAAGCACGGGCCGCTCTTATGTTGCGGAGAATGTTCCGTGCGCATGATATCAGCCATGTGCATGCCACCAGCTCGCGCACCTTGCTTTGTGCGATCATGCTGAAAAAATTGCTTGGGCTGACTATCAGCGTTGCAGTCGAAAAAAAGCCGATCCTCCCCGAGCAAATCTTGATGGATGCGCTCGACCAATGCATCGGCGGTCGCAGTAACGATCGGGAATTGCTCGCGCGTCGTGGAACCGGATTCCTATTCGATCAGACGCTCGACAGGCCCTCCGTCAACGACATCGGACCGTGGTTGAGTCGAAAAGCGAAAATCGAATGGACCGGCGATCGACCCTTCTGGCAGGAATGGTCGGAGCGACTCGTCGGTTGGAGCCGCACCGAGATCACATGAAGAAGGCAATCCTGCTCGCCGGTGGCGCCGGCACGCGACTCTATCCCCTCACGAAAATCGTCTGCAAGCAATTGCTGCCGGTCTACGACAAGCCGATGATTTGTTATCCGCTCGCCACCCTCATGCTCGGCGGGTTGCGCGAGATCCTTGTCATCTCGACGCCGAAAGACCTCCCGATGTTGCGTGACTTTTTGGGCGACGGCTCGCATCTCGGCATCCGGCTCGAATACGCCGAGCAGGCGGAGCCGAAAGGGATTGCACAGGCGTTTTTGATCGGCGCGGATTTTGTCGGCGACGATGGAGCAGCACTGATACTGGGTGACAATATCTTCTACGGGAAACTCGATTTTTTCCGGAAGGCGCTCGCCATCGACTGGGGTGCCTGCATTTTCGGCTATCAGGTGCGCGATCCGGAGCGTTATGGCGTGGTCGAATTCGCGGCCGATGGAAAAGTGCTGAGCTTGGAGGAGAAACCGAAGCAGCCGAAAAGCCCGTACGCTGTCCCGGGTCTCTATGTTTACGATGGGCAAGTGGTCGAAAATTGTCGGAGCCTGCGTCCCTCAGCGCGCGGCGAATTGGAAATCACCGACCTCAACCTGCTCTATCTCCGCCAGGGCTCTCTCCAAGTCCGCTTGCTCAGCCGGGGGATGGCCTGGCTCGATACGGGCACCCAGACAAGTCTGCTCGAAGCCGCTAATTATATCGCGACGATTGAGCATCGGCAGGGCCTCAAGGTTGCTTGCCTGGAGGAGGTTGCTCTCCGGATGGGGTTCATCGAACAAGCCCAGATGGAGGGCTGGATCGCGGGCCTGCCGAGGAGCGAATACCGCAGCTATCTCCAGCTGGTCTGCGACGAAGGGCCCGACCCGGTTCACTTCGAACCGTAAGCCGGCAAAACTGCCCGCTTTAGCCGGGAAGAGCACGGCCAATTTAGTTATGGTAATTATATGCTACGGCGCGTTTCTTGCTCTATTTAGGTTCACTAATGCGCCTCAAATCTCACTCCGCGGCCGCCGGTTTCAGCCTGATTGAATCGACCATCGCCGCGGCCATTTCCGCACTGTTTCTTAGCAGCGTCTTCGCCCTCAACATCTCCACGATGGAGACCATTCGCTGCGCCAAAGAATCGATCGGCGCCAGTCAGGTGCTGCAACAGCGGATGGAATCCCTGCGCATCGCCAATTGGCAGGAAGTGACCGATGCCAACTGGGTGAAGGCAAACCTCCTCAATACCGCCGCGCTCGGCGCGGAGCCGCTGAGAAACCTGAACGAGACGCTGACCCTGGTGCCTTATGGGAGCAACACCGTCGGGAATACGCAGCTCACGCGGACGCAGAGCGGCGCCGCGATTGTAAATAGCAACCCGGCTTTGCTGACAGAGAACGCCGTCAAAGTGATTTGGACCGTAAACTACACAGGAGCGCCTAACGACCGCACGGTGACGCGCCAGCTCGTGGCGATCCTGGCAAAGGGAGGGGTGGCAAAGTAATGAAATTAAAACGTAAAAATATGGGCGGATTCGCGCTCTCGGAAGTGATGGTCTCAACGGCCGTCTTCAGCGCGGTAAGCATCGGATTGCTCATGGGATTCACCAGCCTGGAGCGCAACTTTGCGGCCACGACTGATTTCGCGACGAACCACGCTGATGAGATGCGCATCTCCGATTATCTCGCGCTCGATTTGCGGCGCGCCCTCAGCGTCCAGGCGGCGCAAAACGACACCACTATTTTCATTCCTTCCTACTATGATGCCGGCGGAAGTCCGCTAACACCCGCACTCGATGGCAAAGGTGGGGTCTTCTATGGAACGAGTGGGAGCTCTGTTCGTGTGCGCTATTACCTTTCGGGGACGAGGATTTTGCGCCAGGAGAATTCCGAAACTCCGATTTCCGTGGCGGATAACGTGAAGGACTTCCTTTTCAATGTCACCGACCTCGGCAAAGTGGTGACGACAAAGATCACGTTCAATCCCACCTTTGTCGCCGGAGGCGCTTCGGCCTCAGCCACGGCAGGGACCGCGTTTTATAATACGACCCTCTTGCGGAACAGTCGCACAGATACAGCGAGCAGCGTCTACTGATGCTGCGCCCGTGCCCCTCGCGAAGTGGCGGAAGCGTCCTCGTCTGGACGATTCTCGTCATGGCGATCCTCTCGCTCTTCGCGGTGGAAGTGCTACGAGCCGTCTCGGGGCGATTCCAAGTGGGAGTGCAGGCCGCAACCTGGCAGGAGGCATTGCTTGCCGCCGAGTCGGGCGTGGATCTCGCGGTGGTGGAAATGCGAAAGTCGCTTTATCCGGCTCCGAATCACGCTTGGGAAAACTGGACGACAACCCCCGGCAACGGAGTCATCAGCCACGGCCTAACGACCGTGCCTAACGCCGGGCTCGCCGGCACACCAATGAATATCGAAGTCAATGTCGATGCGCCGGGGCAGTTAGTCGATCCCGCCAACGGCTGGCAGTATTACCGGGTCCGAACCCTCGGTTCCTTGCCTCTTACCGGACCTCCGCGCGTCAGTTACAACAAGCAGGACAACCGGCTGCGCAAACTCACCCTGCTTAACCAGCGATTCATCGACTCACTCTTTACCAGTGAGACGAACACGGCCCACGCCTCCCGACGCATCGAAGCCATCGTTCGCCCCATTTCTTCCTTCGACCAGGCCCTTCTCTCCGTCGGTGTGCTGAATCTGAATAACCAAAATATCGTCATCGACAGCTACGATTCCCGCGATCCCTTGAAGTCAACCAACGGTCTCTACGACGTGACCAAGCGTCAGCAAAACGGCGATATCGCCACCGACGGCAGCATCCTTGACGCGGGGGGGGCCCATGTTTACGGCGACGTTTTCACGAATGCCGGCACAGCGACGGGAGTGGCCAACGTCACCGGACAGCAACGGACGGATTTCTATCAGGACCCCATTCCGATCGGCGCACCCACCTGGACGTCAATCAATCCGTCACCCTCTACCGTCACCAACACCTCCACGCTTACCGCATCGTCAGCCAAAGGAACCCCTTCGTCGCGCTATATTCTAAGCGCTATCAATCTCAGTGGGCAGCAAACGCTCACCCTTGCCGGCGACGCGAACGGAACCCAGACCTATATCGAAATCTACGTCACCGGAGATATCTCACTCTCCGGTAACGCTCAACTCACTGTCGCTCCCGGTGTCAGCGCGACCCTTTACTTCAAAGGTAACGTCGATATCGCCGGGAACGGCCTCGTGAACACCAACAATCAGCCGGGTGACCTTCTGTTTTACGGTGTTCAACCTGACACGGGCGTGAATCCTTACGTAAAACTGGGCGGTAACGGGGCGATCACAGCAGCGGTCTACGCTCCAGGTCACGACGTCACCGTCAACGGCGGGGGCTCAAGCGGACATGTCTTTGGGTCGGCAGTAGGCAAAACCGTGACCATGACCGGGGTGACGAATCTGCACTATGACGAGGCGCTCAGCTCTGGTGGCCTCATTAACAATTACAAAATTGTGAGCTGGTTCGAAGATACTCGTTAGGCAGGCGCCCTTATGGCTGCTCGCGCCGGAGATGGGCGACGTCGGCCAAAAGCCGGGTCACGGCATCCGCTTCGGTTGCGTCGTAATAACCGCGGATTCTGCCAATTCGATCCACCAGGATCACGCGCGTGCTGTGCACCGGTTTCCCCGGCGTGTCACCCGCGCCAACCGCGAGCTTGAAACCGTCGCGGGACAGCCGGTAAATGGTTCCTTTGTCACCGGTAAGGAACTCCCATCGGCCGGGCTGTGCTTTCAGTTTCTCAGCATAGCTGCGCAAAATCGCCGGCGTATCATGCACTGGATCGACGCTGAACGAAACCAGCTTCACGTCCGTGTCGTGCAGCGGCTTTTGCGTTTCGCTCATCCGGCTGCTGATCATCGGGCAAGGTCCGGGACAGGTCGTGTAGATGAAATCGGCGATCCAGATTTTTCCCTGCAGCTGTTGGGAACCGAAAGCCGCGCCGTTCTGATTGGTCAACTCGAATGGGGGAACGGCGCCGAGCTCGGGCAAAACGCGAGTGGCGAAGCGCGAGACCTCGGCCTGGCGCAGGAAAAATAATCCTCCGGCCGTCAGGAGTGGGATGAGAACGAGTGTGACTTTCCAGGCCAACGCGCGCGCTGAGAGCGGCGCCCGCGTCGGAGCCAGGACTGCAGGGCTGTTCATCGTTTGGTGAGGACGAGCGCCCCCAGCAGCAGTGGCAGATAAATGATGGAACCGAAAAAAAGTTGCCGCGCTGTCGTTAGGCTGCGTCGCCTTTGAAAGCGAAGAGCGAGTGCGAGGAAAACTGCGCCTAACGACAAGGCGATCGGAAGATCGAGTCCCGTCGTAATGTCCAACCAGAAGGGAGTGATGCTTGCCAAAATCAGCAGCAGAGTGAAGAAAACGCTGCTCCGTCCGGTGCGCCTGCCCTCTGGATCGCGTCCGGAAAGCATAACGAAACCAGCGCGCGCATAATCCTCGCGGTACTTCCAACTGATCGCGAAAAAGTGCGGCAGTTGCCAGAAAAAGAGAATCGCGAAAAGTATCCAGGCTGGGAGCGCGAGATCGTTGCGCGCTGCGGCCCAGCCGATGAGGGGCGGCAGCGCCCCCGGGATGGCGCCGACGAGCGTGTTCGCAGTGCTGATTCGCTTCAACGGCGTGTAGGCAAAGAGGTAAATCGCGATCGTCGCGGCGGCCAAAAATGCGCTGAGCAAATTCACCGCGACCGCGAGGTAAGCGACTCCGGCGACGCTCAGCAGCGTGCCCGCAATCAAACCTTCACGGGGCAACATGCGACCGGAGGGGATCGGTCGGGTGCAGGTTCGCTGCATGATGGCGTCGAACTTGTGTTCCCACCATTGATTCAACGCGGCCGCTCCAGCAGCCGCCAGTGCAGTGCCGAGGACTGCGTGACCGAGGGCGAGGTAATTCATCGGTCCCTGCCAGCCAAGGTAAAAACCGACCGCGGTCGTCACGAGGACGAGAAAGGTCAGGCCGGCCTTAACAAGCTGGACGAAATCCGCCATCGTTAGGCTGCGCTCCAACGGCACAACTGCGGATTCGATCACGGCGGTCTTCACGCGACCCTCGCCTCCGCGAGCGCAACCGGGGGGCGGGGCGGAAGAGAGGCGCGCGCCAGTTTCTGCAAACGAAGTAGCATTGCCGAGGTCGCGGCCCCGGTAACAAACGTGAGTGCGCCGACCGCGACGTGCGCGGTGGCGATATCGGCCGCTTTGTTGCTCCAGATCGTCCAAGCACCGAGCGCGCTTTGCACGACGACGAGCGCGAGCCAGAAAGTCGAGAGCCGGCCGAGCGATGCGATCGCCGCGCCGTTGCGCCTAACGAGAAACCAAAATCCGAGAACAGTGAGGCCGATGATGGCGGCCCCAGCGCGATGTGCCATTTGCAACCAAATCTGGGCGGGCGTCACCTCCGATAGGGCGAGGCGTTCTCGCCTTTCGTTGATGCGAACGATCGTCGCGGCATCGGTCCTGGGGATGATCTGCCCATAAGCAAGTGGAAAATCCGTGATCGCAAGGTCGCGATGCTGATGCCGCATGGTCGCGCCAAGACCGAGCTGCAGGTAAATGATGGCCGAAATAATCACAGCTGGCCACGCGTGCAAAGGCGTTCGCGCAGGAACAAACCGCTGCCATGACGGCGAGAGCGCGAGGGCGATGATGACGAGCAGAGCGAAGAAAGCCTGGGCAAGGCAGGCGTGAAAAATCCCGATCTGATCTTTCATCATGGTCACGCGCAGCCCGCCGAGGATGCCCTGCAAAATGACTGCGCCTAACGACGCCCAGCCGAGCCATTTTACCCAGCGTTCCGTTCTGGAGAAAAATGCCAGCCAGATTGCCAGGATAATGGTGAGAAAGCCGACCGTCGAAGCGATGAGGCGATGGGTGTGCTCAAAGAAAATCCCGCCAACCCATTTCGAGACCGGGAAGAAAAACATGTTGTAGCCGAATGTCGTCGGCCAGTCCGGCACGGCGAGTCCTACCCCCTTGCTCGTCACCATCCCGCCGCTGCAGATTAGGAGCAGCGTCGCGCCAGCGGTGAACCAGGCAAAGCAGCGCAGAAGAGGATTTGTCTCGGCAGCGGGCGTGCGCATCAGGTCATCGTGGTGTGCTCCGGCGCGATGCCGGTCCACTTTTTATCCGCCGCCCGGGTTTTCGGTTTTGGGTGCACCGGGAGGCGCGACCGTGCCGGGCGTCGGCCCAACCGGCGGTTCACCCGGCGGACGGGCGAGCGGCGGGGGCGCGCTTTGGGTGCCGGAAAGCTCCGCCCGCTCCTTCAACCAGGCCTGATAATCTTCCGGCGTATCGACCACGAGCATTCCTTTCATGCTGTAATGCCCGAGGCCGCAGAGCTGCCCGCAGACGATCTCGTAGTTGCCGGTCTTGATCGGCTTGAACCACATCGGGATGATCTGCCCAGGGATGGCGTCCTGCGCGATGCGCATACCGGGGAGGCAGAAATTGTGGATCACGTCCTTCGATGAAAGGTCGACGATGACATTGCGATCGATCGGCACATGCACTTCTCCGAGCGCGACCAGATCGTCTTTCCCCGCCGGATCCGTGGGATCGAGTCCGAGAGGATTCGAGTTGCTAACGAGATCCAGCTCGCGCCGACCGAAAATGCCGTCCGGTCCCGGAAGATGAAAATTCCAGTTAAACTGCTGGCCGACCGCGTGGAAGAGGATGGCATCTTTATCTGCAGGGAAAGCATTGACGCGCTTGGCCCAGAGCGGAATCGCGAAGCCAATGAGAAGCACCGCTTCGATTAGGACGACAGCAAATTCCAGATGCGTCGAGATCCCGCTGGTCACACCCTCGTGACTCGCGACCGGGTTGCGATTCCTGCGGAAACGCCAGAGCACGTAAACGAAAAAGGCCGACCAGCCAAGAAAGAGCGCGCCCATGAACCAGTGGCTGAACTCGATGATGTGATCGATTTGATAGCCGTGGGCGGAGGCGTTCGGCGGTTGGCCGAGAAATTCATTGATTAGGGCGAGGCTAATCATACTTCTCGAGATCTTCGTCGATCAATTGCTCGTGGGGCTCCAACGGGGTGCTGGCGTGCCGCCAGAGATGCACGCCGAAAGCACTCACACCGCCAAGCACCGACATCACCGCCCCGACCATGACCCAGATGGCGATCGCCATGTGCGCGGTCGATTTGGAATCTTTCGCACCCATGCAGGTCGCGCACGCCAGCGCCTGCCCGGTGGGCGAGGCGAGAATGATCGCGAGAAGGATGAATAATTTTGTCTTCATCAAATTAACCGCAGCCGTTTCATCTTTCGCCAAAACCAGCAGCCGTAAATGACCAGCGCAACCGCTGCCGCGAAGGAGCAAATGGCCCCGATGATATAGGAGGTGGTCGGTTCCAGGCTGTTAACCCAGAGACACCAAATGCCGCCGCCGAACGCGAGCAGCGTCGAAAAGATTATGAAGACGATGTGAAAACCTTTGAGCGACATCTAATGATTGATCGGGTCGTACCAAGCGAGATAGGTGAGCCAGAAAAGAGCGAAAACAAAGATGCCGGTGAAGAGAAGGACGCGATAGATGAGCTTCTTTTCCGCCGAGAGATGCATGAAAACATAGGCGACCAGACCGGCCTTGAACGTCGCCAGCAGCAGCGCCACTGCGACGTTGGCCTTCTGCGAGCCGAAGTTGACGTAGGAAAGGAAAACGGTCAGCGCTGTGCAAACGATCAGGGTCCCGCCGACAATAAGATACCCGCGCACATGCTTGCTCACGTCGTGCGCGTAGTGCTCCGTCTCGTGGTCGACCGGTTCGGTGGTGGGCGGATTATTCATCGGTTAGAGCAGGTAGAAGAGCGGAAAAACAAAGATCCAAACCAGATCAACAAAATGCCAGAACAAGCCCGCTACCTCAACTCGATTTGCGAGGTGCTCCGGGTTTTGTCGGTATAGCGTCCCGCCGAAAAAGAAAAAATAAACGAAGACAATCACACCGCCGAGGACGTGTAATCCGTGCAGTCCAGTGATCGTAAAATAGGTCGCGAAGTAAGTACTATGCGTGGGCAGAAACATCGTCGCGCGCTCCACGTCCGCTTTCTCGATCGTCGCCACTTTGTCCGTCGGCGGGACGTAAAGGAAGTGCGGCCGGTCCATTTTCGCGTTTGTCGGATCGGTATAAATCGGGTCGAGCCCGATTTCGTATTCTTTGATTTTTGGATCGTGGAGCGCGGCCGGATTATGGAGGTGCCCGCTGATCTCGACCCGCGGTGGCAGGCCTTCGGAGAGAAGGTGCTTGTTCCCGAGGTAGCGCTCGTACTTCTCCAGCTCGCTCGTCTTGATGAACGCGCCGAAGTGCTCGAATTTTTGCGGCCATTCATAGGCCAGCTTGACCACGAGAAAGATAATCCCGCAGAGAATCGTGATCCCCATGTAAATTTTGTACTTCGTAAACTGCCGCATCTTTAGCGAGGCCCAGGCGAAGACCACCGTAACGGACGATAAGATAAGAATCGCCGTGTTCGCGGTGCCGACAGGCACATTGAGAAGGCCGTGTGGCCAGAAGCCGGGCTCGGCATCGAGCCGGAGGAAGATGTAGGCGGAAAATAATCCGCCAAAGAGCATTACTTCCGAGGCGAGAAAAAGCCAGATTCCGATTTTAGCGTTCCAAAGCCCGGTATCGGGCCGGGCCGTGACTGTGTAAGGGATTTCCATTGTCTAAAAAAAGCAGACAGGATTTACGGGATTGACAGGATGAAGAATTGCGAAAGCGAACCTGCTCTTTTCTTCATCCGGTAAATCCTGTTAATCCTGTCAAAAAAAGCAGATTCCTAATGGCCTAACGACATCGTCGGCTCGTGCGCCGCACGCTCGTTAGGCTGGACCGGCTCCGTCTGCATCGTGTAATCCTTCGCCCGCCCCGGCAGACTGTATTCGTAGGGCCCGCGATAGGCCACTGGCGCGGCGAGGAAGTTGCCATGCGGCGGTGGCGAGGGCGCGGTCCATTCCAGCGTCGTCGCCTCCCATGGGTTGTCGTCCACTTTTTCGCCGTGGCGGATGCTCCAGAAGAAATTGATGATGAATGGAATTTGCGCCACGCCCATCACCCAGGCGGCGATCGAGATCGGCGTGTTCCAGTGAAAACCGCTCAGACCCCAGACCTTCTCCGCAGCCAGATTCCAGCCCTGCCCGCCATCGTACCAGCGGCGATGCATCCCGAGCATGCCTTGGAGGAACATGGGCAGAAAGATGGCGTTCATGCAGATGAGCGACGGCCAGAAATGCACCTTCCCCCAGAAGTCGTTCATCTTTCGCCCGGTCGCTTTCGGGAACCAATAATAAATGCCGGCGAAGACCGCGAAGATCGTCCCCGGCGCAACGATATAATGGAAATGCGCGATCACGTAATAGGTGTCGTGCAGGTAAAGATCGGCGGTGTTGAATGCCAGCGGGATGCCCGTTAGGCCGCCGATTCCAAACATCGGCAGGAACGCGGTCGCGAAAAGCATCGGCACGGTAAAGCGAATCGAACCGCCCCAGAGCGAGATAAAAAACGCGCTCAAGATAATGACCGATGGAATCGAAATGATCATCGTCGTCGTCTGGAAGAACGCGCTTACCACCGTGCCCATCCCGGTCAGCCACATGTGATGCGCCCAGACGATGAAGGAGAGGAACCCGAGCACGAGGGCCGCGAGCACAAGCGATTTGTAACCCCAGAGCGGCTTGCGCGTGTTGTTCGCCAGGATCTCCGCGACGATGCCCATGCCCGGCAGAATCAACACGTAAACTTCCGGATGCCCGAGAAACCAAAAAAGATGCTGCCAGAGCAACGGGCTGCCGCCGCCGCTGATCGACACTTGCGCGCCATTTACGACGAGTCCGGTCGGGAGAAAGAAGCTCGTCCCCGCGACGCGATCCATCAGCTGCATCACGATCGCTGACTCCAGCGGCGGGAAAGCGAGCAAGAGCAAAAACGCCGTGACAAACTGCGCCCAAACAAAAAATGGCAGCCGCATCCAGGTCATCCCTTTGGCGCGCAGCTGGATGATCGTCGCAATAAAATTGACCGCGCCTAACAATGACGACGTAATCAAGAGAATGAACGCGAGCAGCCAGAGCGTCTGGCCATTAAAAATGATGTGATAGGTCGGCCCTTTGTCCGCGATATCCGAGAGCGGGGTGTAGGAAGTCCAGCCGCCCTTGGCCGCGCCGCCCGGCACGAAGAAGCTCACCAGCATGATGAGCCCGCCGACGAAAAACGCCTGGTAGCTCGCCATGTTGATCTTTGGGAAAGTCATGTCCGGCGCGCCGATTTGGAGCGGCACGACGAAATTGCCGAAGGCGGCAAAGGCCACCGGCACGATCCCGAGGAAGATCATGATCGTGCCGTGCATCGCGCCTAACGAATTGTAAAACTCCGGCGTCATGACCCCGTTCGTCATCGCCCCCGCCCCGAGGACGTTCTCGAGCATCCTGCCAACGATCGGCATCTTTTGGCCCGGGAAGGCGAGCTGCCAGCGCATCAGCATCATCAGGCAAAAGCCGAGGAAGAGAAAAATCAGCCCGGTGATCAGATATTGCAGGCCGATGACCTTGTGATCGGTCGAGAAAACGTATTTCCGCAAAAAGGAAAGCTCGTGATGATCGTGCTCATCGTGGTGGTGGGGACCGTGGGCGGCGTGAGTCGAGACCGAAGAGGAAGCGTCCATAGTTGCGTGCTGACACTCAGTATCGGGCGAAACTTTTCAAGAGGAAAGAGACAAAATTCGCGAAAACGAGGCTCGCGGAGCGGGGCGGGCCACAGCTGAAAGAGTGTGACTCGAAGGCGGAACGATCACACAGGCCGCGAGAAGCGCGCCCTCAAAGCTAAGCAGACGAAGCGAGAAATTTTCGCGGCAAGCCGCACTAGGCAAACTTCTTCTTCGGCAGATGCCGCATGCTGTCTGCGGCGCGGGTTCTCGTCCAGGAAACGCCCAGCGGTAGTGGATCTTTTCCGGCACCGCCAGAGGTTCCCCGGCCAATGGAAGCGACCCGACCTCTCAGGGGTGATCGACCTATCGGCCGGGCACGCAAAAATGCTGCCGTGGCATCCCATAACTCCCCCGAAATCACCGCCACCACCGCGATTAGGTTTATCAGGATCCAGAAAGCAGCCACGCACACCACCAGCAGCGGTTCAATCAAAACCGCTCTCAGCCCGCACGACTTAAACCAGGGCCGAGGCGCCACTTCGTCGATTGCTCTCATACGTCGTATCCTGTGACCGCAGCGGTGCCAGTTCGGTTACATCGGATTTCAAGCGAGCGCGGGCCTCGATCAAAAGCCCAAAA
>JBBSGS010000030.1:0-16020 GCA_038253875.1 Chthoniobacterales bacterium
AACGGCTGCCCCCAAACCAGCGGGTCCAGCCCCGACGATCGTGAGATCGCAGAAGATCTCGCTCTCGTCTTCGTGCGCGACCGGACGGAGCAAGCCAGCGACCTGGGCTACCTCGCGCAGGGACGGTTTGCGCAAGGGCGCCGCCGGCCGCGGAGATGAGCGCCGGCAGATCGCGACTGGTGAGGTTGAAGCGGCGCGCGAGCGTCTGGCCCGCTTCGCTCTCGAATTCGATCAACCGGTGGGGGACATGATTCTTGGCCAGAAAATCGTGGAGCTGATGTCCCTCGCGCATTTCATGTGGAGCGATCACGCGCAGGCCGGCGAACTCCGGGTCGCGCTGAAGCCGTTGCCGGCGCATGATAAAGGCGTTTACAATCGGCTCGCCGAGACCCGGCAATTCCGCGAGCGCGCGCCGGAACTTATCCGCGGGCACTTGCAGCACTTCCGCCTCCTCCGATTTCACGCGCGCGCTGGCCAGTGCCGAAGTCCCCTGCAGCATGGCGACGTCGCCGATAAAATCGCGCACTCTGGGCGTACCGAGAATTTGCTCGGTTTCTTCGCGCTTTTCGAAGACCTCGGCCTCGCCGCGCAGTATGACGGTGAGGGGCAGGTCGCGCTGGCCCGCGCGGAACAGGATGTCGCCCCGCCGCAGGATGCGGCGTTGCCCTAACGAGTCCAACATGGCCAACTGGCGATCGTCGATCTTGGGAAAAGCAATGCTCTCGGTATCGCGATAAAATTGTTCGTCCTCTTCGTCGCCCAAAAGGTGGCCGATCATTCCGGCATCGGTGTGCTGCAGCGCCATCGCTCAGCTTAATGGTGGACCAGCGGCATGGTCAAAAAAACTGAGCGCCGCGGGGCAAACCTCTGGGCCATCGCGTGGCCGAGGACGCCAAAAATTTTTGCGCACCCTCCCAAGCTGGCCTAAATGGAATCATGTCCGAGCACGACTCAGACCGCGCTTGGGATGAATACGAGTGGGAGCGGTTTCTTCAGCAGCAGGATCAGAAGACGGAGAAATACATGGAGCTGCTCGAGAAATACATCGACGATCCGCAGCGTGATGAGATCGTCGCGCGCGAGATGGGCTGGTGCCATTTTAATGACGATTTCGCGAGCGAATGGCAGGAGGATGAGTTCGAAGGCGAGGAAGAAGGGCGTTCGCCAGCCGACCTTATCAACGACTGCACCGAAACCTTCGAGCAACATGTGCTTTATCGCGCTTCGTTCAACCTGACGATTTGGATCGACCGCCTTTTTGATGGCAACGGTGCGCTGCAAAACGACCCGGCGGCGGTCAAGCTCGCGACCCACGCGGCGCTCGCCGCCGCCAAGCTGGCGGCCGCTTTGAGCGATGAAGAAGCCGAAGAGCTTGGGATGACGATCGCGTATCTGAAGCGGTCGTTGAAGGCCGTCACGGTGGCGATGGACGCGGCCGCGCAGTTGCTCGCTGAGAAATCAATTACGCGTGGGCAGCATGGCGCATTGCAGCAGCGCCTCTTCCAAGTGCGCGATGGCATCATCCTGCTCATGGGCGAATTCCGTGGCGAATGGCTGCGCCGGTATGGCAGTCTTTAGCCATTGAATGAATCGCTCGCTCTCCCGTCAAAACATGGACACGGAAGCGACTGCGGCAGAGGCCGATGTCCCGGACGCGGAACTGGTGGAGAAAGCCCAGACCGGCGACACGGCGGCGTTCGACCAACTCGTTAGTCGTTACCGCAACCGGATCTTCGGGATGATTTACAACATGGTACACAACGAGCAGGATGCCTGGGATCTTGCGCAGGACAGCTTCGTCAAAGCGTGGAAATCGATCGCGCGCTTTCGTGGCCAGTCCTCGTTTTACACTTGGATTTACCGGATCGTGATGAACGTGACCATCGATTCTCTGCGCAAGAAACAGGTCAAAGGCGGCGATGCGGAATTCGACGATGCGATCCAATTGAAGGAGATCGACCCCGCCTCGCGCACCGTGCCCCATGCCGACGCGCTCCCGCACGAGCAGATGGAGCATAAGGAGATCCGCGGCCGCATCGATGCCGCCATCGCGGAACTCTCGCCGGAACATCGCGCCGTTATTTTAATGAAGGAAATCGAAGGGATGCAATATCACGAGATCGCGGCCTCGTTAGGCTGTTCCATCGGCACGGTGATGTCGCGCTTGTTTTATGCGCGGAAAAAATTGCAGAGTCTGCTCCGGGATGTTTATGAAAACGTTTGAGGAAAAATGGACCGCCTGGCTCGATGACGAGCTGAGCGAGAGCGAGCGTGCGGAATTTGAAGCCGCGCTCGAGGATCGCGCTGCCGCGGAGGCGGAGAAAAATCGGGCGCGCAAGCTGGGTGCGCTCCTGAAGGAGCAGTTGCAACCGCGCGCGATGGGGAATGAAGATTTTTTTCATCACCAACTGCGTGAGCGGATCGAGCGGGAGACGGCGCCGCCGGCGGCGCGCCCCACGCCCGCGCTGCGCGAAACCTGGTGGTCGATTCGACGGCTCCTCTGGTTGGGTGCCACCTCTCTCGCCGTCTTCGCGGTCTGCACTTTTTTCGTCGTACGTGAGCAGCCTGCGCCTAACCAATCGGAATACCTCACGCAAATCCTCAATTCGCGCGTCGATCCGGGAGAGGGGCCGGACGCGACCGTGTCCATTTTCCAGACGAAAGATGACCGGGTCACTGTGCTTTGGGTCGACGGGTTGAAATCGCTCCCGAGCGAATACGCCACTAAATAATCGATGCCCCGGCGCCTCTTCTCCGCACTCCTCGGGCTCGTCTTTCTTCTCGCCGCGAGCGAGAAGGCGAGGGCAGGGGAAAATGTTTGGAGCGGCCTGGTGGTTGCAACCAACGTGGCCAAGCCGGAGCCGCCGCCGGCGGAGATGCACCGCTTCGAAGGCACCTTAAAGCGCACCTTCGGCTACAATCAATTCGCCCTCATCGGGCAATCGCGCAAAGCGCTGCAAAACGGCGAAGAGAACTGGCTGGCTGCGAGCAAACACTTCTCCCTCCACGTCGATGCGCGCGGCGCCCTGCGCGACGGTTACCGGCTTAACCTCCAGTTGTTTCAGGACCGCCATGTCCTTCTCGAGACCGATGCCACCCTAACGAAAAGCAGTCCGCTTGTGATCAAGGGGCCACAGGTCGGGGCGGGGCAATTATTGTTGCTGCTCATTGTGCAGTAACACCGCTTTCTTAATCCTGCCCTTGCTCCTAATCGAATTCGTTCATCTCGTTTCAAGATTAGGAGCAAGAGTAGGAGCAGGATTAAGAGAAGAGCTGCTCGGTCGGTTGTGCTGGCCAAATTGCGCGGCCTCACTCCCGGCGTTAAATCCCTTATGCGTTATCTCCTGATAGTCGCCCTTTCCCTGCTCGTCCTTTCTCGAATGAGCGCCGAAAACAAATTCGATTTCGCGAGTACGCCCGGAAAACTTCCCAAGGAGGTGGTGCCGGAACAGTACGCCATCCGCATTGCGCCCGACATTGAAAAGCTCGCCTTCACCGGCTCGGAAACGGTGCAGCTCGACGTCCGAAAGCCGGTGACGAGGCTTGTCCTCAACGCGCTCGAAATGGAAATCGCATCCGCCTCGGTTGACGGACAGGTGTTGCCAAAAGAAGCAATCGCGCTCGACGCCGCGCAGCAAACCCTGACCTTCACTCTGCCTAACGAACTCCCCGCTGGCAAACACGAGCTCGCGCTCAAATTCAGCGGCAAAATCAACGCCCAGGGCCAGGGACTTTTCTACGCTCGTTATCGGGAGCAGGGGAGCGGCGAAAAGAAGCTCATGCTCGGGACGCAATTTGAAGCGACCGATGCGCGCCGCATGTTCCCGTGCTGGGATGAGCCGAGTTTTCGCGCCCGTTTTCAGCTCACTGCTGTCGTCCCGGCAAAGTTCATGGCCGTTTCGAACATGCCGATCGAGGAGGAGAAGAAGATCGACGGTGGAAAGGAAGTGCGCTTCGGCCTTACGCCCTCCATGTCGAGCTATCTCGTGGTCCTCTGCGCGGGTGATCTCGAGGCCATCGAAGGCGAGCAGGATGGCGTGAAACTTCGGGTCGTCACGACCAAAGGAAAATCGGAAAGCGGCCGCTATGCGCTCGAGAGCGAAGCCAAAATTCTCCATTACTACAACGAATACTTCGGCGTGCCCTTTCCGCTGCCGAAGCTCGATTTGATCGCGCTCCCAGGGGGTTTCGGCGGCGCAATGGAAAACTGGGGCGGCATCACCTATTTCGAATCCGTCCTCCTTTTCGACCCGAAGATTTCTGCGGCGAGCACGAAGCAGGATGTCTTCGCGGTCATCGCGCATGAGATGGCCCACCAATGGTTCGGTGATCTGGTCACGATGGCGTGGTGGGACAATCTCTGGCTGAACGAGGGGTTCGCCTCCTGGATGGGCTCGAAGTGCACCGATCATTTCAACCCGGATTGGAACGAGTGGCTGCGCCGCACGGTGCCGCGGTCGGCCGCGCGCCGGCTCGGCTCGCCCAAGGACACCGCGCTGCAGGCCGACGCGCGCTCGACCACTCACCCGGTGCAGCAGCCGATCAAAACCGAAGCGGAAGCTGGGAGCGCGTTTGACGAAATCACCTATCGCAAAGGCCAGGCAATCATTCGCATGCTCGAGAGCTTTCTCGGGCCTGATGTGTTTCGTGAGGGCATCCGCAAATACGTCGCGACCCACAAATATGCGAACACCACCACGGCCGATCTCTGGGCGGCGCTCACTGAGGTATCGGGCAAGCCGGTCGGCGAAATCGCGCCCCCTTGGACCGAGCAGCCCGGATTTCCGCTGGTAAAACTCGAGCGCGACGGGAGCACGATCAAGCTCGCGCAGGAACGCTTCAGCGTGCACTTCGAGAATCCGCCGGCGCTGAAATGGCAGATTCCGCTGACCTATGGAATCGAAGGCCAGACGGCGCCGAACAGTTTTCTCCTGCGCGTTCCGCAGGCGAATTTGCCTAACGAAGTGCCGGACGACCAGGCGATAAAGCTGAACGTTGGCGATGCCGGTTATTATCGGGTCGCCTACGACGACGCTTCCTGGGAACTTATTCTCAGGGTGGCTGGTGATCTCCCGGAAGCCGATCGGGTCAATTTGCTGATCGACGCTTGGGCAATGGTCGAGGCCGGTGACCGTCCGCTCGCGCATTACCTCGGCCTCGTCGAGAAGGTCACCGACAAAGATCAGCTCGCGACATACGACCAGATCATCGACACATTCGCCACCATCAACCGGCTCCTTGCCGGAGACCCGGTGCGTCCGCGCTTTCAGCAGTCCGCCCGCGCCGTCATCCGGCCGGCCTTCGATCGCGTTGGCTGGGAACCGAAACCAGGCGAGCCGCTCGCCACCTCCGCTCTGCGCGTGTCACTCATTCGCGGCCTCGGCCTGCTCAATGACTCCGAAATCATTGCGGGTTGCCGGGCGCGCTTTGATAAATTCGTCGAGGATCCGAGCGCCATCCCGCCCGATCTGCGACCGGCTGTTTTCGCGGTGGTGGGTCGTTATGCAGACGCCCAGACCTGGGAAAAGCTGCACAAGCTCGGGATCAAAACCACGAGCACGGAAGAGAAAGGGAACTACTATGAAGCGCTCACCCACACGATCGATCCAGCGCTCATTTCCCGCGCGATTGCGATCGCTCTCACGGACGAATTACCTACTAGCCGCGCGGCTGCGGTGCTTGGTTTTTCGGTCCGTTACGGCGAACATCCCGATCTCGTTTGGGATTTCGCGAAGGCCCATATGAAGGCGCTTCTCGCCAAGCAGGACGCGCTCGGGATCAACAGCTTTGCCGCAGGTCTCTTCAATTTTTATTCCGACCCGAAAGAGGCGGCGGCCATCGAAACCTACGCGAAAGAGCATCTCCCGCCATCCGCCGCTGAATCGGTCGCGAAAGCGGTCGATGAAATTGGTTTCCGCGCGGAATTCAAGAAACGGCTGGTGCCGCAGTTAAACTCGTGGATGGAACAGGCGGCCGCCCAATCGCCTTAACATTCCAAGCTGCCCTAACGTCACTTGTAGACGCCTCCCTCTGGGAGGCGCGAGAGTTGGTCGCTAGACCACGTAAACTGCGAGCGACGCGCGATCCCGCGCTTCGCAGAGCGAAGCCTCTACAGCACCGCCTTTTTTTCCGGCAACACGGGCTCTGGCGAAATTCCCCGCGCCGTTTCTGCTTCTTCCGCTTGCAGGTAGCGCGCTTGTTTCCAGCCCATTCCTGCGCGGCTGAGGAGGAAAAAGGCCATGAATCCGATCCAGAAAGATTGCCTCCAAAGCGCCGCCAGCAGAAGCGCGGCGCCACCAACAACTCCAATCGCGGTCGCGATGAAAAGGCTGCGCACTTGTCCGAACGGAAACCAGAGGAGCGAGCGCAAAATCTGCCCGCCATCGAGCGGATAAATCGGCAGGAGATTAAAAACGAGCAGGGCAATATTAATCCGCCAGAGCCAGGTGATGACGAGGTAGCCATCGAGGTTTGTGTTCACCCATCCGGCGCGGCCGACAGCGAATTGCGCGAAGGTCAGGATCGGGACGAGCGCGACGTTGACGAGCGGACCCGCGGCGATGCTCCAGAGCATGGCCCCCGGCCGAGCCGGCGGACTAACGAACGCGATGCCGCCTAACGGCCAAAGGAAAATCTTCTCGGCCTGACCACCGGTCTGCCGGCAGGCGAGGGCGTGACCGAATTCGTGCATCGTTACCATCGCAAAGAGCCCGAGATATTCGAGGACCGCCCAGACCGGCGAGGAGTAGCGGCTGCTCATCACCTGCACTTCGTAGATCGCGACGAGGAACCACGACCAGTGCAGAAAGACCTCGATCCCCGCGACGCGGAATAAACGAATCGAACCTCCGCGTGTTGGCATCGGGGATGATAGCGCGGCCCGGAGCCGGGCGCATCAGCCGATGAGGCGATTGATCGTCGCCGCGGCGTAGGCTGCGCCGAAGCCGTTGTCGATGTTGACCACGGTGACGCCGCTGCCGCAGCTGTTGAGCATGCCTAACAATGCCGCAAGGCCGCCGAAACTCGCCCCGTAGCCAGTGCTGGTTGGCACCGCGATGACCGGCTTATCGACCAGACCGGCGACGACACTGGGGAGCGCGCCTTCCATTCCCGCGACGACAATCAAGGCCGCACATTCGCGCAACCGATCCGTCTCGACGAGCAGCCGGTGAAGCCCGGCCACGCCCGCGTCGTAAACGCGTTCGACCGGATTGCCGAAAATCTCCAGGGTCACCGCCGCCTCTTCGGCCACGGGGAGATCGGAAGTGCCGGCGGCCACCACTCCGACAGAGCGCCGGAGCTTCGGCAGCGGCTCCCGCTCGATCGTTAGGCAACGAGCGCGTTCGTGAAAAATGGCTGCCGGCAATTCCTTTTTCACCGCTTCGAATTGCTCGCGTGAAATCCGTGTCGCGAGGAGAACCGGCTCGCGCTCCAAAATAACTGCGGCGATTCGCGCGATTTCAGCCGGCGTTTTGCCCTGGCCGAAAATCACCTCTGGAAAGCCGGTTCGCCGGCGGCGATCCACGTCCACCCGCGCGAAACCGAGATCAATGAAAGCGGCGTCCTCCGTCATTTCCGATCAATGAATAATTTCCCATCAGGTCCACGAAGGACACAAAGTCATTACGAAGATCTTAATTTCCTTTGTGTCCTTCGAGGCCGTTGTCCGTGGCGACAAGTTCAAGAGCCCGCCCCGGCTTAGAGCGTCGCGTCCGGGCTGTTCTCTTTCGCGGAGAGCAACAGGCGCATCGGGAGCATGGGCGATTCGTAGAAGCCGTGCTTGCGGAAGAACGTTTGCGAACGCAGCTCCGGGCGATCGGTCAGCAAGGTAATGCGGAGGAAATTTTTCTGCTTCGCGAATTCGACCGCGTATTCAAGGAGCTTTGTGCCGTAGCCGTGACCGCGATACTCCCGATGAATGACGAGGTCTTCGAGCAGAACCACGAAACCGCCCTCCGCGGTGCTGATCGTGAAAAGGAGATTGATCATCCCCACAATCGAGCGATCGCAGCGCAGGACGAAAACGCGTCCGCGATTCGGCTGTTCGAAAATGAGGCGCAGTCCGTGCAGTTGCTTGCTTTTATCGGGCCGGAAATCGCTCTCCTCGCTGAACAATTCGCCGAGCAGACTGGACAGTTCGTCCAGGTCTTCGGCGATCGCGGGTTCGATGACGACTTCGCTCATTCTGGTCGTTATTCCATAATCGGAGGCTGGTGGCAATCCGCGTGTCGGCGGCGGCGGCGTTGACAAAGGGGCGTGGTCCCTTAAGGTTGCGGCTCTCTTCCTCCCCGGCGAGGCCTTTTTACCTATGAAGCGCACCTTACAGCGATCGAAGCGGACACGGAAACAGCAACATGGTTTTCGCGCGCGGATGAGCACGAAAGGTGGCCGCGCGACACTCGCCCGGCGCCGTCAGCGCGGCCGCAAACGTCTCCTTCCGAAGGGCGCGGAAATTCATTTCGCCCGGCACACCCAAGCGTAGGTTTTTCCTAACGATTCAGCTCCTCCTGCAGGGGACTGGCGTAGCCGGTGAGTTCAAGGTAGCCCCGCCCGCCAATCTGTTTTCCCGCGCGCGTGCCCTCGAGGTCGCAGGCGCCCTCCCAATAAATAGTCGGCGGGAGATTTAATTCCTGGTCCGCCAGCACCGGGCGAATCGTAAATTCCAGCTGTTCCGGGGCGACGATGATCTTCCAGCCGATCGGATAGTTTGCCTTTGTCGTTTTGCTCTTCCAAAAGGTTGTCGCCGCCATTTTGAAATCGGCGCTCGTTAGGGGAACGGAGCTGCCGTCAGCGCGGATGAAAGTCCCGCTCGAGATCGGATCGATTGCTCCATTCGTTAGGCGCATTTCGTAGAGCATCAGCTCGCTGCCGTCGTCGAACTGGGCCGAGACCCAATTCCAGCCGGCCTGGCCCGCGGTGAGCTGATTCGTCGCCCATTCGTGATCGAACCAGCTCTCACCCGCGACGGCCAACTGTTCGTCGCCCAGGCGTAGCTGGCCTGCCGTGCGCAGCCGCGCGATCGAGTAGTAATAGGAAGCGTGTCCTTCGCCGGCAGCCTTTTCGCTAATGCCTTTCTTCCCGTGTATCACCGGCGCTTTCAGCGGAAACAGATGCAGCTGGAGATTGGTGCCGGTCATATCCGCGGCCAAATCGAACGATCCGTCCGGATTCATTTTTAGGTCCCACCCATCGATCCAGGCCAGGTGATTGCCTGCACCGAAGCCGGCCTCGCCGAAGCTGCCCCGGCTCGTCTTTTGTTGGAAGAGGAATTTCCTGCCGCCGGGATCGGTCACCGTGAAATGGGCGAACTTCAAATCGCCGACCACGAAGCGCGAAGTCGTTCCTGGGCGCTGCACTGGGGGCCGCACACCTTGCCGGAAAAACGTCAGCTCATACCCAAAGCGGCGGCCATTCGTATTCGTTAGGTTACCGGTGAAATACCACCACTCGGTCTTGAAATCCTCGTGCGCATGATGATCGCGCGGGAAGGCGTACTGCCAGCCGGGCTCAGCAACCTTCCATCCCGCCGCGAGGCAAAAAAGCCCGAGCGCCGGTAGGGCCAAATTTGCAATTTGCCCGTAACGCAGCCTGCGCAGCAGGTGAGGCCGGGCTTTCCATTTGCAATTTGCAATTGGTTTCATTCGCTCCGGATCGCCTCCGCCACATTTAATCGGCCCGCGCGCCACGCCGGAATCCATCCCGCCACGATCGCCGCGGCCACAATCCAGAGCGGCGTCCAGGCCAGCGATGCCCAGGGAAATGCGAGCTGAATCGTCCAGCCGAAGAAGGCGCGATTGATCACGCCCGTGAGGACGAGGGCGAGGCAAAGCCCGGCCGCCATGCCGAGCGCGCTCGCGAGCAACCCGATCATCCCGCTTTCCCAGAGCAGGAGCCGCTGCACCTGTGCGGCCGAGGCGCCAATCGATCGAAGCACGCCCAGCTCATGCGCGCGCTCCGCCACCAGCGTCGTTAGGCCAAGAAAAATCCCCACGACCGCAACCAGGACCGCGATCGTCCGCAGCACATAGGTAACCGCGAAAGTTTGATCGAAGATTTCAAAAATTCGCGTCCGGAGCGCGCGATTTGAATAGATGGAAAATTCACCGCGATGACTGAACTGTCGCCGGAAGTCGTCCGCGAGGCCCTGCGGTGACGCGCTCTTTTTTAGATAAACCGCCACGCTGTTGACGCGGTCGTCCTGCCAAAGCTTTTGGAAATTTTTCTCGCTTAGGAAAACCAGACCCTGGTCGTTAGTGTAATTATAGAAAACGCCCGCGATCGGGAAAGCCTCGCTTCCCGACGGCGTCGGCAATTGCATCGTCCCACCCGCGACCACGTGAAAACGGCGGGCAAAACTTTCCGAAACAAGCACGCACCGCTCGCCATAGAAACGGGGCATGATCTCGTCAGTGCGCCCGCGAAGAAAACGCAGGTTGCGGCGATTGCTGCCACGAACAACCGCCACGGAAACGGTTTGGCCGCGAAACGGCAGCGCGAGGGCGCGGAAAGTATCGACCGCTTCAACCGCCGGATTTTTTTCGAGAAAACGGATCGTCTCCGGCGGCATGAAGGAATTGGGCCCGGCGATTTCATTCGCCGCCGGCCCGATGAAGAGGTCGGCGATAAGCGTTTGATCAATCCAGGTGCCAACCGTTTGGCGAAAGGAAAAAACCATCACCGCGACGCCTACGGTCATCGCGACGGCGGCGGCGAGTGACGCGATCGTGATCGAATTGCGGAGCAGCGCGCGCCCCAAATTTTGTGCGGCGAGCAACGGCTCGATCCGCCGATGCAGACGCGACCGCATTAGATGACTGAAGCGCGCGATCAGCTCCGGAGCCGCCAGCGAAAATCCGGCGAGGACAAAAAACGCCGCGCCAAAACCGAGCCAGGGCGGACCGGTCTCGAGCGCGAGCACCGAGAGTGCGATCGCGAGAAGAAGCGAAAGCGCGCCGCTGAAAATCCAAGCGCGCGACAGGTGAGCCGAACGTTCGATCCGCAGTCCGCCGTGCAGGGCCTGCACCGGATCGGTTGCGGCCGCGTCCTGCGCCGGCAACCAAGCCGCCGCCAGGACGGAGACTAGGCCCAGAATAAATGCGCTGATCCACACCCAGGGTGCGATCTCCAACTGTCGCACATGCACCAGGACATAGAGCGACGAGATCGTTTCCGCGACCGTCCCAACGAGGGCGCGCGCGAGAAAGTACCCGCCCATCATGCCCGCGCCGATCCCGACCAGGCCGAGAGCGGCCGCTTCCCCGAGGAAGAGCCAGCGCACCTCGGAGCGGGTCGCGCCTAACGAACGCAGGATCCCAATTTCGCTGCGCCGTCGTACCACAGAGGCTTCGATTGTGTTGTAGATGAGAAACATTCCCACGAGGAGCGAGACGAGGCTCATGGCGGCGAGGTTGAGTTGAAAGCCGGCGAGCATTTTCCCGACTTCCTCGCCGCGTTGCGCCGGCGCCGCGACGGTCGCGTCCGGCGGGACGATTTTGCGCAGCGCGCCTGCCGTCGTTTCTAGATCGGCGCCTTTCGTTAGGCGAAGTGAGATCGAGTCGAGCGTAGTGCTGCGACCGAATAGCTCCTGCGCCCAACCGATGTCGATGGCCGCGAAATGCGCGTCCGGAGCCACCCTGGAATCCTTGCTGCGGAGAAGAAAACCGATGGCTAAGCGTTTCGTCGCGCCGTTGCTCTGCACCGTCAGCTCATCGCCGGCGTGCAACTGGTGCTGCTGCGCGAACGCTTCGCTCAACGCAATCACGCGCGGGCCGCGCAGCCATTGCTGGAGGTTGAAAGTTTCCGCCCGGAAATCGGTCAGCTGGAATGTCCGAAAAGGTTCGTTCGTAAAAATATCGATCCCGAGAAGATCGAGATACTCGCCCGGAAATTGGGGGAGGGTGACGAATCCCCTAACGATCGGCGTGGCCGCCGCGATGCCGGGCTGGCGCGCGATCTTGGGCAGAAGCGCATCCGGCAGATTTCCGGCGGGCGCGTTCACCTCGAGTTGCGCTTTCCCTGCCACCACATCGACGCTCGCTTCGAATGCGCGGTTGGCGCTTTGATTGGCAATCTGGATCGCGAGATAAAGTGCGACCCCGAGCGCGACCGTTGCGACGTTGAGCGTCGCGAGCAGCGGATGGCGCTGGAGATAACGGAGCACCTGCCAGCGAAAGAGGAGAAAGTATTGCGCGGTCAAGTGCTCCAAGATGCGGAGAAAGGGGCGCGTCGCGAGCCGCGCTTCCGACTCGACGCCGGCGGCCGGGAGGCGACATTCTCCGGACTCGCCCTTCTGAATATGGCTGCCGATTCATTAACGCCGCATCGCGTCTCGCTGCGCAGCAAAATCGCCCTGGCGATGGCGAGCGTAGCGGTGCTCGTCGTGGTCGCCATTCTCGGCATCAACTTTCATTTTCGGCGCGCGCAGTTGCTTGAGGAATTTCAGGCCTTCGTGCGCAGCGCCGCCGGGACGACAGCGCTCGCCCTGAACGGCGCTGAGATCAGCGCGATCCATTCCCCTAACGACGCCAGCTCGCCGGCTTTTGAAAATGCTCGAAGAACTCTCGATCGTTCCCGCCGGGTCAACGGGCTCGCCGAAAACGAAATGTACATCCTGCGCCCGGTGAGCCTGACCACTCCATTCGAAACCGAGTTCGTCGTCATGCTGCAAAAGAAAACGTTCATCGGGAGCCGCTACACCGTTCGGGCCGCTAATCGCGCCCAATTCATCGAGGCTTGGAAAACAAAATTGCCGACGAGCAGCGCCGTTTACGAAGACGAAAACGGTCGCTGGATCAGCGGTTATGCCCCGGTCCTTGATCGCGCCGGCGAGCCGGTGGCGCTGATCGAGGCGGACGCGAGAATCAGCCGTTTCATCGAACGCCAGCGCGACGAGTTGCTCCTCGCGCTCGCGGTCGGCTCCGGGGCGTTTCTTGTCGCGATGATCCCGGGCCTGCTCCTCGCCCGTAATATCACCCGCGGATTGAACAGACTTTCCGCCGGCATCCGGCGTTTTCAATCGGGCGAGCACGACGTGCAGGTCAGCGTCACGAGCGGGGACGAGTTGCAGCAGCTCGGCAGCGTCTTTAACGAAATGATTGTCTCGTTAGGCGAAAAATTGGCGCTTCTGCCCTATGTCTCCCGCTTCACCGCGGAGGCGGTCCGCCGGAGCCGCGACGATCCCCAATGGCTCGCCGGTTCCGAGCTGGAAGTGACCGTGCTCTTCGCGGATCTGCGCGGATTCACCAGTTGGTGTGAGGACCGGGAAGCCACTTTTTTGGTCCGCGAACTCAACCGCCTTCTCGCCCTGCAAGCCGACGCGGTTGTCTCGGCGGGCGGCGACGTCGACAAGTTCATCGGTGATGCGGTCATGGCGGTTTTCCTCGAAGGAGAAAACTCCGCCGCGAAAGTTTTCGCCTGCGCGCAGGAATTGATCCTGGCCATTCGGCAGGAGATCGCGGCGGAAGGTTGGCCCCTCGCGTTAGGCGTGGGCATCCATCGCGGCCGCGCGGTCGTCGGTTCGATTGGCTCGGAAACCCGGCGCGATTTCACCGCGATTGGCCACACCGTCAATCTCGCGTCCCGGCTCTGCGACCGCGCGGGCCGATGGCAAATTTTAGTGAGCGAGCCGTTCCATGAGAACCTGCCGCCTGAGGCCCAGGCAGTATTTTCTCGGACCGAACCGCTGGATTTGAAGCACGTGTCGCGCGTTGTGCCGACCTATCGTTTCACCGTCCCGGCAGTCGCTCCTGCGGCGGTGGAGGCGTAAGGCCGCTCAATCCGCACTGAAGAGGAGAAAGCTGAACCGCGACCTGTTTGCCTTCCATAAAAAACAGCATTGCTCGTTAGGCGTATTCCGTGCCGCTAATGTGGGTTTCTGATTTCAGACTTGTTGCCCGCCAGACTAACGAGCAAAGCCACCGCTCCGACAACAATGTTGAGCCAGGCGACGGCGATGTTGACGTTCAAAAGCGAGACGATGAGCTCGCTCGCGCCGGGGACGAAGCGGAGCCCCCCGACCGCGAGCAAAAGAATCCCGAGAAAGATGCAGAATCCTCGCGCCTGCCCTCTCCACCCGGTCGCGATTCCGATTAGACCCAAGACGATATGAATGATCGCGTGGGTCAGATTGGTGGTGAGAACACCGACGATTACTTTACTCGTTAGGCCCCAAATTCCTTCGATGATTAAAAATGCGCCGATCAAGAGCGCGAAAATGTCGGTTGCTTTGCGCATCGCCTTACGGTTTCAGGACGACTTTTATGCAGCCGTCTTCCTTATCGCGGAACGTCTTGTAAAGCTCTGGGGCATCTTCCAGCGGCCGCCGGTGCGTGATGACAAACGACGGATCAATCTCGCCCGCTTCGATCTTCTCCAGGAGCGGTTGGAGATAACGTTGCACGTGCGTCTGACCCATCTTGATCGTCAGGCCTTTGTTCATCGCGGCGCCGAAGGGCAATTTGTCGATCGCGCCGACATAAACGCCCGGAACCGAGATGGTCCCCTGCTTGCGGCAACACATGATTGCCTGCCGGATGACGTGCGCGCGATCGGTCGCGAGCATCACCGTCGCCTTCACCTTGTCCAGGACGGAGTCGAAACTTCCCGCTCCGTGCGCCTCACAGCCGACGCCGTCGATGCAGCGATCCGGGCCGCGCCCTTTGGTCATCTCCATCAAGCGATCGTAGACATCTTCCTCGTCAAAATTAATCGTTTCCGCGTTCGCTTCCCGGGCCAGCGCGAGCCGTTCCGCGACGCGATCTATCGCAATCACCCGACTGGCACCGAGCATCCACGCGCTGCGGATCGCAAACTGCGAAACCGGGCCGCAACCCCAAATCGCCACCGTGTCGCCCACCTCGATTTCGGCATTCTCCGCCGCCATGTAGCCGGTCGGGAAAATATCCGAAAGGAATAGCACCTTCTCATCCGGCAAACCGGACTCGATTTTAATCGGGCCCACATCGGCGTGCGGCACCCGCAGATATTCCGCCTGCCCACCAGGGAAACCTCCCAGCATGTGCGAGAAACCGAAGAGTCCCGCCGGCGATGCGCCCATCGCTTCGCACGCGATTTTCGCATTCGGGTTCGTCGTGTCGCAGCAGGAAAAAAATGTCTGCTCGCAGAACCAGCACTTGCCGCAGGCGATGACGAAGGGCACGACCACGCGGTCCCCGACCTTTAGCTTGGTCACGCCGCTGCCGACCTCCACCACCTCGCCCATCGGCTCGTGACCCAGGATATCGCCATCCTCCATCGTCGGCTGATAGCCATCGTAGAGATGTAAATCCGACCCGCAGATCGCGGTCGCAGCGATCTTCACGATGACATCGCCCTCTTCCTGAATCTTTGGATCTGGAACGTTGTCCACCCGAACATCTTCCTTACCGTGCCATACGACTGCTTTCATATTTTGTCTCTCCTTTTGGTTTCTTCTGCGTTGTAGAGAAAACGCATCTTGCGAGCCGAGCGACACCCATCCTTCTTCGAAGAGTTCAGCCGGCGGCCATTGCTTGTGACTCGACGGCGGGGCTGCACATCCGCGGGCAAATGCCTGACGCAGTCCTTGTCCCTATACGGAGGGCTTGAGAAGGGTGCGCCTGATCGCGCTGCGCGATCAGCGGCGCCGCAGCCTAACGAGTCGTATCGAGACCGCGATCGAAAGATAGAAGAAGTGCCGCTGCCAGCCGCGCCAGAAGCCGCCTGGATCGAGCGCGACCACCGCACCGAGGACACCGCCGTGGCGGCGCGCCAGTTCGAGGGGCGGGTGATGCTGAACCCCGGCAAGTCGACTGCGATGACTTCGCGCTCTGCAGCCAAGAGATCAAGGACGGGACCCCAGGAACGCAAGGTGCCGCCCAACCCGTGCACGAGTAGCAAGGGCCGGTCACTGCCTTTGCGGATGTGATGCATTTTCGAGAGCTGGAATTGGTTAATCGATGAGTTGCACGATGAATTTACGACCCGCCACCTTTTAATGCGCGAATGGAATGAAGCGCCGACTTCTCAGAAGCTGCGCAACCG
>JBBSGS010000031.1:0-15790 GCA_038253875.1 Chthoniobacterales bacterium
GACTTCTTGTTCCCGAGCGCGTCGTAGGTATAGCTGACGGTGTGGCCCAGGCTGTTGCGGTCGGTGCTGATCGGATCGTCCACGTCGATGAGGCGATCCCGCGCATCGTAGTCGTAGTTCCAGAGATTGCCCTTCGGATCTTTCATCGTCTGCAGATTGCCCCCCGCATCGTAGGTGTAGGTGGTGCTGGCGGCGTCCAAAGTGCCCGCTCCCGCGGTAGAGGTTATTTTGCGATGGTTATTATCATAGTCGGTCACCCTAACGTGCACCTCCGGCGTAACCAGGCGGGTCACGTTGGAATCGGTATGGGTATACTCATTCACACCAGCCCCGGCATTGTCATACCAGAAATGGGTGACGTGGCTTGCCTCTCCCGAGGAATCTCCCGGCGTCGTCACCGTCGCCAAGCGCTTGTAGTCGTCGTAGCTGTAGCTGGTCGTAGCGGCGGTGGCGGCAGTGAGATCGGTCGTCACCGATTTGAGCGTCCCATCGTCGTTATATGCATAAACCGTCTGGCTTTTATCGGCGTCGGGATTTTGCACGACGGTTAATTGGCCGCGATCGTTATGTGTGAGTGTGGTGGTGTGCCCAAGCGGGTCGGTAACGGTCCAGAGGTGGTCTTCACCGTCGTAGGCATAAACGGTTGGATGGGCGGAGGGGTTGGGGTCGCTGCTGCTCGCCGGGGGATAGGACTGCACGAGCCGCCCCCGGTTGCCGGTATCGTAAGTGAAGGTTTCCTTGCCCCCACTGGCGCTCGTTGAGTCGTTTCCGACCATGGTGTGAGAGGTGACCTGCCCGTATCGATTGTAACTAAAGAGCTCCACTCCGCCACCCGGGTGATCGATTTCATACGGGGTCAAGCTCGGGACTGGATTCAGCTTGTAAGTAGTGGTGTGATTCAACTCGTCGATCGTACTCTTGAGGTGGTACCCGTTTGCGTCGTAGAAATATTGAAAAGATGAGCCATCCCCCGGGTGGGTGATTTTGGTGATGGCCCCGCTCCAGGGGTGGTGCTCGAAGAGGGTTTTGTGAGTATTGGCATCGATGATCGCGTTCACGAGGCCGTCGGTATCGTAGCCCAGCGTGGTCGGGTTCCCGAGGAAATCGGTGTAAGTCTTGAGGAGATACGGGGCGGCCGTGGCACCGTAGGTCCAGGTGCGGCTGGGCCCGTCGCCGCGGGTTTCCTTGCGGATACCGCTATTGATCGTGAAGGTGAGAACCGGGGTTGTGCTCCCCGTGCGGAACTCTGGTAAAGCCGGCCCTGGGATGCCCCGGCCAGAAAGGTATAGGTGATGTTCTTCATCGGCCCGGGGTAGCGCACATCGGCGCAGGTTTTGATGAGCGGAATGCCCGAGGCGGAGACATTGGAAGCCTGATAGGTGTAGGCGGCGCCGGTGCCATCGCTATAGTTGGCATTGAGAAGGACGTTGTAAGTGTAGGTCCCAAAGGTCCTGTTCCCGTAAACGTACGTCACTCTTTGCGTCAGAGGGTTGGCGCTGAAGCCGGCATCGACGCGGTTGATGGTTTTGTCGGTGTTGTAATAGACTTTCAGCCAGCGCCCGGCCGGCTCCGTCACCTGGATTAATTTGTCGGCCGTGTCGTAGGAGAGGGTCGTAATCTGGCCGTTCGGATCGGTGATTTGCGACGGGGGATCGACGAAAATCTCGTATTCGCCACCTCCTTGCACCACCCTCTGGGGAAAGCTAACCTGCCCGCCATCGGGCAGAAAAAGGACCACTTCGTCCCCGCTTAAGCTCACCCCAATGCGATCCCTCACCCCCGCCGGACCGACCATGGGATTGCCGCTGAAGGAAATAACCCGGCCATCGGGATAAGAGACGGTGTACGAGGTGGCGGTGTTCCGCAGCGGGTTATTGAAGGCGGTGCAACTCCACTGGTAGGAGTGACGCCAGCCGCCTGCTGCGCCAAAATAGCCGCCGCCTCCGCGGCTGTTCATGGTGTGGGCCCAGACCAATGGATAGGCGCCAACCGCCCCCGTGACGGTGATGTCGGGAATCGTGCGGGTGGCGTTGCCGGTATAAGGATCGTAGGAGCAGCCGGTGTTGCTGTTGCCATTGAAAACACCAGTCTCCCCGGTGGGGTTATCGTTGCCCTGGCCGAAGGCAGGCGAGGCGAGGCAGAGGCTTAGGAGGGAAAGCTTGCTGAGGACGCGAGAGAAGGAGTGTTTCATCTTCTTTAGTTACTTTCTCAGTAAACGCCCGGGAGATGTTCCGGGGTGGTTTCGGGGTGTTGGGGGTCGACTACCCAGAGGTGGATGAAATTCGAATCATCGGGCTGATGGACGGCGATGCGGCAAGCGCCCGGGTCTTCGCTGGCCTGGAACTGGAAACTCACGGTGCCCTCACTGCTCACGATGAGGCCCTCCTCGGGTAACGTGGCCGTCCCTCCGTCGAGCGGCTCCACCAGAATAGTTTGCCCGGCCATTTCCACCGGGAATTGCACCGTGAGGTTGATCGCCTGTTGCGGTCGCAAGCCGAGCTGATCGAAATCGACCCCGTGTTTGTCCGGCTGGAAGACGGCGTCGTTGCCGTAGTCCACGCTGGCCGCGAGGGCGCGCGAAGTAACCGGTTGAGGTTCGTCCTGAGCGCGCGCCGAGGATGAAGTTGCAAGCAGACCGCCGGCGAGCAAAGCCAGCCCGGCTATTCCAAGGGGAATTTGTTTCATATTTGCTCGTGTTATTGAAAAAATGCCCGGGGCGTCAAGGGTTTCCAAACTATTTTTCAGCGATTCAATAAATAAATTTAAGGAGGTGGATAACACGGGCCGAAGCCACCGCCTTCTCAATTCCTACCCCACGAGAAGACGCGGATGTTTTGCCGTGCGCGGGCGGCGCAGTAGTTTTTCAAACACGCAAGACGCAACAGAGACCTGGAAAATAATTTTTTCTGCCTTTGCCAGACGCAATGAAGCTCCTTGGAATATTATTTCCCGCCATCGCCTGACGCGACAGAAAACCTCGGCGCGGCCTCAGTCGAACTCACGCCGGACGATTTGCGTGAGATCGATAAGGCCGCCGCGGAGATCACGGTGCAGGGCGCTCGAAGCATTGGCATGGCGACACGCCGACAGCAGCCATGACGCATATCGCCATTCAGGAAAGCGCTCGACGGTAAAGTCGTCGAGTGGATGGAGAAGGTCAGCGACGAACAATATGAACGCGAGCGGTTCGCTTCGAGAGCTTCGGCAAGCCATCTTCCGTCAGCCGCGGCCGTGATTCTTGCACTTGCGGACTCCCGCGGCAGTCTTTAATGTTCCCCAAGATGAAGACGTTCCGTTGCTCGTTTCTGTTCTCACTGCTTGTTTTTCTCGGCCTTGCTTCGCTGGCCCAGGCGGCTTCCGCGCCGGCGGTGGAAGTGACGATCTCGAACTCGGCCGGCAAAGTCGTTTACAAAGGTAAGACCGATAGCGGCGGGGCTTTCGCGACTCCGAGCCTGGCGGCTGGCGATTACGTCGTGCTCTTCAATTCCAAAGGCTCTGTCAAAGGCGGCCCGTACGCCCTGGTGGTGAACGTGGGAGAGAAAAAAGTGGATGCCGACTCTGTACCGGCAGCAAAATTTTCTCATGGCGGTGTGGCGATGAAAGTACCAGTCGACCATCCCATGAAACTGACCGGGGAAATTGCGGCCGCCGGGGCGACGAAGACCGTGGCGGCTAACACCCAAGGCAAGAGCAAGAGCAAGGGCAAAACGAAGTACGTTAACGGTCGGGAATACGTTTGGATTCCACCTGAACCAGGCGGCTGGCTCCCAGGGAAATGGGTGGAAGCGGGGAGCGTCGAAGCCCGGAATGCCGAGGGCAATAAACAGGGCAAAGTCGCGCCGGAAGGCAGTACGACCCAGCCGGACAGGTAACGCTAACTAAAAGGCGCGGCCCCTGCTGGTCGGAACGAGCGAGGCGCGGCGCTGCGGGCCGGGCCTTTCATGTGAAAGGCCGCTTCTACCCCGGCGCAATGCAGTGTAACAGGTGAAACTGGACGCGCATAAGCGCGTCCCTCCCGAGGGATATGCTGGAAAGCCCGGCCTTCCCTGCTACGCAGGCTGCGTTACGGCCGCATGTCCACGATAAACGGAGGCACGTCCATATCATAACTTTGGGTTACACTGCACCTAGTTGAGCAAAGGTACTGCGACACGCCGAAGGCCGGCTGCAAACGCCGACTACCGTTGCGGCGAACGTGCCTAGCCTTTCGCGGCGGTATACTTCGGCTCGTGCGCCTCTTTTCGGATCGCGGTGAAGACTTTCTGGATCGCGATCCGGCTGGCATTATTAGCGAAAAGGGCTGGGATTTTGCCGCCGGTGTCGCTATAGATAAGATAAGTGGCGCGCGTGGTGCCCGCGCCGGTCGGCTCGATGAGCCAGCTTCCTTCGCACACTTTGACACGCTGCACGCCCGGTTTTTGAGCCGGCCCGAGATCATTAGCCGGCTCCCAGTGGATGTGATAGATAGGGCCTTCGGGCCCGGAGCTTTTCGAATGTTCGGAACGCAGGGTATAATCGCGGTCTTCAACCACCGGCAGAGCCAGGCGATGGTAGGCAATGATGACACCGTCAGTCTGCTTCAGGACCCGGACTTCCGCGGAGTACGGCATGAAGCTCGGATAGGCCTTCGTGTCGTTGAGGACGGCGTAGACCGCGCGCGCAGGGGAATCGATCTGGCCCACGCTCTTGAATTCCTTGATCGCTGAGCCGGCGCGAGTGCGGCTGTAAATGACGAGGCCATCCCGGTTGGCCACCTGTTGCCAGGCAGTGGTGGCACGCGGGCAGTCGCTCGTATCATTAGCGTTCTGATCGGCGGCGAAGATTTGCCCGCGCAGCAAGATGACAACAAAAATGGTGGCGACGCGGTTCATGGATGAGCGGCTTGTCATGCGGATATAGTAAGATTCGTCCGCGGAGGTAAGATCGGCCCCTTTGGAGGCGCGGATGAGACGCCGGCGCTGCCCGGTTTATTCGCGTGGCTTTCGCGCCAGCCAGTGAATCTCGCCTGGCCACCACGGCACGGCCCGCCCCCATTTCAGGTTAAACTTCAGCCAGGCGCGAGAGTTCTCAAGGATGAATCCCTTGTGTCGCATGAAGTAAGCGCCCGAGAGGAATTCGATCGTCAGGCCAGCGGCCTCCGCCAGCTCGCGGACTCGTGCGGGCGAGAAAACTGTAACGTGACCGAGACGTTGCGCGGTCCGGTGCAGCTGCCGCTCGCGCAGCCCGATGAGAAAATGCGGAAGCACTGGCGACCCGCCAATGACCGAGCCACCCGGGCGCAGGGCCGCCGCGACTTTGCGCAGCGCGCCTCCCGGGTCGGCAGTGTGCTCGAGGATATGGAGGCAAATAACGGTGTCGAAGCCGTCGGGAAGAGCCACATTGCGGGCTTCGATATCGGCCTGCACCACATCTTTGTAGCCGGCGCGCCTGAGGATGTTTCGCTTGGGGACGGCGTCCACCCCGACCCAGCGGCTCCAACGCGGCGCCTGCGCGCGATCGCGAATCCGCTCGGCGGCGAACTGCGCGAAGGTCCGCATCTGGCCATTGTGGACGCCGAGTTCCAGGATCTCGAGTGCGCGGCCGAAGCGGCGATATTCGGCGGCGAGCAGATGGTAGGTGAACCAATAGCGCAGCATCCGCACCGGAAACTGGACGGACTTGGCCTTGTTCGAAATTCCGAAACGCCGGCCCCGGAGAAATTCGCGTGTCCGCAGGAATTCCACATCCCATCTGCGGAGATCGTACCGGTCGTGACCTTCGTCCGGCTTCAGGTTTGGGGAGACGAGTGGCAGCGCCCTGGAACTACTCATCCTGTAAATAATACGCGCTCCATGAATTGATCGCCGGAAGTTTTGCGCCCGCGGAGTGTGCGGAGATGCGAGGGATGGTAACGCGCACGAATGCCGAAGGACAACCCGGGCTCTCGGCCCCCCGCTCGGATAGATTGGTTTTTGTGACGATCCGGACAGCGGGAACGGAGTCTGATTCGGGTAGCGCATGCGTTTCGCGTGCTGGTCGCCGCGTCCTCGCGGTGACAAACTTTCCTTGTCGCGCGAACGTCTCGGGCACGCTGTCGTTCAAGAAGAGTTCGCGAATGCGGGGAGGCCTTCGCCAGCACGCGGGACGCGTGCGCTACCCGGAGTTCGCCATCGCACGCTCTTTTGGCCCAAAACTCTTATCAACTGAATGATACCCGCTCACTGCTCCATGCTCGTGGCAGATGCATTGGTCCGTCGTCTGGATTGGATACCTCCTAACCTGGGCGACCATTCCGCGCATTTTGCTCAGAATAAACCGCCCGCTTCGACGCTGGCGTGAATCTGGGCCGGCATCCTCTTCCCTTACGGCGGCACGATTTTCGATTTCATCTTCGGGACGGATACTCGTTAGGCAACGGCTCCGCGCCACCCGCGAGATGGATGCCTCCGGCGCGCGTGAGGAGCGCCGGGTGAGTGCCGATACCCGCGCGGCCGTCGCCTACTTGCCAGAGGCTGAGCGTCTGCGCGTCGAATTGCTCTCGTGTCTGAATGAATACGCCATCTCGAGCGCGAACGAAACCCGGTTGCTGGTCGATGGCGGGGATTTCTTCGCGGCGCTGGGTCGGCGGATCGATGATGCGCAACATCATGTGCATGGCGAGTTCTACATCGGGCAAAGGATGCGCGCGCCAACGCCATGCTCGATCGGCTCATCGCGGCGGCCCGCCGCGGAGGGCTTTCGCGGCTTTGCAGCTTTTCCGGAAGGTTTTCCTTACCCGCCGGCTTTCCGACTGCGGCCATCGCTTCGATTTGAAACTCAGCTGGGATCTTGAGTTCGACTCGCGCCCTTTCATAATCGAAGCCCTCCATCCCATGCACGACGAGACCTTGCCGGAAACCTTGCAGAGCGAAACTCAGCCAGGCCGCGCCGGTGTCGTAGGAATGAGTGATGGAAGGTTCATCGTTGTATTCGAAGCGCGTGCGCGAGATGAAGAGCACGAGGGCGGCAGCGTTCTTCGCCCAGGACAGGTTGGCTTCGGCAAGCAGACCAAGGAACGCCGCCCAATGCTCTGTATCGCGGCGGGCATAAAGCGCGCGCCACTGTTGGGCGTTGAACGACGAAGGCGCCCAGCGCGCGGCCTCGAAGAGCCTCATTAATTCTTCGACGGGAATTTCCTCGCCAGTCATAGCGCGCGGGGACCAGCGATCGAGCAGGATTGGCTCGATCGCATACTCGGCTTTTCGAATGTCGCTTCCTTTAATCATGACGGGATTTTGCCGCCGCGGATGGCTGCATGTCGAGAATCGAAAGCGCGCGAAGTTGCGATTGAGGCTTGTTAGCGCAAACTCAGCCGAAGCCACGAGCCGTGAAAGACCTGACCCAAGGCTCCGTCCTCAAGCATTTGATCCAGATGGCTGCTTTCCTGGCCGTCAGCATGGCAGTGCAAACGCTTTATCTTCTGGCCCGATCTCTATTGGGTCGGCCGGCTCGGCAAGGAAGCCATCGCTGCCGTCGGCGTGGCGGGCAACCTCACCATGATCGTGCTCGCTCTTACCCAAATGCTCGGAGTGGGAACGACAACCCTTATCGCCCAAGCCGCCGGCCAAAAAGATCAGCCGCGCGCAGAGCTAATCTTTAACCAATCGCTGTCGATGTCGGTCCTCATCGGGCTGTGCCTGGGTATCGTCGGGTTCCTTCTGCGGGTGCCTTACGCTAACTCTTTGAGCGCTGACGCTACCACTGCAACCCTTGCCAGAAGTTACCTGCTTTGGTTCATCCCTGGTCTGCTCTTGCAGTTTCCCTTGGTTACTCTCGGTTCAGCTTTGCGCGCGACAGGGATTGTGAAACCGGCCGTTGGATTGCAGGTCCTGAGCGTGGTGCTCAACATGGTGCTCGCGCCTGCTCGTCTGCCTCATCGGTCTGCCCCGGCTCGGGGTTACTGGCGCCGCCCTGGCGACGTTCATTTCCATCCTCGCCGCGGATATATTGACGATTCTCTATTTCGTCAGGAAGTATGATTATCTTAGATTTCGGAAAGCCTTGTGGCGCCCGCAATTCGAGACTCGGTGGGCGATGCTCCGGATCGGGTTGCCGGCTGGAGCGGAGTTTGCCCTGCTCTTTCTCTATATCGTTATTGTCTATGGCATCATACGTGGCTTCGGCCCGGCGGCGCAGGCGGGCTTTGGCATCGGCGCGAGAGTTATGCAAGCGCTCTTTCTGCCGGTGGTAGCGCTTAGCTTTGCAGTCAGTCCAGTGGTAGGACAGAATTTTGGCGGGCGTCGGGCAGATCGAGTGCGGAAATCGGTCTATGTCGCAATCGGCCTGGCCTCGGCAATCATGTTGCTGCTCGCCCTCGTGGCCCATTTTTTGCCCGCGCTTTTTCTTCGTGGATTTTCGAAGGATCCCCGGGTGATTTCCTTCGGGAGTGAATACCTGAGCATTGCCGCGCTGAATTTCGTGGCCGCTGGCGTTGTCTTTTCCAGCTCCAGCGTTTTTCAGGGTCTTGGGAATACCATTCCGCCATTGCTTAGTTCGATGATGCGGTTGTTTTTCTTTGCTCTGCCGGCCGTATTGCTGTCGCGGCAGGCGGGCTTTGAGATCCGTTATCTTTGGTATCTCTCGGTCGTGTCGCAACTCGTGCAGGCCTGCGTAAACCTGCTCCTGCTGCGGCGGGAGCTAAAGAAGAAACTCGTCTTTCCGGAGATGGCTGGTATTATGCCCGACCCGACGATCGCATTGTAGCGGAATTGAGATGTCATCGCTGATTGATAACCGGACGGCAAGAGGCTTTCGAAAGACCACGGAAAGTTACACCGCGGGCGCGAGGACTTTGCCTCAGCGTTACTTTGTTTCACAGGAGTTGTTCAGCGCTGAGCGGGAACAAATCTTTGCGCAGCAGTGGATCTGCGTCGGGCATCAAGGTCAGCTCGCGAAGGCGGGCGACTACTTCATTCAGGAGGTTGCGGGGGAGAGCCTGATCATCGCACGCGATCAGAAGCAATGCCTTCATGGTTTTTACAACGTTTGCCGCCATCGCGGGACGCGGCTGTGCGAGGAAGTAAGCGGTTCTTTCGCGGCGATTCAGTGTCCATATCATGCCTGGACGTACGGACTCGATGGCCGGTTGCTCGGTGCGCCTTCGATGGATTCGGTACCAGGGTTCGAAAAAGCAGATTTCCCGCTGCCCCCGGTGAGCCTGCGGCTGTGGGAAGGTTTTATATTCGTTAGTCTGGCGAATGCGTCGCACCCGCTCGAGGAGGTCTTCGCGCCGCTTGCGGGAAAGTTTGCCCATTGGAATCTGCCGCTGCTTCGTTCGGCCCGGCGGATCGAGTACCAAGTCGAGGCCAATTGGAAACTGATCTTCGAGAATTACTCGGAGTGCTACCATTGTCCGCTGGTGCATCCCGCGCTCTCTAAAGTGTCCCCTGCCGACTCGGCGGAGAACGATCTTTCGGAAGGGCCGTTTTTGGGCGGGTTCATGACAATCGCGAAAGGCCAGAGCCTAACAATGAGCGGGAAAACCTGCGCCTTGCCCGTGGGCGAAATCGGGGAAGAGGATCATGCGCGCGTGTTCTACTATTCTCTTTTTCCGAACGTGCTCCTGAGTCTCCATCCTGACTATGTGATGGTGCACCTGATCCGGCCGCAGTCTCCTAGACGGACGCTCATCGCCTGCGATTGGTATTTCCATCCGGAGGCGGCCGGGATCGCCGCCCCTGGCTACAACCCGGAGGATGCGATCAAGTTCTGGGATATGACTAACAGGCAGGACTGGCATGTCTGCGAGCTAAGTCAGAGCGGGATAGCGTCGCGCGCATATCGGCCAGGCCCGTATTCGCCGCGCGAAAGCATTCCCGCAGCATGGGACCGGGAGTATCTCCGGCAGCTGGGCCAGAATTGATCTGGAAGCCAGGAAGCCAGCAAAGAATACTGCGTCGTCGGAGAGATATGGCGGGGGCTTAACCGCCGGCCATGGCACCGATAATGAAGAGAGGCTCGGCCCCTCTGGCGATCGCCTGGGGAAGTGGAGTACTGGAGGTTTCGTGGGAAACATCTTCGCCACAGGCAAAGAACCTAACGAGCGGCCTTCGCTTCAGTGTGGCTGGGTCGCGAACGGTGCCTCGCAGTACCGGGTAACTCGCTTCGAGGGCGTCGAGGATCGAAGTTACCGTGATCTCCCCTTCGATCTCGAGCTGCACTTCATCCGTGACGCGGGCGAGATTGCGCAGATGCGCCGGGAGCACGACCCGGATCATGGTAAAGTCTGGGCCTCGACGGACAGGACAGCGGGAAGATCTCGGGCTACGGCATTCCAAGTATCGCCGGCATCGGCCGAGGCGTAGACTTGTCCTCCCGTGGTGCCGAAGTAGATGCCACACTCATCGAGCGCATCGACCGCCATCGCATCTCGCAATACATTCACATAACAGTCACGCTGCGGAAGACCTTTCGTGAGAGGTTCCCACTGGTTCCCGCCGGTGCGGCTGCGATAGACACGCAGCTTGCCGTCTGGTGGAAAGTGTTCGGAGTCACTCTTGATCGGGACGACATAGATGGTTTCGGGTTCATGTGCGTGCACGTCGATGGGAAAGCCGAAGTCGGAGGGAAGGTTGTCACTCACTTCGGTCCATAAGTCTCCGGCGTTGTCGCTCCGCATAACGTCCCAGTGTTTCTGCATAAAGAGCACTCCGGGCCGCGATCGATGCAAAGCGATGCGATGGACGCAGTGACCTACTTCCGCGTCCGGATCGGGTAGCTCGTAGGGAGATTTGAGGCCGCGATTGATGGGCTGAAATGTCTGGCCGGCGTCATCACTGCGGAAGGCGCCCGCGGCCGAGATAGCGACGAAAATGCGCTCGGGATTGCTTGGGTCGAGCAAGATCGTATGCAGGCACATCCCGCCGGCTCCGGGTTGCCAGAGCTTGCCTTTCGCGGCGCGGAGCCCCGGGAGTTCCTGCCATGTTTTTGCGCCATCCGTGCTCCGAAAAAGAGCGGCATCCTCCACGCCCGCATAAACGGTTTCCGGGTCAGTGAGCGATGGCTCGAGATGCCAGACGCGTTTGAATTCCCAAGGATGCTGGGTCCCGTCATACCATTGGTGGGTGCCGGGCACGCCCTCGTAAACGAAATCTTTCCCGACCGGTTCCCAGGTCTTGCCGCCATCCTCGGAGCGCTGGATCAACTGGCCAAACCACTCGTGGATTGAGAGGCATAAATCCGATTCGGCTCCACGGGCGAGCCTTTCACATGATAAATCTCCCAACCGGCAAAGTGCGGTCCGCTGATTTCCCAGTTGGCGCGCCGGCCATCTGCGGTCAGAATAAAAGCGCCTTTGCGCGTGCCGACGAGCAATCGTATTCCGCTCATGATGGAGATTTCTTTACTGACGAAGCCATGCCAAAGCAATCCATTAATTGTCGCCCTCAAAAGAACCAAGCGGCGGGTTTGCTTCTCGGCGAATCACGCTAAAATGATCGGCTCATGAATGACGACCTTTACGACGTAGCCATCATCGGCGGTGGGCCGGCCGGCAGCACCGCGGCGACGTTGCTTGCCCAGGCGGGGCGGCGGGTGGTCGTTCTCGAGCGGGAAAAGTTTCCGCGCTTTCACATTGGCGAATCGCTCCTGCCTTTCAGTACGACGACCTTCGATCGGCTCGGCGTGCGCGAAGAAATGGACCGCGCTTTCATGCCGAAGTACGGCGGCGAAATCGTCGCTGCCTGCGGAACACGTGAAGTGAAGTTTTATTTCAAAGATGGTTTTCGCTCTCAGCGCGATCGGGCCTACCAGGTCACGCGCTCCGAGTTCGACACCCTGCTCCTGAATAATTCGCGCGCGAAAGGCGCGGAGGTGCGCGAGGAAACCTCCGTTCAGAAGTTCACGCTGCGAGAGGATAGCGTTCGGCTGGAGCTGGCGATGACAGATAACTCCCCAGCGACGGTAGAAGCGCGCTACCTGCTCGATTGCAGCGGCCGCCAGACGATGATCGGAAATTTGTTCAAGCTAAAGAAGTCCTACAATCATCTGCAAAAGTTTTCCATCTTCGCCCACTTTGAAAATGTGGAACGGCCGAGTGGGATCGATGGCACACTCATACGCATGGTGCGCGGGCTCGATCGCTGGATTTGGATGATCCCGTTGACTCCCACGCGCATGAGTGTCGGCGTGGTCATGGACACAAGCTCCTTTCGCGCGCTGAAACTCTCGCCCGAGGCGGTTTTGGAGAAATGCATTAACGAACAGCCGCTCGTCGCCGAGCGAATGACCAAAGCCGAGCGGGTGACACCTGTCTACTCAGCCGGTGATTACTCCTATCGAAACGTACAGCTGTACGGAGACCGCTGGCTCCTGGCGGGCGATGCGGCCGGATTCATCGATCCGGTTTTCAGCAGCGGCGTTTACATGGCAGTCATGTCGGGAGAGAAAGCGGCGGACACCCTTGAAGAGGTGCTGCGCGATCCGTCTCGGAAACGAAAGCTATTCAAGAGTTATCAGCGCACAATCAGCTCGGTGATGGAAATGTATCTCAGGTTCGTGACCTCATGGTATAGCGGCAAAGAGTTCATGGAAGTCTTCATGAACCCGACCGAGATCCTGCAAATCGCGCCAGCGGTGAACGCCTTGCTCGCAGGTAACGCCGGAAAAAGCTTTGCCGTGCGCTGGCGGATGTGGGTCTTTTATTTCTTCGTCCGCGCGCAACGCTTCATTCCCTTCTCCCCCCGGCTCTCGCTCGTCCCGGCCAGGGCGGGTGAAATGGCGCCTGAGGCCGCCCCAATTCCCGCGTGAGCACTCATTCCAACTCAGATTACGATGTCGTCGTGATCGGCGGTTCCATGTCGGGTGCGGCCACAGCTACTCTCTTACTGCGCCACAATCCGGAGCTGCGCGTCCTCATTGTGGAGAAGTCGTCCCGATTCTCGCGCCGGGTCGGCGAGGCCACCGTAGAAGTAAGCACTTACTTCATGGGACGCGTTTTAGGGCTGACTCAATACCTTAACGAGAACCATCTCGCAAAACAGGGCTTGCGCTTTTGGTTCACAAATGATGACGTAAAAGATCTTAGTGAAGCGAGTGAGCTAGGAGGGCGTTATCAAGTCCGTCTCCCCTCCTATCAACTCGACCGCGCGACCTTTGATGAAGAAGTGCTCCGGCGCGCCTGCCTGTCCGGCGCAGAGCTCTTGCGTCCTGCGACGGTGAGCAACGTGCAGCTTTCGCCCGGAGCGGAGCAGACAATTACTCTTAAGGAAGGCGATAACTCGAGAACGATTCGCTCACGCTGGGTGGTGGATGCTTCAGGTGTCGCCGCGCTGCTCGCGCGGAAGAACGGCTGGTTCGTACAGAATAGCGATCATCCGACCGCCTCGGCGTGGGCACGTTGGAAAGGGGTGAAGGACTGGGATAGCCGGGAGTTGGCAGAGAAGTACCCCGAGTGGTCCGGCGCGGTCTATGGGATTCGCGGGACAGCCACCAATCACGTTGTCGGCGACGGCTGGTGGAGCTGGTGGATTCCGCTGAAAGGAGGCGATGTAAGTGTGGGTGTAGTCTTTGACCAACGTCTCGTTGATTGGCCTCAGGAAGGCAAGGTGGCTGACAGACTCAAAGCATTCCTAATGCGACACCCCGTAGGACGCGAAATGCTTGCCGATGCGGAAAGCGATCCGGATGACGTGCACTGGCGCAAAAACCTTGCCTATTTTAGCACGACCTTGGCGGGAGATGGCTTCGTGCTCGTGGGCGATGCTGCTGCTTTTATCGATCCCTTTTACAGCCCTGGAATGGATTGGATTTCTTTCACGAGCACGAGCGCGGCGGAGCTGATTGCGGCGGAACGAAGCGGAGAACCGATCGACTCTCGAATCGCGCGTCACGACAAGGTTTACGGCGCGAGTCATCGATCCTGGTTCGAAGCGGTTTACCGCGACAAGTATGAGTATATGGGCGAGTTCGACCTGATGAGTCTCGCGCTGATTATGGATCTCGGTTTTTACTATCTCGGGATTGCTTCGCAGCCTTATAAGTTAGGTGCGAAGGCTCTTTTGGTACCGCCGTTTTCGGAATCGGTTTCCCGCCCATTCTTTCATCTCATTCGCGGCTACAACCGCCGTTTCGCGCAGATCGCGCGGCGCCGCCGCCGCCTGGGCATGCTTGGCCGGAAGAACCGGGGCAGACGCTGTTTGATACCCGGCTACACCCTCAAACCTACTGACGCAGGACTTATCGTGAAAGCCTTACGGCGCTGGCTTTGGCTGGAGCTGACCGAAGGCTGGCGCAGTTGGGTTAATCCTTCGCCGCGGGCGACAGCTGTGACGCGAGTCTCCAACCCGCCAGGCTCTCCCGTGCCATCGCCTGGACGCGGGTGATCGCGAATTTCGTCGTAGGCCCTAGATGCCGAGAAATCCCCGGCAGGTTTCCGATAACACTTGAGCTTTATCTTGAGCAGAGAGATCGCTCATTGCTTCCACGAGCTTTCCCGGACTGGCTTCGCCTAACGGAAAGGGATAGTCCGAACCCAGCGCCACCCTCTTTGCCCCGAAAAGCTTGAGAAGGAATCGTAAGGCGTCGGGATCGTGGACCAGTGAATCCACGTAAAAGCGCGCCGGAGTCACCTCGTCATACTCGTCCTTCCGCGCGAGATAACTTCGCGGATTGCTTTGAACATCCACCGCGCACAGGTCTGGCCGCACCTCGAAGCCATGTGCAATGCGACCCGCGGTGAAAGGAAAGGCACCGCCGCCGTGAGCGAAGGCGACCCGGAGTCTTGGAAACCGATCGAAAACTCCGCCGAACATCATCGAACAGATCGCGAGCGAGGTCTCGGCCGGCATGCCGACAAGCCATGGGAGCCAGTATTTCGGCATTCGTTCTTTACCGGCCATGTCCCAAGGGTGGACGAAGATCGCGGCGTCCAATTGCTCGGCCGCGCTCCAGACGGAATCGAGTGCGGGGTCGTCGAGGTTACGCGCCGTGGCAGACAAATGGACATTGGCGTCGACGTGCGTCCCGATTTGCGCGCCGTGCAGACCCAGGTCGCGAACGCAGCGCTGCAATTCCTGCGCAGCCAACTTCGGATCTTGCAACGGAATGGTCCCAAGACCAGAGAACCGTGTCGGATGGGCCCGCACGACCTCGGCCATGTGGTCGTTCAAGCGACGCGCAAGATCGAGCGCGTCAGCCGGTTTCGCCCAGTAGCTGAACATGACCGGCACGGTCGAGAGGACCTGCATGGAAACGCCTGTCCGATCGCATTCTTCAATCCGCTGCGCGGGGTCCCACGCGTTGTCGCCGATCTCGCGGAAGAAGCGGTCGCCGATCATCATCCGTGCAGAGCAGGGCTTGTGATGCTCCAGCCTAACGAATCCGCTGTAGCCGTATTTGGCGTCAAGATCGGGCCAATCGTGCGGGAGGATGTGGGTGTGCAGGTCGATCTTCATGCGCGCCAAGGCACAGGTATCGTTACCGGCCCACCACGGTCAACGTTCCAACGCTCGTCTTTTTTAATGCCGCTAAAATTTCGGGGAGAAGCGGGAGGATGTCTTCGAGGCGATCGGAAGGGAGCGCGAACGAGAAGGACCGCGATGTCGAATTTTGTTAGGTTTTGCTGGGTCGACAGTTTGCGATCGACGGTAAGCAAGACATCAAATTCCTTTTCCGCCAAGCCGAGCAATTCGCCGTTACTGATGCCCGACCATCCCCGGCGAGAAACGGTCAGAACGGAATGGTGCAAAAAAGACCGTGCCAATCGAGCCGGCACGCACTCATCGAGCAAAATTCTCACCCTACGCGCGCGAGAACGCTTTCTTTCGCTTCTTCC
>JBBSGS010000032.1:0-15719 GCA_038253875.1 Chthoniobacterales bacterium
CGTCGTATGAATCTTCCCGTCCTTAAAGACCGAGAGATAAAACGCGACCGCCTCCTCCGCCTGCGCATCAAACCAAAGAAACGGCGTGATCTTTTGCATGGGGAATCACGAGTGGCGGCTTCGCCTGAAGCAACCGATGTCGTTTTACCAGCTTTCCATCCCGTGAAATTGCGCCTCCCTGGGGAGACTACTTCGCCGCGACGACGCCAGTCCGGCCATTGGTCGCGGCCGGACCGCCCTTTAAAACACCAGCACCTGATACCCGTCGTCGATCAGCTTCTTGAAGCTCGGATGGCCCTTGAACTCATCGATCAAGGTGATGTTCGCCTCCTTGATCTTGTCGGTTACCTCAAACGCGCCTGCGCAGTAGCTGCACGCACCTTCGATCTGGCCGCGCACCTTTTCGAAAAGCTCGTTGTACTTGTGATCTTTCTTCGAGAACTCGGCGGCCGCTTGCGTCCCGGCGCCATCAAAAATGATGCGAGCTTCGCCCCCGCCTTCCTTCGCGTATTCGAGTGCGCCCATGAACGCGTTCACCACGCGCCCGAGACTCTCGCCCGTATCGCCGGCGGCGAGGATGATGAATGCTGCTTTTGACATAGAGATCTCCGGGAGAGGTTGGCTGGCTCTTATCGATACGCGCGCCGGGACCTCCTTGGCCGCAAACGCGCGCCAACCACACGCTGAACGCGCGCGGCTGACATGAGGCGCGATAGTTCTCCGGATGGATTCAATCACCCGAAGACGCTCTCTGCGTTTGCTCGCTCTCGGAGCAGGCGCGGCCACGCTCGGAATTTCTCTCCTTCGCCACCGCCTGCACGCCGCTAAACCTCCGCTTCAAACTATGCAACACAAACCAAAGGCCGTCGTCCTCGACGTCATCGAAACCTGTTTTGCCATCGATTCGCTCGACGAAAAATTGAGCGAACTCGGACTCCCAGCCGGCGCCTTGAAGATTTGGTTTCCGCGCGTCCTGCGCGACGCCTTTGCGCTCCAGGTCACCGGCACCTACAAAAGTTTCGCCGAAATTGCGACCGGCGCACTCGCGTCGCTCTTGGCCGAAAACAAGATCGAGCCGAACGCGGAGAAGATGGAAGGCGTGATCAAGAGCTTCGCCACTCTCCCTATTCATCCCGATGTCAAAGAAGGCATCCAACTCCTGCGCGATGCCGGGATTCGCGTCGCCGCTCTCACCAACGGCAGCGCTGCGACGACAGGGAAGATGTTTGCCGGCGCGGGCCTCGAGGATGCGATCGAGAAATTTATCTCCATCGAAGAAGTGAAGCAGTGGAAACCTGCGGCCGCCGTCTATCTCCACGCCGCGAAACAACTCGACCTTGCCCCGGCCGACCTAGCGCTCGTCGCCGCGCACGACTGGGACATCGACGGCGCGTCCAAGGCTGGCCTAACGACCGCTTACATTGCGCGCAAACAACCGCGCGGCTCCTCCGCCATGTCACCACCCGATGTTACCGCACACACCCTACCCGAGGCAGCCCGCGCGCTGCTCGCGCTTCCCGGCTAAGGCAAGCTTCAGTGAAGCGTGTACCGCTCGGCGAATTCGAGTAGCGGCCGGCTTCGCCCATCGATCTCCTCCTGCGACTCGCAGTTCACCACCAGCGAGACGGCGTTGGCGTCGCCTCCGTCCATGCTACAGGTGAATAATCCGCAATGCGGTATCCGAGCGTTTGTCTATTCGTGCAGTTGCCGAGAGATGTATGAGCTTGTCGAATCTCGAAAGTCCGTGAATCTTTCGGAGAGCCTAATCCGATGAGCGTCGTCACCATTTCCCTGTCTGATTCAATTGCCGCCGCCCTACAGAGTCGCGCGGAAGCGGCGGGTCTCTCCTCCACGGAAGAATATCTGGTCGCCTTGGTGCGCGCCGATTGCGAGCAGGCAGAGCTTGAGTCGCATCTCCAAACCCGGCTTGATGGTCCTTCAGCCCCGCTGGGGAGTGATTGGAAACAAGAAGTGCGCGCCGCGGCTGAGCGTCGTGGCTGAACTCCGCCTCGAGCGCCATCCCGCGGTTATCGAGCAGGACTTGCCGGAGATTTACGCTTCCATCGCGCGGGACGACCAGGCCGCCGCCGAACGAGTTCTCGACGCGGTGGAAGCAGGATTTTCCCAGCTAACGCGCCATCCCGAAAGCGGCGTCGCCTTCCCGACTCGCAATCCCAGGTTAAAAGGAATGCGCATGTTGCCCCTCAACGGCTTCCCCAATTACCTCATCTTCTACTGTGTCGCACCGGACAGCATTCGCATCCTCTACGTTACTCACGGAGCGCGACATCTGCTCCGCTTCTTCCGACGCGAGCCGCGTAGCTAAGGCACGAGTTTGCCCGGACTCCGCCCTCTGAGTACCAGTCATCACCGCCCCCGCCGGCCGGGGCCCATTCTCCGGGTAACGCGTCGTCGCATGAATTTTCCCGTCCTTGAAGACCGAGAGATAAAACGCAACCGCCTCCTCCGCCTGCCCATCACACCAAAGAAACGGCGTTATCTTTTGCATGGGGAATCATGTGCGGTGCATTGGCGTCACGCAACCGCCTGAGATGTTGCGTGTCGTCGCGGCCTTGTCCAATCAACGTAGCGGTGACAGGATTCAGCGATGTCGGATTGGTCGAAAATCGAAGTAGAGGCCGCCGTCGCCGAGTATCTCTCGATGCTCTCGTTAGAGCTTCGAGGCGAGGCTTTCAATAAAGCGGAACACAACCGGAATCTCATGCAGTTGCTCAATGGTCGAACGCGCGGCTCGGTCGAGCGGAAGCATCAAAATATCAGCGCCATCTTGATCGAATTAGGATTCCCTTACATCGATGGATACAAACCGCTTGGCAATTATCAGGAACTCCTACACGAAGTTTTAGAGGAACGCATTTCTTCGGAGGTAGGCCTCGAGCACGAAGTAGAGTCTGTAGTCAATAGCGCTCCTTCTTCCACGTCGCCGCTTTCCGATATTCTCAATATTGCCGTTCCGGTTCCTGTTCCAGATCGCGAAGCCCGATCTCGCGTTTATGAACCGATGAACCATACGGCGCGACTGCCGAAAAAGAATTACCTTGAGATGGAGGCACGCAACGGCGCGCTGGGACTCGCTGGGGAACAGCTGGTATTGCGATACGAGCAGGAGCGCCTATCGCGGGCAGGCCAATCGAGGTTAGCGGGGAGTATCGTGCACATATCGGAAACGGAGAGCGATGGCCTCGGCTTCGACATTCTTTCCTACGAAACTGACGGACGCGAACGACTAATAGAAGTTAAGACGACACGCTTCGGCTCTCTTACGCCGTTTTTCGCCTCGCGGAACGAAGTCGAGGTGTCTGCACGACGACAAGACAAGTATCAACTTTATCGGCTCTACAAATTCTCAGAACAGCCGAAGCTATTCGTCTTGCCGGGCTCCTTGCGCCGTTCCTGTCGTCTCGATCCGGTTAGCTACTCCGCACGAGTTGCCTAACGATTATCAGCGGCTTGACATTAAGCAACCACCCTCGTGACTAAATCGCCGTCTTCGCCCGACAACCCTGCCGGCACGTCGGGCGTCGGCACGCCGTCATATATCTTGCGCAAGATGTGGGGCTTCGGGCCCGAGCCACTTGCCGCACAAGAGATAGAGCTCGTAAAACACGAGCCATTCAGCAGCCCAAGGGATACTCTTTTCGTGAAGATTATCGGATGACTTCCAAGGGGTTTCCTCCGGATTATAAAGGCATAGCCGGCCATTTCGATACATGTGGATCGTCGCCGACGGAGTGATCTGCGGATCTTTAATCCGCACCTCGGGGATACCCGCCTGCGCATACGAAATCTGAATGCGGTAGGTGGCGCAACCAATCGAGGGCGTGATAAGCCCTTCACACTTCAACAGCCGGTGGCTCGATCGGCAGTTGAAGCACGGAAAGAACTTCTCGACCAAGTTTCTCTGGATGACGAATCGCCGTCCGTCCAGTCCACGGTCATGACTAACCCATCGGTTCCTCGCCATAAAATCGATGGGCTACATTGGCGACGCCGAATGAGCCCAAAACGCCTCTGGAAGAGGTCCTCGCGCCAGCACCGACCAAAGCAGCTTTTTCGATAAGCGCTTTTCGTTTTTCTTCTGCCTTCCGGTCGGCATCGAATTGGGCGAAGAAACCGTCGCTTTTAAAAATCCAATCCCAAACGGAACGTGCCGAATCAGCATTCTCACTGGCGGAAGTGTCTAAGGTAGCGAGCTTGTCCAAGGCTTCGCCAATACGAGCTTCGAGATCGATAACGTTTTGGTCGGCGTTTGTCCGGATGAGAGCAGACTTATCGGGATGCGCGAGATTTCGAATCACTTTGTCCCGAAGCAGCGTGTTTTTGAGCTTTTGGAGCAACTCGCGAAACGCAAGATCGATTCGGTCCTGATATCCGGGCTGATGCTCCGCAACCAGCATCGTGAGTTTCATACCATTGGGAGGGTCCCAGTCGCGTCGACTACGGCAGAATCGTTTGAGTAGTTGGACTAGGTGCCGGAATTGAGTTCCCCATCCAGCCGTTTGTTGATTCCGTTCCTCGACCAGATTGTTAACCCAGTGATTGACTTGGGTCGGGTCGCTGACCACCCACCCATCAGATCCAGCCAGTTCTTTAACTTTCTTTTCTGCCACGATGGAGACTCGATAAATGGCAAAATCTACGTGGTGTTTTTCCTTGTCACCTTCTCGGTAGAAAACTCTGACGCAGTTATGGTGAATCTCGGGCAGCTTCGCAAAGCGATCGTCTTGTAAGGCAGCGCAGACCCTTTTCTTTACTTCTTCTGCCGATAACTCATCCCCATTTTCATCAACAAGCTCGTCCTTCCACAATAAAAGACCGTCATCGATGTCATGTTCGAAGTCGGCAAACGGCGTATGGACACTCATGCGCACGGCGACTGAACCCTGCGGTCGGAAGCTATCCCCATTTATAGTTACGCCGGGGATGTGATCAGGAAGGCGGCTGATCAGCCGATCCCGATTTGCCTGCCGGTGACCAAAAAGTTTTTCCCTCAACTCGGTGCTGAGCCTCACCCGCTCAGCCCGGAAGGCTTTGATTCGTTCTGAGTAATCGAACATAACTATTTATTGTCCTTTGTTGTGCCCAGTTGGTTTGCGTAGGCCATCCAATCCACCGCCGGCACTGTCGCGAGGGTTTGAAGTTTCCAGAGCAACCGGAAAGCGAAAAAGGCTAATGCGTTGTCTTTAGGACCGAAGGCGAACGCTTTGTCTTCGGCAAACGTATCGAAGCTGGCCCCCTCCGCGGCAAATCCGCAGTCAACCGCTCTGTCGCCCGTGAGACTCGCCAGCGCACCGCGAAACGCGTCACTCTCGAATCCGTTTGCCCATGCTACGTCGATGGAGAGGATGCCCGCGACGATATCGAATAGTTTCTTCGCCGGGAGAACTCCGCCAGCGTGATGAATTTCAACCGAGGTTCGCTTGAGTCTTCGGACCGAGGCGGCTTTGTCCGCAGCGTATTCAAGATAACCTTTGTCGATCGTCGGCTTGCACTCGAAAACGGCGTAAACCGCCTCGGCTGGCACATATCGATGTTTATCGTTGTCGAGTAACGTTGGCGTGTATTGTCGGTCGAAAACCACAACGTCGATGGAATCACTGACGTTTCCTTCCGAGTCGAGAACGATGGCTTTTTCAACCGTGTAGCGATTCGGAAGATATTTGCGGAGGAAATCGATGAAGTGCTGCTCGTTCACCTCACCGCGGTCACCTGCGTGCGTGATGCGATTGGACGATTGTAACTTTGGAATCAGGCATTCCTGTTCGGTTGCGAATGCCTCGCGCAAAAACTCAGCATTTTTCGGCTCAGTGTTTTCTTCAGTTTTCTTGAGTGCGTCTTCGGCTTGATCGGTCATGTCAAATTGCGGTCGCGTTTTCAATTGCTTCGTCACGGCCCGTTTCTTGAGGATTATTTAGAGGCATAATTTTTTGAGTGAGCTGCATTTCGTATTGATGGCGGTTTCTCCATTTCCTTTTTCCCTCGGCGACCACTCGGCCGCCGCAAGCAAAAGCTTGCACGACATAAATAGAATGTCAACTGAGGATGTCATCCAGTTACCAATGTTTGCAATACAAACATTGGTTCTTGGTTGACTCATTTCCGTTCTCGGGCGAAACTTCGCGGATGGTCACCGGGCAGGCAGGGGCACCGCAGATTTATAAAATGATCGGAGAGCGCATCCGTCATGAGCGCCAGAAGCGAAATCTGACGCAAGATCAGTTGGCGACCGCCGTTGGTTTGAATCGGGCTTCAATTACTAACGTTGAGAACGGTCGGCAAAAAATTTTGGTCCACACGCTCGTCCAAATAGCCGATTCGTTGGGCACATCCCCCGCTAGATTTCTCACTGCATTCGATGCGGATGCCGACGTGATTCTGCCCGACAATTTGTCCCCCGCAGTTCGGAATTGGATTATGCATTCCGTTGAGGGGTCAGGTGCCAAGCGCCGATGATCGTTCGCCGGAAGTACATCCGCGACCTCGCGGTGAAATTGTTAGCGGCGTCCAAGATTAGAGGACCGGCTGTCCCGATCGAGTCAGTCGCGAGAGAGGTCGGAGCGATCGTCAATAAGCGGAAGGTCGAAAAGAATGTTTCCGGTTTCCTTTTCCGCAACGCTCCTCAAGGAAAGCCAATCATCGGGGTAAACTTCGCTCACCATCCGAATCGCCAGCGTTTTACGATTGCCCACGAACTAGGACATCTTTTACTTCACGCCAGCGATGCCGTGCATGTTGACGATCCAGTCAAGAATCGCGACGAGCGTTCTTCGCAAGGAACGGATGTTCAAGAAATCGAATCAAATCTCTTCGCTGCGGAATTGCTGATGCCTGCGAAATTCTTGGCAGATGACCTACGTCATTTTGGGGCGCTGAACCTTCTGGACGAACAAAAAGTCGAGATGCTCGCCGACAGGTATCAGGTGAGCACTCAGGCGATGGCGGTTCGCCTAAATTCGCTTGGCCACCTCGCGACCTAAGCTGGTTCGTTTCGGCGGCGATATTGAGCGGCGAAGGCCTCCTCGCAAGAGATAATGGGTCGCTCGGTGCGTCGTGGCAGGACGTGTCGTCAAGCAGACCTGCGACGGCGCGCGATGCGAATGTTGGATGAATCTTCGCATAATCGCAGCTGTGCATAGTCGTTCGCGTTGCTGTTGTGGGAATACGCTTTGCCGTGAGTCGGCCCGTTAAAGTAGTCGGCGTTTTCGGGGGCTTCATTCCCCCAGATCGTCCAGTTCATCCGTCGGGTTCGCGCGAAAAGTTCGAGATACGGACCCCATGAGCATGCCTCTATGACTTCGTAGAGTTCGTCTGGTTTGCGCGAGTGCTCGCGCTTCCGCGAGGCCAGGAGATTCACTTGCGTTCGGCCCGCCTCCAGAGTTCGTACACCTTTGCCCCGCACTCCAAACAGAATCAGCTCAGTGACATTTCGGAAGTAGAACCCCACGCCACGCCCATCACTTCCACCGTCCTTTCGGACCTTATGCCAAACGAGGTTCGACTTGTAGGTGAAACCCCATGCGCGCATGACGCGCAAACCGTCCTCCAACATGGCGTTTGGAACCCAAAGATAAAGATGAGATCGCTCCGCGGCGCAGAGATGAACTGGGAGTTCAGTAATCTCACGAAGCGACATGGTGCCGTACCTCGACAAGCGTTTGTGCTCCGGCGCCATTTTTCCGGTGCGGTTTTGAAACTGCCACGGAGGATCGGCGAGGATTGTGCCGAATCGACCGCGGACGGAGGAGATGAGGCTATCGGCGGCGTTCATTCGTCTTCTTCACTGATAGGCGTTCTGCGGAGTTGTGCAGGATCGAAGTATCGCGTGAGGGTTGAACCGAGTTGCGTCCATTTCGATTTTCGCGCGACTCGAAACTCTTCGACCAGTTTCGCGGTTTCCGCATCGGGAATGTCTTCATCAAAGAGTGCTTGCCGAATGCCGAGCACAAGCACCGGGCACCCACCACCGCCGCCGCCATTCAAGCGTGGCAGTAGTTTACTCATGTGGGTTGTTGAATTGCCGTAGCTGCTACCCTTTCCGAGTCGATTGAAGATCGATTGGAGTTCATCGCACCGGGTGACGATGACGCCGACGCTGAGAGCGCGCAGCTCAAAAAGCAGTCGGAAATTGTTAAGGTCGCGATCGAAGAAAGGGTCCTTGTTGTTCCATTCGATTTCCAACCCGACCTTGTTCTTGAAGCAATCCACTTTATGGGTCGGGCTCTGCTCGGTGCGGTCATCGACGGTGATCGCGGTCTTGAACTGCTTCTCAATCCATCCTCGCCGCGTGAGCGCTTCGTCGATCGCGCCGGCGATAAAGCTCTTGCTCCCACCGGGCACCACGACGCGAGTTTTCCGCAGCCGAAACGCGAGCAGGACGTCCACGATATCTTGCCATTCCGCAGGAAAGTCCTTCACCAGCACGGCAGATGCATGCCGCCACTCGTGTATTTGATATAGACGATGGAGTTCGTCTGAAACGTCACTCAGGGCCACGAACGTTGTTACGCGGCTGCGTGCGTTTGTGCAAGATCGTGTGCCAGCTCACTTCGATCGAAAGTCTTCTTGGGCCTACGCCATAAGACCCAATGCTTCCCGCCTTATCCAAGAATCGCGTCAACTGCGGCGCGGACGTGGACCAGAGTGGTATCGAGAAAGGCCAGGCCTGCGGGCTCGGCGCCGCGGAGAAGGAGCGGCAGCTCGGTGCCGGCGAGGATGATCGCTTCGAGTCGTTCTTCGTGGCGCAGGCGCTCGGACCTGGCAAAACGCGCCGACGTTTTGAAACTGAACGATGGCGAGGTGGGCCGGCTCGCCTCCTGGGTCCGGACCGGCGAAGCTTCGCGCGCAACGCCGCGGAATGACGAAGAGGTCGCGCGCTGTTGCGAGATCCTCGCCAAAGCGACAAAGGTCTCCCGCATTTGCGTGACCCGCGCCGAAGAAGGCGCCGCCTTCTGGGACAACGGCAGCCTAACGACGACGCCGGCGCCGCACGTGGAAGTAAAGGACACGGTCGGCGCGGGCGACGCGTTTATGGCCGGGCTTATGGTTGGGCTCACGCGGGGGACCGATCCTCGGCGCGTTCTGGAAAACGCCTGTCGCCTCGGCGCATATGTCGCGTCCCACTATGGTGCGACGCCGCTCCTGCCGACGGAATTGACGCAGCTTCTCTAAGAAACGCGATGAACTCTTGCCTAACGACTGTAGGTTCTCCCAGCTTAGCTTCCCAGAAGGAGGCTAAGCAGCCGCGATATGGGATCGCTGGCCGGCTTCGGCGCCGACAAGGTCGCTCCGGCTGAAAAGCGCGACGACTTTGTGGCCGCGCTCTTCAATGGCTTTGCGACCGCCTTCCTGGCGATCCACCAAGGCGAGCACAAACGCGACCTTTCCTCCTTCGCTCTCAATCGCCTCGATGGCCTGAAGCGTTGAGCCGCCCGTTGTAATCACGTCATCGATCACTACCACAGAGTCGCCTACTGAGAAGTTTCCTTCGATCAATTTATGGCGACCGTGAGCTTTCGCCTTCTTTCTCACCGTAAAGGTCTGCAGCTTCGTTTCGGGGTCGTCGGCGAAGGCCGCGATTCCGATGCTCAAAGCGATCGGATCGGCTCCCAGCGTCAGCCCGCCGACCGCGTTAACGTGGACGCCAAGAGCAGCGGAAGTCTCCTTGATAAGCTTCCACCCGACTTGGCCGACCAAACTTGCGCCCCGAGGGTCCATCGTCGTCAACTTGGCATCGACGTAGAAGTCACTCTGCGCGCCCGAAGCAAGCGTGAAACTCCCCTGGCACACGGATTTTTTGGTAAGGAGCTTCCGCAACTCCTGCTCGGGACCTTCTCGTTTCACATTAGGGATCGGCTCACTTCATCCGATCGAAAGTCTTCTGCAGCACCTGCAGATCGCTCGGGTTGCCGAGTTTTTCGCGGGTGCTATCGATCCACTTTTTCTCGAGCGTGTTTTTGGTCGGGCGATCGTTTTGGTAGAAGACGCCGAAGACGCCGGGGAAAGGGATCTGCGCGAGCTTATACGCGGCGAGTTCGTCGGTAACGTCGTGGCGCAGCTCGTCCTCCGGAGTGCTGTCCCACTTTTTCTCGTCGATGACTTCGAAGCTGCCGCCTTTGCGCGGGTTGGCCGGGTCGAAGGCACCCGGGAAAAATTCCACGCATTCGCTCAGGCATTCGATGACACTGAAGCCGGGGTGATCCATCGCGCGCTCGATCATCTGGATCATGTGGTTGACCTGCGAGGCGTGGGTGCGCGCGACGAAGGTGGCACCGCCGGCGACGAGTTTTTTCATCGCGTTGACGGGCTGGTCGATCGAGCCTTGCGGGTCGGTCTTGGATTTGAAGCCGATCGGCGAAGTCGGCGAGGTCTGCTTTTTCGTCAGGCCATAGACGAAGTTGTCCATGATGACGTAGGTCAGGTTGATGTTCTTGCGCGCGCCGTGGTCGAGGTGGTTGCCGCCGATGGAGAAGCCGTCGCCGTCGCCGCCGAACAAGAAGACGTGCAGGTCGGGCCGGGCCAGGCTGATGCCGGTGGCGAGCGGGACGGCGCGGCCATGAATGAAGTGGGCGCCGTGGCCGTTGACGAAATAGGGGAAGCGCGAGGAGCAGCCGATGCCGGCGAGGGTGACGATTTTCTCGTGCTCGATCTGGCGTTTCTCGAGGACTTTGTAGTAGCAGGCGAGGACCGCGAAATCTCCGCAGCCGGGACACCACGTCGGGTGATCGGCGGTGATGGCTTTCTTGGTCAGTTTCTCGCGCTGCGGCGCCGCGGGTTCGGCAATCGTTAGGGTGTCACTCATAAGATCTTTATTCCTGCTCGTTCAATGCACGGTTGAGGGAAAAGTTCGTTTGTTTCGGCTGGCAGCCGAAACCTACCCCGAAGGCTTTCGGGGTGCTCCCCAGAACTTTTCTCCCGCATACCTTAAATTTTTACACGTAAAAGAGGAAAGCGCGAGCAGTTAGACAAGCGGGTCGCCTCTCTAAAATGAAAGGCTAAGGCGTTTGTGCATCGGCGCGGCGCTCGATTTCTTCCACGCTGGGCTGCGCATTGCGAATCCAGTCGCGCGCAGCCTCGATCTCGTCATGTGTCACTGCGGTGGCCCGCGGGAATTCCGGCTCGGCCCGGGCAACCAACTTGCGGCCGACCTTCACCGGCCTGGCGCGTTTGATCGAAAATTTCCAGTGCCGCCCGAAGCGGTAGAGCGAGTAAAACATCGTCTTGGCTTCGACTGCGCCGACGCCGCTGCAACGCATGGCGTTGTAAAACATCCGGTCGCAATCCTCCCACGGCCGGTCGTGTTGGTCGTAGGCGACATCGTGCAGGACAGAGGCGTTGCGGTATTTGCCCTCGAACGGACCGCCCATGAACGACCAGAGCGACCGCGGGATCGAGGCGCCATCCACGACCGAGCCGGCGGGCGCGACCCAGGCGAAGCCTTTCGGATCGGTGTAACGCAGCTCGTTGAGCAAAGTCATGCTGCGTCCGTCGGGGTTCCAGCGGGTTTCCGGGATGCCGACGTAGTAGCCCCACGGGTGGGATTGCCGCGCCGCTTCACTCCACGGCACGACTTGGTCCGAGGCACACCCAAAGAGAAGGTTCAGAACCAGGATAAACGCTGCAAGCTTGATCGGTTTCACCATGAAACGGCTAACGATGAACGTTCGAGGTCGCCGCGCCGCCATTTGAATGGGCAACGCAACATCCGGCGTCGGAGCCAGCCGGACAGCCCCGTCGCAGCTCTTAACCAACCCCCTGCGGCACGACTTCCTTTACTGAATCCACGTTTTCCGGCGAGGGATCGACGTGCACCGGCGCGTGGGGGTCATGTTTGGTAATCCTCTTCTCAACGAAGGAGCGGCCTTCGAAAACGCCCGCCAGAATTTCGCGGACGCGGTAGGTGAGGCCGTCGGTCTTGGTCACGCTCTGGATTTTCGGTTCGCAGTAGCGCGCCCGTAGAATCGTCGCGAGCTGGCCGAAACCGTAAACGCCCTGGTCGTTCATCTCGACCACGACGATGCGTTTGAATTTTGAGAAAATTTTCTCGAGCCCGTTCGATAAGGGATGGAGATGGCGGAGATGGATGGCGCCGATCTTTTCGCCGGCGTCGCGCGCGCGTTTCACGGCATCGTGGATCGGTCCGTAGGTCGAGCCCCAGCCGATGAGAAGGGTGTCGCCCTCGGGGTCGCCATAAACTTCCGGCGCCGGAATTTCTTCGGCGAGCTGGCGCAATTTGTTGCGACGCTTGGCGGTCATGGCCATGTGCAACTTCGGGCTGCCGGTGGGATGACCGAGCTCGTCGTGCTCGAGGCCGCTGATGAGCGGGTATTTGCCGTCGCGTATCGGTGTGCCGGGCGGCGCATGCCGCGTGATCTTGTCGAGGGCGTAAGGCTTGTGACTATCGAGCGGCGTTAAATCCGGTTTCGGGTCGAGCATCAACTCGCCCAGCTTCGGTTCGTCGAAGGCCTCGATCCGCGTGGCCAGCGAGGTGTCGCTGAGGATGAAAACCGGCGTGCTGTATTTGCGCGCGATGCGCGCGGCTTCGATCGCGATGTAGAAGCAATCCTCGACCGTCCTGGCGGCGAGGACGACGCGCGGACTATCGCCATGCCCTCCGTAAATCGCCTGAAAAAGATCGCTCTGCTCGACGTTGGTCGGCAATCCGGTGCTCGGTCCGCCGCGCTGCACATTGATGATCAGGAGCGGGATCTCGGCCATGGATGCCCAGCCGATCGCCTCGGTCTTGAGCGAGATGCCCGGTCCGGCGCTGCCCGTAATCGCGAGGTTGCCAGAATAGGAAAATCCAAGCGCGATTGAGACCGCGGCCAGCTCGTCCTCGGCCTGGACAAAGAGACCGCCGTATTTGGGCAGCTCGTCGCGCAACGTTTCCATGACGGAGGACCATGGCGTAATCGGATAACCCGCGCCGTAACGCACGCCCGCGGCGATCAAGCCGTAGGCCAGTGCCTGGTTGCCATCCATCGTGATCTGGTCGGGCGCGCCCGGCTCCTTCGTGATGTGCTCAAATTGATATTGTTTCGAGAGAACGTTGCCGACCGGGTAGGCGTAGCCGGCCGTGAACGCCATGATGGCGGTGTTGGCGACGCTCTCGTCTTTGCCCGCAAATTTCTCTTTGATCAGGGTCGTGAGCTTCTCGACATCGAGATGAAAAATTTTCGAGATCAGGCCGAGAACGAAAATATTCTTGCCCTTGTCTTTGGCCGTTCCGCCTAACGCCTCCACCGTGAGGCCGGTGACCGGCACACCGACGTAAACGAAACGTTTGTCATCGAGATTCGGCTCGACGTTATCCGAGTCGTAGAGAAGGACGCCGCCTTCCTTCAGGAAGTCGATGTGGTCCTGATAACTGTGTTGATAAAAGGCGACGAGAAAGTCGGCTTCGTCACCGGCGGAGAGTACTTCGCCGGTCCCCATGCGGACTTGGAAAATGGACGGCCCACCCGAGATCGTGGCGGGGATCGTCATGTAAGTCATGACCTCCTGGTCGCTCCGGCCAGCGAGACGCGCGAGAAAGGCGCCCGCGCTCTGGATGCCGTCTTGCGAGTCTCCGGCGAGACGGATGACGGCGTCATTGATGCTTTCCGGGCGAAGATCGGCGCGCTCGGGAGCGCCGGTGGAAGGATTGGTTTCGGGCAGAGTTGGAGTTGGGTTCACGCGATGAGGATGTTGGGGATGGGAACGCAAAATACCACGGTTGGACGCGCAGACAATGTAGCGCGGGTCTCCCTCCCGCGCTGAGGGTGACCCAGCACGCCCCTCAATCGACGCGGGTTGGAGACCCGCGCTACACTGCCCCATGGCCGGACTTGTCGTAAAACCTCGCGCGCGGATTTTGCACGGGCACGATTGGGTCTTCAGCGGCGAGGTCCTGAAAATCTTCGGCACGCCTAACGACGGCGACGTCATCTCGCTCAAGGATGGTCGCGATCGATTGTTAGGCAGCGCCATTTACAACGGCAAATCGCAAATCGTGGCCCGGCGTTTTTCGCGGCGGAAACAGGATCTCGACCTCGATTTTTTCCAGCGCCGCATCCAGCAGGCGATCGAGTATCGCGCGCGCCGCGGGATCGATCCGCGGCTTTGCCGGCTCGTTTGGAGCGAGAGCGATGGCTTGCCCGGGGTGATTGTTGATCGCTACGGCGATCATCTCGTGTTGCAAACTCTGACCTTGGCGATGGATCAACGAAAGGAGCTGATCGTTAGGGCGCTGCAGGATTGCGCCAATGCCCAATCTATCATCGAACGAAACGACGCGCCCGTCCGGCGCGCGGAAGGGATGGAATTACGCAGTGGTGTATTCGGCGACGCGCCTAACGATGTCGAAATCGAGGTTGCCGGGGTGCGATTGCAGGTCGACCTGCTGCATTCGCAAAAGACCGGTTTCTATCTCGATCAACTGCCGAACTACTCGCTCGTGGCGGAGCACGCGAAAGGCCGGCGCGTCCTCGATTGTTTCACCAGCCAGGGCGGGTTTGCTCTCGCTTGTGCGCGCGCCGGCGCGAGCGAAGTCATTGGGGTGGAAGCCAGCGCGGAGAGCAGCCGCGCGGCCGCGCAAAACGCCGCCCGCAATTCCCTCGTCGTGCGCTGGGTCGAGCAGGATGTTTTCCAGTTCCTCCGCGGGGCGGAGAAGGCGGAGGAGAAATTCGAACTCATCATCCTCGACCCGCCCTCGTTTACAAAAAGCAAAGGCGGATTGCACGACGCCCTTCGCGGCTACAAGGAATTGCACGTGCGCGCATTCCAGCTTCTCTCGCCAAACGGATTGCTCGCGACCTTTTCCTGCTCGCACCATGTCGGGGCGGAAGTGTTTGAAAAGATGATCGCCGACGCCCTGGTCGACGCGCGCCGTTCCGCCCGCTGCCTGCGCCGCTTCGAGCAGGCGCTCGATCACCCCGTGCTCCCGACTTTGCCGGAGTCAGAATATTTCCGCGGAATGCTTTTGGAGATGATGCCCGGTCGTTAGGGCTTCTTCTCCTACTCGTCCTCGTCCTCGAAGGCTTTACCCTTCCGCAATCGAACCGACGACGAGGAGGACGAGGACGATGTTTGCTTCTCGCGTCAAAAAATCTGGCATTCTTCAACCGTCCAATTAATGTCCGCGAAGAGCGGGCGCGCGACTCGACGCCGCCGCGCCGCCGCGACCGAACATGCCCGAAATCCGCCTAACCGAACCCATGCTGGAACTGAACGAAGACGACGAGGGTGTCACCACCGAGCAGATCGATTCCCAAGTGCAAAAGGCGCAGGAGCAGCTTCTCCAGTTGAAGCGCCAGCAGGAACAAATCGAGAAACAAAAACGCGAGCTGGAAGAACTCGGCCGCCGCCAGGAAGAGCTTGATCGCGGCCGCGCCGAGATGACCGATAAACTCACGCGTTCGTTAGTCGTGCTCGAACGCGAGGCCTACGACGCCCAGAAAAAAATGGAGCAACTGCGCGCTACCCGCGAAAGTTTTGGACAACATCTCGAGCTCCTCGAGTCGATCGATCCCAAGACTTGGAATCCGGCCGACCTGAACAAGGAATTGAGCCGCGCGCTCAGCACAGTGGACGATGCCCGCACGGAGTACAGCCAGCAACGCAGCCGTCTGCAGGCGAACAGTAACGAAGAGCACCACGACATGCCGCTCCCCGCCACGAGTAGCGGGTATGAAACCGCCGCTCCCGACCACAGCTTTGCGCAA
>JBBSGS010000033.1:0-15606 GCA_038253875.1 Chthoniobacterales bacterium
TCTTCCAGACTGCTGCTGCTCGGCGGGCTGGTTGGTTTCACGGCCATGGGGATTGCGACCGTATTGTTTCTCGTGCCACTTTTGATCGCCGCGCTATTCCTGCGCTGGCCAGGCGCCACGTCGCGCCGGCTCACCGGGGCCTCCCTGCTCGTGGCCGGAGTTCTTATCGGAGTTTCACCGGCATGGATGCACAATTATGTCTTCGCCCGCGATCCGGTGTTCCTCTCCGCACACAGCGGAGTGAACTTCTGGATCGGCAACAACCCGCTCGCCAACGGTTATCCGAAGTTTCCGCCTGGGCTTCACGCCGGCCAGGAGGCGATGCTCCAGGATTCCATTACCACTGCGGAAAGAATCGCTGGGCGTCCGCTCAAGCGCTCCGAAGTTTCGGCGTTTTGGTCGGGGAAAGCGCGCGCCTGGATTCACCAGCAGCCTGCTGCATGGCTGCGGTTGGTCGGCGTAAAAATCAAAAACTTCTGGAATGCTTTCCAGTACGACGACATCAGCATCGTGACGGCGTTGCGCGATCAATCAATTATTTTTCCGGGGATCAGCTTCGGTCTCGTCGCCGCGCTCGGCCTGCCGGGACTGCTCGTAGCGTGCTGGAAATTTCCCGCAGCTCGTTGGATCGCCGCGGCGGGGTTGCTTCACATGGCCTCGCTCCTCACAGTTTTTGTGACAGAGCGTTATCGGCTGGCTGCGGTGCCTGGGCTACTGCTCTTCGCAGCATTCGGAATCTGGGAGCTGTGGCGCAACCTCGCGACCGCGAGGCTCCGCGAGGTCACTCTTTTTCTCGTGCTCCTCTTCGGCGCGACCGGTTTCGTTTCACTCCCGCAAAAGGACCCTGCGCTTTGGGCGCTCGACACCTACAATTCCGGTTTGCAGGCGCTCGAAGTGGGCAATCTTCCGCTCGCCCGCCAAAAGCTCGATCGCGCTTACGCCTATTCCCCGCTCAACGCCGAAATCAATTTTGCCCAGGGTAATCTTCATTTCGCACTCGGGGAAACCGGGCCGACGAAGAATTTCTATCAAATGGCGCTCCGCCTGAATCCCCAACACGTGGGCGCTTGTAATAATCTCGGCCTGCTCGCTTTGAACGAAGGACGCTGGAGCCTGGCGAGATATTTTTTTCAACGCGCCCTCAGTTCTGCGCCTAACGACGCCAAGCTGCACTATCTTCTCGCTCGCGCTGCCTGGGGCTCCGGCGATCTGCTCGCTACCAGGACCGCTATTTCCGACGCGCTCAAACTTGATCCAGGCCGTCCAGAGTTTCGCGCGCTGCAACAAAAGCTGACTTCACCATCGCCTTAGACGCGTCGACGCAGCCAAAACGCTTCAGGTATCAAAGCTGCTAGCTCAGCCCGATGAAATCCTTCGGCAACAACGGACGCGTTGACTCTATCGACGCCCGGCTAAGAGGCCTTTAATGCCAGTAACCTTTCCCATCTCTGCCGAAACCGCGACAGCACCCCAAATTCTGCCAATACGGAAACGATCCGAGTTCGGTCGCTGTCTCGTCCTAATCGCTGCCGGAGTAGCGCTCATCGCGAAGCTGTCGATAGCTTGGAATACGTTTGGCACAAATGACACTGCCTTCTTTTACTCCTTCGGTAAATCGCTTTCGCGACATGGGCTGGAATGGACCTACGTCAGCGACGTGGCTTTCAATCATCCACCGCTCATCGCCGCGTTTCTCCGTTTCATCTACGAGTTAGATCACCGCCCCTGGCTGCACGCAAATGGCATCACGTTTCCCTTTCTTCTCCGCCTCCCCGGGATTATTTCTGATTTCGTGGTCGTGCTGGTTTTGCTGAGCGTCGCGAAGCCGCTCCGGTTGCCAACCTGGTCACTGCTAGCGCTCGCCCTGAGTCCGGTTTCGCTGATGGTCTCGGGATTTCACGGCAACACCGATTCTGTAATGGTGATGTTCATCGTGCTCGCCGCATGCATGTGCTTGTGGGAAAGGCCCATACTCTGCGGACTGTTTTTGGCTCTGAGCAGCCAGATTAAAATTATTCCGCTCTTGCTGGTTCCGATCTTCTTTTTCTATTGGCTGCATCGACGCAAGGTCTTTGCCTTTACTCTTCCCTTCGCCGCGGCTTTGGTGCTTTTGTGGATCGAACCGCTCCTTAAATTTCCCGGAGTCTTTATTCACCGTGTCCTTTTTTATGGCAGCTTCTGGGGACTTTGGGGGATTACCTATTGGCTTAGGCTAACCGGATTGAAAGATTTTTCCCGCGTGACCTATTATAATTTTCTGCCGCTCCAACAAGCAGCTGTTACAGGTCTTAAGTTAGCTATTATCCTTGCCGTGCTCGTCATCGCCTGGCGGCGCCGGAAACTCGACGCGCGCGGTTTGTTTGTCTCTCTCGGATGGGCTTGGGTGATCTTTTTTATCTTTTCCCCCGGTGTTTGCGCGCAGTACATGGTCTGGCTAATGCCCTTCGTCCTTGTTCTCTCTCCTGGCTTTTTTGCCTGGCTGACGGGAGGAAGTTCGATCTTCCTTTTCTTCTTTTATAACACCATCGCCGGCGGACTTCCCTGGTATCTCGCGATTTCCACCGGACAGTTGAATGACCGATGGCTTCCATGGTCGCTTTGGCCGTGGGCTATTTTGATTGTCGGAGCGATTCTGCCCTGGAAGCGCGCCCTGCGAGCGACGCCTTCGTTACGGCTCTGCAGTCTTGTTTCAGTCAATCCACCGCCACCACCGTTATGAGGCTGGCGCAGCGTTCCCGCGCAGACAATTTCTTCATTGCGAGCCTCTGCTCGACCCTGCTTGTCGGCATTTTCCTCCGGCTTCCATCATCACTTTTTTTTTCCGACAAAGCTTTCCACGCGCTTGAGATCATTCATCCCGCCCCGGGCTTTCGCGGCATTGGCTTCGACGAAGGGCTGTATCGCAACTACGTCAACGGCCTCATTCGGGGAGGTATCAGCGGTTACCCCGAGATTGTTGACCAGTACGTCGCTGTCCAGACACGACTCACTGGTTCGATTCTTCCGCCCGTGCGATTTCTTTACATTTTCGTTGCCTACCTTTGGCATTGTCTCTTCGGCAGTGAGGCTTTGGAGGCTTTGCACGATGTCTCCTGTCTCTTTAGTATTCTAACACTTCTGCTCGCCTGTGGCTTTGCCTGGCGGCTGAAAGGACGCCTTTGGGCGCTCGGCGTCGCCGCATTGATGGGTTGCGCCCCGACTCAGCTCCACATGTCGCAACATGCCTTGGTCGATGGATTTTTTACCTTTTGGGCCTTGCTCGCAATCTGGTTGCTTTGGGAAAATCTGCGCGCTCCGCGCCGGCCGATTCTTCTTTTACTCTACGCCTTTTCTCTTTCGTTGCTCGTTTTGACGAAGGAGAATTCATTCTTTGTCTTTATCGCCTTGCTCGCGCTCCTGATTGCAAATCGGTGGCTCGGCTTTGGATCGGTTACCAAAGAAATCCTCACCTGCACCCTGGTCGGTCCCTTTCTGGGCGTCGTCGTTCTCGTTTTCCTGGCAGGTGGGATCGAGACGCTTTTAACTGTCTACAAGCTCTCCGTCGGAAAAAATTATACGCTGACCTATGCGATCATGACCGGCGATGGCCCCTGGCACCGTTACTTGATTGATCTTTTGCTCGTTAGTCCGCTCGTGCTCTTGCTCGCGATCGGCTCTGTCTTTCGGCTTGATCGAACGCGCAAGGCGGAACTTTATCTCACCATCTTTATCGCGGCCAGCTACGCCATCATGTGCAACGTCAAATATGGAATGAATCTGCGTTACGCCAACATCTGGGATATGCCTCTGCGTTTCCTGGCCTTTAGTCAGCTCGTCGCATCCGGCAGCCTGTTCCGGAAATACCAGGTTGCATTCGTGGCTGCCGCCGTGGCTTTGATCTGCGCCTTTGAGTTGCGCCAGTTCGTGGTTCTCTTCGTGCAACATCCGCTTTATGAGTTGGTCAGCGAAGGGCTGCTCAGAGCGTTGCAGATTTTGAAATCTCCGCTCGCTCCCGGCAACTAGCAGATTTTCGTCAGGCGGCCGGTTGCAGCATCTCCGCAGTCAGCGTAGCGCTGCCGGAAATGGTTTCGGAGAGCAGGTTATCGACGGTAGGCATTGCCTGGGCGCGGACAAAGATTTGATAGGAAAACAAACCCCGGCTTAAGCCAATGAGCATCGCATTCAGTCTTAGGAGGAGGCGAGCAAGGAAGTTGTGGCCAATCGCTTTGGGGAACGGGGCGGGAACGCCGCGCAGTTCCAGAACCTTGTAGCCGGATTGCTGGAGAAGGTCGGTTAACGATCGAAAGGTAAAGAGGCGCGTATGGGTTGAATCGAGAATACCTTTTTTGCCGTAGTTGAAATGGCCGAAGAGCAACATCAAGCGAGTAATCAGAAAGCCAACGTTGGCGGTGGTAAGCACGATCTCGGGACGCTTGCAGGCCGCAGCGAAGCGCAACTCATCCATAAAGTGGGCCGGCTGCTTTAAGTGCTCAATGATGTCGAGCAGGAAAATCTGATCGAAGCCGGACACGTTCACCGGAAACTCGCTCTGATCGAGATCCCAGCGAATAAACTCTAACTGATCACTCCCTGGCGAATTTTCTGGGATACAACGATCCATCCCCGTCACCTCACATCCTTTCCGTTCCAACTCGGCAGCGAGATAGCCCTGGCCGCAACCGACATCGAGAATACGCCCACCCGGTTTGGCAACCGCAATGGCCATGGTGTGTGAGGACCGAAACCCGAGCTTAAGATCGTAGGTTAACTCGGGCGGCTGGACGTCGAACTTCGGATCGTAAAAGAGACTCATTTCACAAAGGCGCGCCTTGATTGTCGCCCTAAATACATCCCACGCGTAGCGCAATCCATTCACGTGGCAGATCTCGTCGCCGTAGTAGGTAGGTATCGGCAACTCGACGATGCGAAGTTTTTTCAGGACGAACTGAATGATGATTTCGGTGTCAAAATGGAAATCGTTCGTGTTTTTTTCGAAGGGAATCTGGCTAAGTGCCCGGGTAGAATAGAGACGATAGCCAGAGTGAAACTCCGAGAGGTCGGTGTCGAGCATCCGGTTCTGAAAGCGAGTCAGAATCTGGTTGCCTAACCATTTGTAGAGCGGCATCCCGCCGGCGCGCGCGGCGCGTTTATCGATCATTCGCGAACCAAAGACTGCATCCGCTTCGCGGCGCACGAGCGGCGCGATGAGGGCGGGCAATTTCTCGGGCGCGTATTGGCCGTCGCCATGCACGAGGGCCACGAAATCAAAGCCGTGATCGATTGCGTAACGGTAGCCGAGCTTCTGGTTTCCGCCGTAACCCTGATTTTCCGGCGTACGCAGAACGGTGATCTTTAGCGCCGAGGTTCGCTGTTGAAACCGGAGGCCGTTTTCGAAAGTCCTGTCCTGCGAGGAATCGTCAATGATCAGCACTTCCACGCCGTTGGTATGAAATTTAACCGGAATGCGGCTGAGGACTTTCTCGATCGTCGTCTCCGCGTTGTAGGCGACGATAAAGATTAAGAGGCGCTTGCCCGCCAGATCGTTTTCATCAGCCGGATGAGGATCGCGAACTCCGAGGTGCATCGCCTCTTTGGAAGCTAGAATTAGGCCAATTTGCCCGGATCTAGTGAAGTGAGCCCGCCCGGTTTCTCCGCTGGCAGAGAAGGTAGCTGCCGAATTCTCCACAGACCTCAAAATCTCTCTGCACCACAGTGTTGGGGATGCTCGAGGCATATTCGCTCGAGCGGTTTGGCTCGGACCAACGATCGTAGGCACGGTTGAGCACCAGCCAATCGGCAGTCTGCACATCCGCAGCCAGACGCGAACCGGGACGGTTCGCCGACGATGGATTCATCTCCAGAAAGTAGGTCGCCGGAGTGAGTTCCGGCATCATGTAATAGAGGTAAGTGTCACTGTAATTTGTGCGCCGGAGATCGGCGGGACCAACGAAGAGCCGCTCGCCGGGGGCGGAAAGGGCCTCTAATTTCACCAGCATCCTCGCGACCGTCTCTGCGACCTCCGGTGAACGAGACGGGAATGCCCGGCCATTTCGCTCGGCAAACGTGGCCTCGGCATTGGAATGCAACGCGGCCACAAACGCGGTCCTCACCATGATGGTGAGTTCAGGTGCGATGCCCTGGAGCAGCGCGATGACCGCTATCGTCGCCAGTATTATTTCACCCTTCCTCGGAGCAACGCCGCGAAAGCGAGACCACAGATCGACCAGTGACAAGGGCAGGATCGCCAGCGACACGAAGCCGGCGAAAAGCAGATGGAGTAAGTCGAGGCGTTGGGCGGCCTGATAAGTCACTCCGAGCCCGAACAACGCAAGACTGAGAAACAAACGCGCTCGGTCATCGCGTGACTGCGACCGCCCTGCGGCTATCCCAGCTGTAATGTTCAAGCCCACTGCGATCATGTTGGCAAAGAATAAGTTCAAGACATAAGGTTCGGCCGAGAAAAGCGGAAGATGGCGTGCCGGACCTGAACGAAGCACCGGGGTCAGAAAAAGATTTTCCAGCACCGGTTGCCAGCCGGCGAAAAGCGTGAGGATGCCAAGCGGAAGTAGCGCGACCCCTGCTCCATAAACATATCTCCGCCTGCCGGGCCAGGTCATTCCATGAAGCAACGGCAAAGCGGAAATGATCATGGCGGGTCCGACATCAACTCGAAAAAGAAGCGCGCAGCCAGCGAGCGCCCCCGCAAAAAAACAAAGGGCGTTCGAGCCGGCTCGACGGCCCAGCTGTAGTGACCAAAGCGCGCAAGCCATGGCTCCGAACCAAGCGAAAGCAGGAAGATAAGTGACTAGAAGCAGACATCCGGCGAGGACGAGGCACCCCACAGCCAGAGTTTTCCCCCAACTTTGCGCGATCACGAAAATCGCGAGCAGAATGAGTAATCGATAGAGTAGACCTACGGCCCTTTCGACGAAAATGTTGCTCCCAAAAAGAGTGAAAGCCGCAGCCAGAAAGACCGGATTCGCCGGTCCGTAAAACGTCTCGAAGTCGCGGTAGGGAAGCTTTCCGCGCTGCAGCATCTCGGGATAGACAAGCAGTGTGCCCTCATCCATCTGGCTGGCCTCTCTTTCAAAAGAAGGCCAGAATCCGATCAGCAGGACGAGCAAAACTACCGCGAACGCGAGGATCTTATTCCGCCGTTCGCTCGATCCCAGCGCCGCCCGCGCCGGCTCGACAGGCACGGGCGTCATGTCGGAGAGTTCCAGGGTCACTTTGCAAGCGCCAGTCATCCTATCTCCGACCGGCGATCAGGCAGTGAACGTGACGTTCTTGCGGTAATCTCCTCGACTGAGCCATTTCTCCAGCAGGACGTAGAGGCAGATAAAGAGGTAGCGACTACCCATTTCTTTGATTCTCAGTTTGGATTCACCGGTCCGCCGATTTCGCCATGTCACCGGCACACTGATCCACGAGTAGCCGCGGGCGATCGCCTTCAAGGGCAGTTCAACCGTGATATTGAAATGTGGAGAAATCAGCGGCCGGCAGCCTTCTATGACTGTCTTACGATAGGCTTTGAACGCATTGGTGGTGTCGTTTAACTTGAAGCCGAACAGGGTTCGGATAAAAAGATTCGCGGCTCGATTCACGAGGAGTTTGAGCTGCGGATAATCGATCACTCCGCCGCCGCGTAAGAAGCGACTGCCAAAGACACAGTCGTAGCCGTCGTTCAAAAGCTGCCAATAGCGGACCACGTCGCGGCAATCGTCGGATTCATCGGCCATCATGATCACGGCCGCATCGCCCTGCATCCGATCAAGGCCGCAGTTAACGGCCCGGCCAAATCCGTGCGGGCTCTCGTTTTTCCAAATTGCGAGGTCGGCAATTTTCCGCTGTAACGCGATCAAAACCGACCACGTTCGATCGGTGCTCCCGTCATCAACAACCAGGATTTCGTGAGGAATATTGTGCAGCTCCAACTCGAGATGAAGGTGCTCCACCGTTGAGGCGATGCAGCTTTCTTCGTTGCGCGCCGGAATCACGACCGAAAGCAGCGTCAGCGTCGTCAGCGGTGAATGCGCACCGCTCCGACCCGCGCTAACGCTCTTTTTTTTGACTTGGAGCACGCTTAATCAAAAGCGTGATCCGTGCCACCACCCGCGACTTCAGTTAGTCAGATCGAGCCACTCCGGATACCGCTCAGCATGCGCCGCGATCTCCTCGAGGATCATCTCCAAGGAGGTTTGTGGTTTCCAATGCCATTGTTGCTCTGCGCGGGCGCAGTCGAGCACAAGCCACGGGAGATCGAATGGTCTCTGCTCATCAGCGCCCGCGATGACGTGCTCACCGAATCGCTTCGCACACCAGGCGCTTAACTGACGAAGGGAAATGCTGTTCGCCTTACCACCACTCAAGTTGCAGATACCCCGGCCGGCCCCAGCGCCCAACTGCGCGAGGAGAGCAGGGACAAGGTCGCGCGGGTGAAGGCAATCGCGAACCTGATATCCCTCGCCCCCAAACCCGATATATTTCAGCGGTCGACGCGCGCAATAACTGTGAATCCAAAATGAGAAGATTCCTTGCTCCGCATTGCCAAATTGCCCTGCGCCCGCGAGCACCCCGCAACGATTGATCCAGACCGGGAAATCGAAAGCGTTGCCGTACTCAATCGCGAGAAACTCGGAAGTGAGTTTCGATGTTCCGTAGAGGGATAATGGCGGCTGCGTCGAAAAATCTTCGGTAATCCCGTGTCGCGTCAGCCCCGAGCTAGTGGCGCCACATGGTTGGAATGCGTCCGCTTCCACCTTAACCGCAATATCCGCGAGGGCCGAAAGAGAATAGACCCGGCTCGTGCTGAGCAGAATAAATCCCGCGTGATGACGCTTGCAGTATTCCAGTAGATTCACCGTGCCGCAGAGATTGTGCTCGATCACCTGACGGCTGTTCATCTGACCCTGCACGCCGGCCAGGACGCTCGAGTTGGCAGCGGCATCGATCACGAAATCGCACGCGGGCAGGCTTTCGATATCGCTCGCGCTACGCACATCGCCGTGGCGAAACGTGATCCCACCCTCGATGAGCGCGCGCCTATTTAATTCGCTGCCCGCCCGGCTGAGATTATCGAATCCGATGACCTCAATACCGCTCGCGTGATCGTGCAGTCCGGTCGCAATTGTGCGACCAACGAAACCGCACGCACCGGTCAGCAGGACTCTCATAACGATGGCGCAGGCTTGGCCGCGAGCACCAGGAATTGCTCGCCAAATATTCGCCACAGAATCGGCAACTTCAGAAAGAGCCGCAGCACTGCGATGGGCGGCGTGAATCCCTGCGACATGCTGTATGGGAGGAACTTTGCGCGCAGCCATTCAATTCGAAATCCGGCAAGCTCCAATCCTTCTTTCAACGACAGCTCGGTGAGCGCCAGGTGGTGATCCCAAAAATCCCAATAGCGACCGGGCAAGCACTTCACGTTTGGGCCCAGGCAGATGATCCGACCGCCCGTTCTGAGACAGCGAAACGCCTCGCTCAGTGTCCGCCGCAGGCTCTCTTTCGATGGCAAATGCTCGAAGAAGTTGCTCGTGAAAATCACATCCAGCTGCGCGTCATCAATCGGCCAGCGTTCCGAGGAATCCTGGGCCAGGAGGACTACTTCGGGCGCAAGTTTGCTCTTCGATTCAGGATTCAAATCCATGCCGTATTTCCGTGCGGCCGTGATTTGGTTGATGAACTCTCCCCACCCGCAGCCAAGATCCAAAACTGCCGCCTGGGGTGGAATCCACCGCCCAAAAAACTCGTTCGTTAGCACCGACCAAACGCGACGGCGATAATCCGCCGTCCGTGCGAAACGTATCTCATATTCCCGTCGCAGCTCTTCGCTCATAGTAGTCGCCGAGCTGTGAGCAATCCGGCACCTTTCCGTGCTAAGGCGATTAATCGCCCGGACACTGCAAATCTATTCCGGCGGGAGTGACTTGCCGTTGCGGCCATGAGCTCTCGGCTTGCCCAGGACAGCGTTGGCGGTGGCGAGCATCGCGGCGTCGTCGTTATCGCCGAGATCGCGCAAGGCTTCCTTGATTTTGCGCAGGGAGCGCTTCACGAAAAGATTTGCTGCGGTGTGCTCGGTGGTCGCTGAATGACCGTTGCGGCCGGCTACGTTCAACTCCGAATCCCAGCGGCTCAAGACGCAGGTCGTGGCGAATAATTCCATCGCCGCCACGGCGATGCGCTCCTGTACCAACTGCATGTCCATGACCGGTTCGCGGTAGGCGATGAGCGCTTTGTTGACCGCAAAATTGAAGCGCCAGACAAGCCGAGCGAGCTGGCTGCCGTACGATTTCAACGAGTCATGTCGTACCGGCACCTCCGGCACTTTCACGGCCGCGCTCAAGCGCTTGAGGCCGGCGCCCCAGGCCTTGCCGCGATCCTGCCGCCACGGTTTCACCATCGTGTCGTAGATCTCTTTGAATTCCATGCCGGGCCCGCGCATCCCGACGAGAGCGATGAAGGAGGTGAGCACTTCGTTGCTCCCCTCACCGATCTGGTTGATGCGCGCGTCGCGCAGCATTCGGCCTAACGGGGAGTCGTCGAAATAGGCGGAGCCGCCATGGATTTGGAAACAGTCGTTAACCGCGTCCCAGAGCCGCTCGGTGGTGAAAACCTTCAGCATCGCAGTCTCGAGCATGTAATCCTCGAAGCCGCGATCGATGAGCGAGGCCGTTACCTGGGTCATCGCTTCCATGGCGTAAACGTCCGCAGCCATGCGCGCGATTTTTTTCTTTACGAGATCGAAATCGCCTAACGTTTTCTGGAATTGTTGACGTGTGTTCGCGTGCTCGATCGCAAGCCGGAGGCAGGTCCTTGCGCCGCCGGTGCAGCAGGCGCCAAATGTCGTGCGGCCAAAGTCGAGCACGGTCAGGGCAACGCGCAGTCCTTTACCTAAGGGACCCAGAATATTCTCTTTCGGCACACGCACCTTGGTCATGCGAAAACGTCCCGTGGCCGTGCCGCGAATCCCGAGTTTCGGCATGCGCGGCTCGATCATTTCGAAGCCTTCCATGTCGGGCGTGACGAGGAAGGCGGTGATCGCAGTTTTCCCTTCCTTATCTGGCACCGGCGTGCGCGCCATGACGGTGAGAACCTGTGCGATCGAGGCATTGGTAATGTATCGCTTTTCGCCGTTGAGGATGAAATGAGAGCCGTCCTCGCTCGGCTGCGCCTGCGTCTGGACGTTGGCGGCGTCGGAGCCGGCTTGCGCTTCGGTCAGCGCGAAAGCCGCGAGTTGCTCGCCGTTCATCAGCTTCGGCAGCCACTTTTCCTTTTGCTCCTTCGTCCCGAAAAGAAGGAGCGCGCGGATCCCGATTGAGTGATGCGCATTCGTGAAGACCGCGGTCGCAGCACAGCGCGCGCCGATTTCCTCGAGCACCTGGCAATACATCATTTGCGAAAATCCGCGGCCGCCGACCTCCTTCGGCGCAGTCATGCCAAGAACGCCAGTGCGCCCGAGACCGTCGATCACTTCCCGCGGGATGTCCGCATTGCGATCGATCGACTCAGCGTCGAGATGGTCATCGAGGAATTGCCGCACTTCGGTGATAGCGCGATCCAGTTCCGCCTGCTGCGCGTCGGTCACCTTCGGGTAGGGCATCGCCCAATCGGCGATGAACTCCCCAAGGAAAAGGCCCTTGGCAAAGCCGAGTTCCTGCTTGCCGGTAAAGAGCAGCTCCTCGGCCTGTTTGATTTCCTTTTGTCGTTTCGCTTCTGCTTCGCTGAGTGCCATAAAAATTAGAGAGCCGGCGACGGCCGGCGGGTCACGGAACTTAGCCCGATCGCCCCGGTTGTCCACCGATCAGGCTGTTCGAGAACGCCAGGAGGAGGGTGAAGCAGTCTGTCCGTCGACCGTCACGCGACTGATCATCAGAGGTCTGATGGTATCGTACTTGCCGTTATCGTGCCTGACGAAGACCCGTTCGGGCGACGGGGCGATATGGACATGATCAACGGTCGGCACATAAACTCCGCCGCCATCCACGAGATGAATCGTCAACGGAACAAACGGTCGGTTGGCCGTCAGCTCCCGAATGTCGTTGATCACGACTCAAAATAATGTGCCCTGCGACCTGTGGCAATCGTTCGTCAGCTGCAGCCCTGGCTCGTCCCGCATTCCGTGCAGACCCCGCAGGCGCCAGCCCGGATTACTTTATCGCTCCCGCAATGCGAGCAGGTGATCTCCATGAACATGGTCCCGAGAGCTTCGGAAACCCGCTCGGCGTGGGTGCGCCCGTTGGAGACCGCCGAGGGGCTGCCCTCGTTAGGCGTGTGCTGGGTGATGACGTCGATCAGATCTTTCTCACCCGTGCGCGAGAGATCGGCGACCGGGCGATTGACGGCTTTTTTCTCCATGTCGGCGATCTCTTTGAGGGGCAGCTCGGGATGCGCGCGATTCGGCGAGGTCGCTTCTTTGTAACCTTTGATGAACTGGCAACCGAGCCAGCGGAAGACGTAATCGGTGATGCTGCTGGCGTTGCGGATATCGGGGTTTTTCGTAAACCCGCTCGGTTCGAAGCGTTGGTAGGCAAATTTTTTCACCAGGCTCTCGAGCGGCACGCCATATTGCAGCGCCATCGAGGTGAGCGTCGCGACGGTGTCCATGAGACCGCCGATGGTGCTGCCTTCCTTCGACATTTGAATGAAGAGCTCGCCCGGCTGGCCCTCCTCGTAGAGACCGACGGTGATGTAACCTTCGTGGCCCGCGATCTCGAATTTATGCGTCAACGACATGCGCGTGTCGCTCATGCGATGGCGCGTCGGTTGATCGACCTGGCCGCGCAGATGGGCGATCTCCTGATCGAGATCGAGGATGCGTTGGGCGAGAGTCTCTCGATCGACCGCGGGATCGAACGCACCGTCACCGCGGCCGCCCATGTCTTTGGTTTTGCGCGTATTCAGGGGCGCGGAACGCTTCGAGCCATCGCGGTAAATGGCGATCGCTTTCAAGCCGAGGCGCCAGCCCTCGACATAGGTGTTCATGATTTCGTCAACCGTGGCCGCTTCCGGCATGTTGACTGTTTTGGAAATGGCGCCGCTCAGGAACGGCTGCGCTGCCGCCATCATGCGCAGGTGCCCCATGTAGCCTAACGAACGCTGGCCCTGATAGGGCTTGAACGCACAATCGAAAATCGGCAGGTGCTCTGCTTTCAGGCCCGAAGTGACGATGGAACCGTCGCTGTCCTTGATGTCCTCGATGGTGTCGAAGGCATCGATGTGCGCGATGATGCGCACGATCTCCTCGGAGTTGTAACCCAGCTTTTCAAGCGCGGGCCGGACTGTTTGATTCACGATCTTAAGCATGCCGCCGCCAGCGAGCAGTTTGTATTTCACGAGCGCGATATCGGGCTCGATGCCGGTGGTGTCGCAATCCATGAGGAAACTGATCGTGCCGGTGGGCGCGAGGACGGTGACCTGCGCGTTGCGGTAACCATGCCGCTGGCCCAACTCCGCGACCTCGTCCCATACTTTCACCGCCTCCCTTTTGAGGTAGCCGAATTCTTCGTTGTCCGGAATTTCGCGCACCGCGGCACGATGCTGCTCGATGACGTCGAGCATGGAGGCGACGTTGTCCTTCGCGACCGGTTTCGGCACACCGCTGGCGCGGGCGTCGCGGTAACCCGGAAACGGCCCCATGCCTGCGGCCATGCGCGCGCTTTCCGCATACGCTTCACCAGTCATGATGGCGGTGATGGCGCCGCAAATCGCGCGGCCTTCCGCGCTGTCATAACCGTAGCCGTAACTCATGATAAGCGAGCCGAGGTTGGCGTAGCCCAAGCCTAACGTGCGAAAGATGTGACTGTTCTCCGCGATCTCCTTGATCGGATAGCTCGCGTTATCGACGATGATTTCCTGGGCGGTGATGAAGATGCGAACCGCTGCCTTGAAGCGCTCGACATCGAAAGCGCCGTCAGCCGTCTTGAACTTCATTAAGTTCAGCGACGCGAGATTGCAGGCGGTGTTATCGAGAAAAAGATATTCCGAGCATGGGTTGGTGGAATTCTGCCGGCCGGTGCCTTTGCAGGTGTGCCATTTGTGAATGGTGGTGTCGAACTGCATCCCGGGATCGCCGCAGACGTGCGTCCCCCCGGCGATATTCTTGAGTAACCCGCGGGCTTCTTTCCGCTCGCAAGGCGAGCCGTCGCGCACCCGGCGGGTCCACCATTCGCGATCCTCGATCGCGGCGTTCATAAAATCATCACTCACGCGCGCACTCAGATTTTCGTTTTGGTACATGACGGAGCCGTAGGCGTCGCCGTTGTAGCTGCCGTCGTAGCCCTGCTCGATCAACGCCCAGGCTTTGCGCTCTTCGTTTTGCTTCGCGTTGATGAATTCCTCGATGTCGGGGTGCCAATCCTTGAGCGTGTTCATCTTCGCGGCGCGGCGCGTTTTGCCGCCGCTCTTCACCACGTTGGCGACTTGATCGTAGACTTTGAGGAACGACAGGGGCCCGCTCGGTTTGCCACCGCCGCTCAGCTTCTCGCGCGTGCTGCGCAGGCTGGACAGATCTGTTCCGGTCCCGCTGCCATATTTGAAAAGCATCGCCTCGCTCATCGCCAGCCGCATGATGTCTTCCATCGTGTCCTGGACCGACTGGATGAAGCAGGCGCTCCCTTGCGGATACTCATATTGCGTCGCCGCCCGCTCCGCGACGCCGGTTTCGCGGTTGTAAAAATAGTTCCCCGCCCCCGCGTCTTTCCCGATGCCGTACTGGTGATGAAGCCCGACGTTGAACCAGACCGGGCTGTTGAACGCGCCGTATTGATTTGCGCAAAGCCAGGTCAGCTCGTTATAGAAAATTTCCGCCGTTTTCGCGCCGGCAAAATAACCATCCGCCAGTCCGCAATCACTGAGCGTGCGGGTAACGCGATGGATCAATTGCCGGACAGATGTCTCGCGCCCACCAGCATGCGGGTCCGTGCCGTGGGAAATATCGCCGTAAAAATATTTCGAGACCGCGATTTTTGTCGCCAGCGGACTCCAGCTTTTCGGGACTTCGATATTCTCCTGTTTGAAAATCACTTTCCCGCTGTCGTCGGTGATTTCCGCCGTGCGACGCTCCCATTCCATCTGATCAAAAGGCGAAACCGCGGGATCGCTGAAGACCCGCTCGAAACGCAGGCCGCGACTCTTTCTACGGGGGGCCTTGCGGCGGCGGGCGAGAGATTTTCGCTCTTTGGCGAGGGTGGAAGGTTGGAGGCCGGGCTTCAATTGGATCATTGCTGGAATGGTTAAGGTTGTGAATAAGGTGAATACCCCTCTGAAAAGCCCAGTGAACATCGTGTGAACGATGATTAGCAACACGATATTGGGGGCTGTTTCAGCGGGACCACAACATGCGGTTCTCAAAGGACCGTGGGCAAGAAGAAAATTGTAACATTTTTTTAAACCGATTTCCAGTCGTCCTAACGAAAAGAAGCTGCGCCAACCGGGTCGGATTTTAGCGCGTCTGCGAATCGGGCATTTTAGCGCGTTGGCAAAAAATCCGTGGCTAACTGTTCCCGCGCCCGCCGCGTTCACGGTTGCCAAAGGCGCGCGAAGCTCTGATAATGAGCGGCGACCGGCCATCGTTGCCGGACAACACGGAAGGGTGGCTGAGCCCGGTTTAAGGCACTCGACTCGAAA
>JBBSGS010000034.1:0-15512 GCA_038253875.1 Chthoniobacterales bacterium
AATTTGCTCGAGAAATTTCGTGGGCAATTTTTCCTTCTCCGCAAACTCGCTGACCTGTACGATCGGGCGTCCCAACTCCGCCGCTACGCCAAGATCGATGAGGGCGCGGAGCGCGTATTCGCCTCGTTTGGATAATTTCATGCCGAGCATCTATTTCTAACTGAAACCCGCCGGGAATTCAATCCTCTTGAACGGGCTGTGCGCACCAATCACGAGCAGCCGCCGCAATAAAGAGCGGGCACGCCCATCGACGTACCCGCTCTCACCAATGTCGCGCCTTCAAAGCGCGAAAAGCTTAAATCTAGAAAATAAGCTGAAGACGAACGAGCACCTCGTCGAACTGCGACCTGCTATAGAGGGGCTGCTGTCGCGGAGGTCGGACCAGGTGTGAACGTAGTTGGCCTGCAGCTTGAGGTTATCTCCCTTGATGTAGTAATTTACTCCGCCTGTAATGGAATTGATGTCGTCGTCGGCCAATTGCCCGGGATTAAAGCTCTCCCACTTGGCCACTACCTGCAGTTTTTTCGGGATGATATAGAGTCTCTCAAGCCGCGCTTTGCTTCATGCGAGAGCTGGTCATCACCGGTGTGCGGAGATAGGCGAAGACTGGCTCAAAGGTCGCGTTAAGAGCGATCATGAATGCTGCCGCTGGCAAGGCAACGGCCCAGAAGAGAGCCATTCCCGCGACCAAAAAGGGCTCGGCTAGAGATCGTCCGATGACGTCGCTCCAATTTTCCACCTCGGTTTGTTTTGCTGCAATTTTCATAGGTTCCTTTGGTTTTCGTTAATGTCTACTATTACACTATGCATTTAATGCATACTATATCGATATAGATTGCAAGCGGTTTTCCGAATATTTTTTTTCGGGAATATTTGCCCCGCGGACTCATGGGCATTTTTTGCCAAAAGTTCCCCGACCTTTGGGTGGTCTTGTCTCAGAAGGCGCAGGGGGGGCGCCTGCGCTGACAGAGCAATGCGCTCCAGCTCGGCGGCGCGGACTCGATTGGCGCGCGTTGACCCTGTCCGCTTCCCTGGTAGCCCCGCCCTACAACGGACCCGCCGCAGGCCTAGGCATCAACCTCGTTTCGTGATTCCGCCGGGCTGGTGGCTCAGGCCTGCCCAAACTCTTCAATTGGTACTGAAGATATACGGTTGCTGGCCGAATTATTCGCCGCTCGTCGACGAATCATCGCGCAGCGTGCGCTTGCAACTCTTCCAGGGGCACAAATTCCAGCGCGGAACTGTGCGTCGCCTCCAGATCGACCTTCGGCGCCACCCCTCGCTCGAGCGCCTGCTTCCAGCGCGACACGCAAATGCACCAGCGATCGCCCGGCTCCAGGCCGGCGAAGCCCCATTCCGGATGCGGCGTCACGAGGTCGTTGCCCATGAGCACCGAATAATCCAGAAAGTCTCGCGTCATCTCCGCGCAAACCGTGTGCAGACCGGTGTCCTCCGGTCCGGTCCGGCAATAACCATCGCGGTAAAATCCCGTCAGCGGATCGCTGCAACAGGCGCGCAGCTCAGTTCCGAGAACGTTCGTCGGCATGGGGGACCTTAGCCGTAGCGGCAGCCGCGTGCTCCAGTAATATTTCATCCGCGCACGTTCCAGTGCAGGGTGCCTCGATGAGGGAAACGCCTAACGAACGCTCGGCTACCGTGCTTTGGCTGCTTCCGGCCGAGCCCGCCCGCGGCGCGTTGCGGGCACTCGTGGCGCGGTTGGCGGAAGAATGCAACGGGCCGCTTTTCGAACCGCACCTGACGCTAGGCCCGGGATCGCCCGCATCGCTCGGTAATGCCGCCGGCACACCCATTTACCTGCGCACCGTTGGAGTCGATTTTGCGGCTCAATTCACTCGAACGCTTTTCGTTAGGCTGGAATTTACCGCGGGATTGCGAAGCCTCCGCCGCTCGTTAGGGATAAAGAGCAGCCGCGCTTTCGATCCTCACATCAGCGTCCTCTATCGCGCGCTGCCCGAAGAGCGCAAAGCGCAACTTGCCTGCTCGATCGCATTGCCTTTCGCAAGCGTCCTCTTCGATTCGCTCGCGCTCGTCCGCTGTCCCTATCCAACAAACTCCCGCGCGGACGTGGAATCGTGGAAGGTCGTCGCTTCCCGTAAATTGCTTCACTCAGCTCGTCGGTCATCCTGATTGCCACCAGCGTCTCGGCCGGAACTCGCGCCTTGTTTCGCAAACCAATTTGGTAGCCGGGGAATTTTTTTCGCGAGAAGTTTCTCGTAGTCGGACGCTCCGCGGCATTTGGAGCTCCATTGCCCTCCTTTCTCCGGCTATCGGGGAATGATTTCTCGTCTGATTAATTTGGCGCTCGACAGCCGGAAAAGAATGAACAACAAGCAACCAAAGCAGGTCTTAATTACGAATATTTAACCTTGTTAAGTAGTTTCTAAAATGGTAGGAACCGCGTCCCACTTATGCCGGGAATCCGTAATAATCCCGGAAGCGCGGGCCCACACACCAACTTTCTACCTTTCTCATGAGAACTTATATGGCTGCCGAAGATAGCGATACTGGAATAAAAATTTACCTGCGCGAGATCGGGCAAATCCCGCTTCTCACTCCGCTGCAGGAGATCGAACTCGCCGCGAAAATTAAAAAGGGCGACAAAGAGGCGCGCGCCTTGATGATCCGCTCGAACTTGCGGCTCGTCGTCAAGATAGCGCACGATTACGCCAACCTTGGATTGCCGCTGCTCGACCTCGTTTCCGAGGGGAACATCGGGCTGATGAAAGCGGTCGAGCGTTTCGATCCGGCCAAGGGCGGTAAGCTCAGCACCTACGCCGCGTGGTGGATTAAACAATCGATCAAGCGCGCTCTCGCCAACCAATCGAAAACGATCCGGTTGCCCGTGCATCTGGTCGACAAAATTTCGAAAATGCGCCGCGTCTCGTTGCAAATGAGCGAAGAGCTCGGCCGCGAACCGACCGATGATGAGCTCGGCGAAGAGATCGGTATCGCCGCGGGGAAAGTCTCGCAGTTGAAGACGGTCTCGATCCGCCCGGCGTCACTCGATGCGCCGATCAGCGATGATGACTCGACCGAGTTCGGCGAGATCGTGGGCGACGAAGAGGCGCAAACGCCTTTCGAATTGCTCCGCGACAAAAATCTGCGCAACGAAGTCGGTGGTTTGCTCGACGTGCTCGACGACCGCGAGCGCAAAATCATTTTCTCGCGCTTCGGGCTCGATGGCGGCAAGCCAAAGACGCTCGAGGAAGTGGGCAAGAAGTTCGGGGTGACGCGGGAACGTATTCGGCAGTTGCAGAACATCGCGCTTTCCAAGCTGCGCCGCGCGCTGAGTAAGAAAGAGCGCCCGGTCGACGTGGAGCTGACCGCGGAAGTGTAGCCGCTGCGGCGCCTTCGCCGCTCTCTGCGAAACCCTCCCTCGCGGTGAGGCGCCGCAGGCACCTACCGCGGCGAGGGCGCCGCAGCTACCTCGCGCAATTGCACGCAATCGACCAGCGCCGAGCCCGCGCGGACATCGCTGATGATGACCAGTTTATCGCCAAGCTCGATCAGTTTTTCGGCACGCAGATATTTTTCCGCCGCCTCGATTGTGGCGTTCGGGTCCTCGGTAAAATCGATCCGCACCGGATGCGTCCCCCAACAGAGCGCGAGCTGCCGGTAAACCTGCTCGTTAGGCGTAAACGCGAAGATCGGCGCATGTTCGGGGCGGAGGTTGGAGACGTTCTGCGCCATCGTTCCGTGGCGGGTGAAGACGATTAGCTTCGAGCGGGTGAGCGAGTTTGCCAGCGCCACCGCCGCAGCCACGGTCTTTCGCCGTGCATCATCGAGGATTGCCTCCTTCGCGTAGCCAGCGCCCCCGCTCCGCTCGATGCGCCGCGCCACCCGGTCGAGGACCTCGACGCACGCGACCGGATAACGACCGGAGGTCGTCTCGCCCGTCAGCATCATCGCGTCGGCTTGCTCGAAGACCGCATTCGCCACGTCGCTGATCTCCGCCCGCGTCGGCACCGGATTTTCACCCATCGATTCGAGCAAATGCGTGGCCACGATGACCGGTTTGCCGAAACGCAAACAGTGCTTCACGATCCGCCGCTGAATGATCGGCAGCTCCTCCATTGGGCATTCGATCCCGAGATCGCCCCGCGCGATCAGGACCGCGTCCGCACCGCAAATCATCTCGTCGATCTGCCCAACGGCTTCGGCGCTTTCGATTTTGGCGACGACTTTGGCGCTGCTGCCGCATTTCCTTAAGACCTCCCGGAGCTCGTCGAGGTCGCGCCGTTGCCGGGCGAAACTGAGCGCGACAAAATCGACCCCCAGCTCCGCGCCGAGCGCGATGTCGGCCAGGTCTTTCGGCGTTAGCGCGGGCAAATTCACATGCACGCCCGGGAGGTTGACATGGCGGTTGGAACTGAGCGTGCCCGAGGTCAACACCTCGCAGCGGATACGGTTGGCGCGCTTCTCCAGAACGCGCAGCTGCATCACGCCATTATCGACGAGGATGGTGTCGCCTAACGAGATATCGTCGATCAGATCGTCGTAGTTTACGGTGATCGAGTTCGCTTCCGTGCTGCTCGCGCCGCGGACGGTGATTTCGAGAATGTCGCCCACGGCCAGCGCCAGGTCTCGCGCCACCGGACCGGTGCGGATCGCCGGTCCCTGAGTATCGAGGAGAATGGCTACGCCGCGTCCGAGCTCGTCGCCGAGGGCGCGCACCCGCGGCACGATCTCGCGCACCCATTCATGTTTCGCGTGGCTCATGTTCAGCCGGAAGATGTCGGTTCCGGCTGCGATCATTTGCCGGATGGTCTCGGACTTCTCTGAAGCCGGACCGAGGGTGCAGATGATCCGGGTCTTGCGCATGGCGCTCAGGATTCAATCCGGAGGATCAATTGCAAGGTCGATTTCGAAGCGGCAAAAGCGCGTAGCGCCGACCTTTGGGTAGCGCATGCGTCTCGCTTGCTGGTCGACGCGTCTCCCGGCGACGAACTTTTTAACCGCGTTAACGTCACGAGAACGCATTCCTTCCCGGAAAGTTCACGAAGGCGGGACGAGTTCGCGAGCACGCGAGACGCATGCGCTACCCGGCATGCTCCACCGTTGCGCGCCGGGCCGGGATTGCACAAAGCGCAGCCTAACGGTTGAGTATCGGCGATGCACCCCAGCTCGTTCGACAAGATGAACGCGTTCGCGCAGAAATATCTGTACGAACGGAGTGCCGAGCCGCTCGTCATTCTCGATCTCGGCAGTCAGGATATCAACGGTTCCTACCGCCCGCTCTTTGACCGGTCACCGTGGCGCTACCTCGGCGTCGACATGGCGGCGGGGAAAAATGTCGATGTCGTTCTGCGCGATCCCTATCGCTGGCGGGAAATCGAAGCGGGGAGCGCGGATGTGATCGTTTCCGGCCAAACGTTCGAGCACACGGAATTTTTCTGGCTGACGATGCGGGAAATGACGCGAGCGCTGAAACCGGGCGGGCTCTGTTGCATTATCGCGCCCTCTGCGGGCGAGGAGCATCGTTATCCGCTCGATTGCTGGCGGGTTTATCCCGACGGCCTCCGAGCCGCGGCGCGATACGCCGGTCTCGAAACCATCGAGGCTTGGACGCAATGGGAAGACCTCCCGCAATACGACAGCGAGAGCAACAAGTGGCACGACTCCGTTCTCGTGGCGCGCCGGCCTAACGAACAGCGTAAACGGAACTGGGGCCGCCGGCTGAACGATTGGCTGGAGGGTTCGATGGCGCGCTGAGCGACGGCACGCGCGGCGGGCAAGCGAACTCGTAGCCGGGAAGCTGCAGGGAAAGGTTGGGATTATAAAAGGGATCGCGCAGCAAGGCCGCTCCGTAGGTCTCCTGAATATACGTCGCCTCGCGAAAAAACTGCCCCTGTTCCTCCGTGCTGCGATGATGACCGCGCGACACGGACTCATCGTGGAGGAGATTCGCGTAGGGCGTCCAAACGACTTGCAGTCCGCCCGCCGCCAGACGCAGGCAATAATCGACGTCGTTAAAGTTCACCGCCAGATTTTGCTCATCGAATCCTGCGAGTTCCTGAAAGACCTCGAGCCTCGTGAGCAGGCAGGCGGCGGTTACCGCCGAACAATTCTTCTGCAAAATGGCGCGATTAAAATAGCCCGTCTCTCCGCGCGGCAGACGAAAGTCGGCGTGGCCCGCCACCCCACCCAGACCGAGCACAACGCCGCCATGCTGCAGCGTCCCATTCGCATACCAGAGACGCGCCCCAACCGCGCCGACTTCCGGACGCGCGGCGTGGCTCACCATTTCCGTCAACCAGCCCGCTTCCGTGACCTCGATGTCGTTGTTGAGGAAAGCGAGAATTTCGCCGCGAGCTTCGGCCGCCGCCAGATTATTTAGGCGGCTGAAATTAAAAGGGCCATCGTCCCTAACGACGCGAGCCTGCGACTCCGCGTCCAGGCGGCGCAAATAGTCGAGCGTCTCCGGTTCAGACGAGCCGTTGTCTACGACGATGATTTCGAACGAGGGATAATCCGTTAGGCTGCGCAGGCTCTCGAGGCAGCGACGCAGCAGCCCGGCGCGATCGCGCGTCGGCACGATGATCGTCACCAGCGGCGCCGGCTCCGAAATGGCGTAAACGACGCGGTGCGCTTCGCTATTTTCCGGACACGCTTCCACCCGGCCAGCGATGTTTTTGCGCTGCAGGTGATCTTGCAGCGCACGGCGGGCCGCTTCTTTCGCGTAGGGCTTTGCCTCCGCAGTTTGGGCCACACTTCCCGACGCCATCCGCCAATGATAAAGGATGCGCGGGATGTGCCGGACCTGATCGGCGCGGACGCGTTCGGAGCAACGAAGCGCCAGATCGTAATCCTGCGAGCCGTCGTATCCCTCGCGCCAACCATCGACACCGCGGAGCATTTCCATTGCATAAACGCCGAGGTGATTGATGTAATTCTGCGCGAGGAAAAGCTGCGGGTCCCAATCTGTTTTAAAGAATGGGTTCGAGCGCACGCCCGCCAGATCGATCTTGTCTTCGTCGGAATAAATCAGGCGCGCATCCGGATGGTCCGCAATTTCCAGCGCAACCCAGGCGAGCGCGTCTGGAGCGAGCGCGTCGTCCTGATCGAGCAGCGCGCACCAAGCGCCGGTGGCGAGCGCGAGAGCGGAGTTCGAAGCGGCGGCGATGTGGCCGTTGGTCTCGCGGAAAATCGCCTTAATGCGCGCGTCGCTGCCGGCCACGCCCTCGAGAAAGGGTCGCGTTTCGAGATCCGTCGAAGCGTCATCGGCCAGACAGAGTTCCCAATTTTCATAACTCTGCGCGTGGACCGAATCGAGCGCGGCCTGGAGCAACCCGAGATCGGGATTGAAGATGGGCAGGAGAATCGAGATGCGCGGAAGCTCGAGCAACGTGCGCAACCTGCGCCGGAGCGCGATGCGATCGCCGCGGGACGGTGCATCGTAGCGCGCGATCCATTCTTCATAGGTAGGCGAGGTCATTGAGAGTTGAATCTCGCCGAAGGGAAAACGCGCTCCAACGCTTCCGAAAAATCGGCGGCGCCCATTAGGTCTTCCCTTTCTTCACCGCGATCGTCTCGTGGACCAGGCGGCTAAAATCCTCGCCAAAACGATCCATGGAAAACTGTTCTTCGAATGTCGCGCGCGCCTTCCGGCCGAGCGCGCGCGCCAGGTCGCGATCGGCGATCAAACGCTCGATCGCCCCGGCCAGTTCCGCCGCTCGTTCCGGCCTAACGAGAAGCCCATTCTCTCCGTCTCGGATGTATTCCGGCACGCCGCCCGCGGTCGTGCTCAAAATCGTTTTCCCGAGACTCATCGCTTCCAGAATGGTGACCGGCATGGCTTCGTCCCGCGAGGCGCAGACGAGCACATCAGCGGCTTCGAGCAGAGCGAGCGCGGCCGCGTGCTCGATTTCCCCGGTGATTTTCAGAGTCTCGACACCCTGGGCGAGCCCATAAACCTTGACCGCGAATTCAGAATCCATCACCCGCCCTGCGATCTGGAACTCCGCCTGCTTCTGGAGCGAGCTGGGCAAGAGCCGGAGCGCCTGCGCGAAAACATCCTGCCCCTTGCGCCCCTCGAGGCTGCCGAGAAGTAAGAAACGGAGCGGCCCCGTTTCGCCCGCCGGTTCCTCCGAGCCAGGGCGGAGATCCGGGATGCCGTAGGGAATCCGGCGCGGCGTCTCCTCGGTAAAAGGCTGGAAAACCGCCGAGGTCCGCGCGGAAGGCGTGAAGATCACGTCTGCCTCGCGGATGGAGAGGCGCAGGTTCATGTCTTCTCGCAGATAATGCTCGCCGACGAGAGTCTCGTGCAGCCACCAGAGCACGGGAACGCCCTCCTTTTTCGCGGCGCGAATGACCGGCCAGCCCTGAATCGTATTCGCGAGCACGGCGTCGAAATTGCGCAGGAAATGGAGGAACGATTCGTGTTCCTTCACGACCAAGGGATCGAGGATAAGCGGAATGCCTGCGGCCTGGTATTGCGCCCGGAGCGGTCCATCCTTCGGCGCCATGACCGTGATGAAGAAACCGTTCACCCGGCACCAGCGCGCGAGATGCAACATCAGGATGGGCGCGCCGCTCAAGCTGAGATCGTGCGAGACGAAGAGGAGATCGAGTTGCGCGGGGGCCGCCAGTTGGTTGCGGCCAAACATCCGGATGGGCGTGGGTGAATCGGCGTAGAGCCAGTCGCGCATGTTATCGGTGAAATAAGGATCGTGGGTCGCGTCGCGGCCCCAGCGCTTAAGCAAATGGATCGAAGACTTGTCCCGTGGCGGGATGACTTCCGGTTTGCGCTTGTCCTCGCCTAACGACGCGTGGCCAGCGTGCCGAAGCGTGGCGAAGGGAGTGTAAACACAGCGCAGCCCGGCGGCGCGAAGCGAGAAGCAGAGATCGATGTCCGAGTGGAGAATCGGCGTTTCGACCACGTTGAAACCGCCCACCTCCAGGAAGTCCGTTTTGCGCACCGCCAGGCAGGCGCCCGAGAGGGCCGAGACATCGCGCAACGATTGCGCGAAATTTGCATAATCGGTGGAGTCGGCCGGCCATTGATGGCAGGCGGTCCCGACCAGGCCGCGCACGCCGGTGACCAAACCCGCGTGCTGAATTCTTCCGGTCGCGTAAAGCAACTTGGGCGCGACCGCGCCGATCTCCGGATTCTCCAGCGGCTCGATCAGATTTTGAATCCAATCGCGCTGCGTGCTCTCGACGTCGTCGTTGAAAAAGACGAGACGCGAACCGCTCGCAGCCTGGGCGCCGCGATTGCATTTATCGGAAAAATTAAAAGGCTCGTCGTAACGGACGAAGCGCGCGGGCGGCTGCGGCGCCGCTGTCGGCTCGAGGCAATCGACCAGCCCGCTGTTGGTCACGAGGACGATTTCGTAGTCGGGGTAATCGGTCATTTGCGGCAACTGTTCGAGGCAGACGCGCGCGCGTTCCGCGGAATCCGTCGGGATGATGAGCGAGATGCGCGGCCAGGCGGCGACTTTGAGACGCGCGCGATTGGCGGTCGGCAGCTCGATGATTTCTGCGTCAAGTCCGCGGCGTTGCATGGCTGCGCCGAGCGCTGCGAGGTTCGTTAGGCGCGCTTCCGGTTTTCCTCCCGCCGAACCGGAGCCAGGATGCTCGCGCCAGTGATAGAGCACCTGCGGGATGTGACAGATGCGGCGTGCTGTTTCGGTGGCGCGAAGAGCAAAATCGTAATCCTGCGAGAGATCGAATTCTTTCCGGAACTCGCCCGCGCGCTCAACGAGCGCGCGGCGATAAGCCGTGAGATGGCCGAGATACATGGAGGAAAGAAGAAGCTCGGGATTCCATTCCGGCTTGAAGAAAGGCGAGTGCCGCCCGCCGTTAGCGCCGAGGCGATCTTCGTCGCTGTAGAAAATGTCGGCATCTGGATGACGAGTGATGGCGCGTGCGAGCTCGTAAAGTGCGAAGGGCGCGAGCAAATCGTCCTGATCGATGCAGGCAAAAAATTCGCCCGTCGTTAGGCTGAGAGCGCGATTGGTGTTCTCCGCGATGCCGAGATTCTGCGGAAGAAGATCGAGGAGCAGGCGCGGCTCCCGCTCCTGCCAACGCTGTAAATGCTCCTTCGTCGCCGCGTCCGATCCGCCATCCGCGATACAGATTTCAAAGTTCGTGTAAGTCTGCGCCTCGAGGGACTCGATCAATTCTTTTAGGAAGGCGGCCGGCGGATTAAAAGTCGGGAGCACGAGGCTGAGCCGGGGCGCATCCGGCAGAGCGGCCGCGGCGATCCGTTGTTCGTCGAGCGCGGTTCCGTCGGGTTCGTGCTGCGCGATCCAGTCGGCGTAGCGATCGACTGCGGAGGGCGGAGCGCTTTTCGTTTTTTTCCGCGGCGGAGCGGCCGGCGTTTTGTTCCGGCGCAGATTTCCCGGGATGCGGCGCAGCTCGCGCACGATGCGCTCCGAAATGGGACGCTTTTTTTTGGTCGCTTCGGCCAGCTTTCTCGCTTCGGCCAACTCCGCTTTCAGCTTCTTGTTTTGGCCGCGCAGGAGTTCGCTTTGGTTGACCCATTGCTTTAATTGCTCGCCCTGCGTGTCCATGATGAGCTGCGCTTTCACCCGATCCTGGTGGAGATCTTCGAAAGCGCGCCCCCGCTCCGCGATTTCGCGCGCCTGAGCATCCATGATTTCCTGTGCTTCCCAGCGATCGGCGACGACGGTGTCGAGCCAGACCTGTCGCAATTCGAGCAGAGTATTTCTCCGTTCCATCTCGAGCGCATGATGTTCCGCAGCCACGCGAGCCGCGCTCGACCGATAGTGCGCGGCGAGCGATTCGTGCTCTTCGGCGGAACCGAAAATCAGCGCGCCTAACGAGTCGTCAGCCCGCGCCGAGGCGAGGCCCAGCCCAATTCCCTCGTGGAACTCCGCGACCTGCCGTAGACCGGGCGCTTCCTCCCAGGCTCGGCGCGGAGGCTGCGGACGTTGCAGATTCAATCCGTGGAGGAGAAGCACGCCGTCCCGCGCCATTTTGGGAAGCCAGGCCAGCAGCTCGGCGCGCAGCATTTCATAGCTGTCGCAATCGTCCAGCAAGAGGAGATCGACTGCGGCGTCCGCCTCCTCCGCGGCGAGCGTCGCGGGCGGGCCCGCGATCAGGGTCGTTAGGCCAGGATACTTTTCCGCGGAAAGCGCGCGCGTTTTCCGCCAGTCGGCATCGTCGCGCGCCTCCTCGTCTGAAAGCTCGCGCCGGATCGTCAGGCAATGGCCGTCGCCGCCTTCCTCGCGCAGCGCCTGGCAGAAAGTAAAGTGCGGCTGGCCGTCGCCAAAGCCGAGCGTGACAATCCGGGCCGGTTGCCGCAGCCTCACCAGATCGTAAAGAAGCGGGAGATGGAAACGCGAGACGCCGCCCGAATAAAATTCCGGCGCAAAGCGGAGACTGGGAAGTGCAAGCGGCATGCGGAAACCGGTCGTAACGGAAAGCAATTAGTCAGCGCCCCAGGTGGCGGAAGCAAGTTGCCGGAAGCACTTTCCGCGGTCTTGTGAGCACTTCCTGTTTCATCGCCAGCGGTTGCCAGATCGCGACCACGCAGCTTTACCGCTGTGTGCATTTGCGGGAGCAATTGCAGGCGCTCGGCCACGAAGCGCGCCTGGCGGAATGGCCTAACGAGGCCGCGATTAATGCCGGCGAAGCCCTGCCCGCCGATGTGATTTTTCTCTATCGCCTGCCCATGAGCGGGCCGTTGCGCCAGCTCATCGAGCGCGCCCACGAGCTGCGCAAACCAATTATCTTCGATACCGACGATTTGATCTTCGAACCGGGCTTGGTCGCAGAGCAGCGGGGGGTGCGCGACCTCAGCGCGAGCGACCAGATCCAGCATGCCGAAGGAGTGCAACGCTATCTCGAAACCCTGGAGGCGTGCGACACGATCGTGACCGCGACGCCGCTCCTCGCGGAACTGGCGCGCGCTCGGGCCAAGGTCGCCTGCGTGCATCGCAACAGTCTCGGCCGCGAAATGCTCGCGCTGGCCCAACCGCGGCGCCGACCACAGCGGCGCGAGATTGTCATCGGCTACGGCAGCGGCACGGCCACGCATGATGTCGATTTCGAAGCGGCGGCGGGCGCGCTCGTCGAGGTGCTGCGGCGTTATCCGGCGGTGGAATTATGGATCGCCGGTCCGCTGAAAATCGCGCCGCAGCTCGAGGCTCTTGGGACGCGGGTACGGCGTTTCCCGCTAACGGATTGGCGCGGCTGGTTCGAGCTCCTGGGCCAGATGGATATTGCCCTTGCGCCGCTGGAGTTGGGGAATGTTTTTTGCCGGGCGAAAAGTGAGGTCAAGTTCGTTGAAGCTGGCGCGCTCGGGGTCCCTCTGGTCGCTTCGCGGATCGATCCCTTTCGCGACGCCATCACGGAGGGCGAGGACGGCCTGCTCGCGGGAAACGAGAGCGAATGGGCCCAGGCCTTGTGCTCGCTTCTCGAGCAGCCGGAGCGGCGGCTGCAAATCGGCGCGCGGGCGCGAGAGATTGTCTTGCAGCGCCACAGCCCGGCGGCGCGCACGCGCGATCTCTCATTCCTCCTCCCGCAACTCGCGCCCACCCTTTTCCCTCCCCCGAAAAGGCCGCCGGTTCCACTCGTTAGGCGAGTCCTCCGGCCGCTCCGGCCGAAGAAACGCCTAACGATTAACTGGCTCGTCCCGGAACCGTTTCCCGGCGCCGGCGGCGACGTCGGAATCTTTCGGGTCATTCGTTATCTCGCGGAATTTGGCCATCAATGTCAGGTCTACGTCGTGACCTATCGGGCGATGGCTGGATTCAGCAGCGAACGGATTCGCGCGAACATCCGCGAGCACTTCGGCGAGACGCCCGCGCAATATCACCGCTTCGCCGGGGAAATCGGAAATGCCGACTGCACCTTTGCCACTTTTTGGCCGACGGTGGAGAACCTCCTCGGGCTGCTCAAAGGGGGACGCCGCTATTATCTGGTGCAGGATTTCGAGCCCTCCTTTTATCCCGACGAACCGCACCACGCGCGGCGCGCGGAGAACACTTATCGCGCCGGCTTGCGCTGCATCACGCTCGGACCCTGGCTCGCGAAACTGTTGCGCGAACGCTACGGCGCGACTGCGGATCACTTCGATTTCGCGGTGGACACGAAGGTTTATCGGCCGAGGCCGGTGGAGCGCCGGGCGGGGCGCCGCGTCTGTTTCTATGCGCGTCCGGCGACGCCGCGGCGGGCCTACGAAATGAGTCTGGCAGCGTTTCGATTGCTCAAGGCGCGCTTACCGGAAGTGGAAATAGCCTTCTTCGGCGCTAACGAACTTGAGCCTTTGCCTTCCTTTCCGTTCGTTCAGCGCGGGCAGTTGACTTCGGAAGAACTCGCCCTGCTTTTCTCCAGCTCCGATGTCGGGGTGGTTTTTTCCCTAACGAATCCTTCTTTCGTTCCGCTCGAGATGATCGCGGCGGGTTGCGCCGTGGTCGAAATCGCGAGCGAACGCTGGGAGGGCACCCTCGCCCACGGCCGGGATGCGTGGTTGGTGGAGGCGACAGCGGAGGCGGTGGCGGAAGGCGTGGTTGAGCTTCTCGAAAACGATGCGCTACGCACGCGGCTGGTCGAAAACGGGCTGCGTCGCACGCGAACGATGAGCTGGCGCCACTCCGCGCGGCAGATCGAAACCATCCTCTTGCGTGATCACTCCTGAACAACTTCCTTCGCGTCGCTTCGAGCCGTTGCGTTACGGGCTCGGGGCCTGGACGGAGCATATCTTTTTCGCTTACGACCTGGTCGCGGAGTTGCGACCGCGTCTCTTGGTCGAGCTCGGAACCGACCGTGGCGAAAGTTACTTCGCCTTCTGTCAGTCGGTGCAGGAAAACCAGACCGGCACGCGCTGTTTCGCGGTTGATCATTGGTATGGGGACTCCCACGCGGGCAGTTATGATGAGGCGACCTTTACGGACGTGGACGCGCATAACCGCGCGCATTACGCAGCCTTTTCGACTCTCCTGCGCGTGAGCTTCGACGAGGCACGGGAGCACTTCGCGCCGGAGAGCATCGATTTGTTGCACATCGATGGTCATCATACGGAGGAAGCCGTTCGGCATGATGTCGAAGTTTGGCTGCCACAGCTGCGGCCGGGTGGACTTCTCCTCATGCACGATATCGCGGTGCGCGGTCGTGATTTCGGGGTGTGGAAAGTCTGGGAGGAGATGAGCGCGCGCGGCCGGGCATGCGCTTTCGCGACACCGCCGGGGCTAGGGGTTTGGGAAAAACCGCCAGCTGATATTCTGCCGCCGTTTCTCGAGACCCTCTTCGCTTCGCCTAACGAACTGATCGAGTACTACCGTGGACGCAACGCCGCCCTGCAGGAAAAGATGGCGCAACAATGGCGCGACGGAACCATCCGCCAGGCGCCGATGGCGAGCGAGACCGTGATCCAGATTTTCTGGGCGGGAGACGGCTGCTATTCCGAGGAGCAATCGGCGTACGCGCGCGTGGGACACGAAAGCTGGAAGGAGGTGGCGATGCACTTGCCGGCGGGCTCTGCGGTGAGCGGGTTGCGCATCGATTTTTTCAGCGCCCTAACGACGATCGAAATCGCCGAGATCGTGGTCGGGACGGCGGCCGGCGGGATATTTTGGGGGACGAACGGCAAGGCGGAGTTCGAGGCGATCTCGTTAGGCGGTGACTGTGTGCGGCTGAGCACAGAGCCGTTCCGCGTGCAGATCACGGGGGTCGATCCGCAGCTTTATCTGCCGCCTTTCGCTCCGGCTCTTCCGGGCGCGGACTTGGTCGTGCGGGTGCGCCTACGCGTCACACAGCCATCCTGGCTGTCGGGTCAAGCGGGCATCTTGCCCGCAGGATCGTAAGACCGGGCTGGAAGCCCGCTCGACGGGTCAGGCTGGAAGCCTGAGTTACGCGGGATCGCGCAGCGGGCGCGAAAGTTCGTCTTTGACCCGGTCGAGAATGCCGTTGACGAAGCGCCCCGAATCCGGGCCGCCGAATTCTTTCGCTAGCTCGATCGCTTCGTTGATCGAAACCACCGGCGGGATGTCGTCGCGGTAAAACATCTCGTAAATTCCGAGCCGGAGAACATTGCGATCGACCGCCGAGATACGGCGAAATTCGTAATTCTCGCAGTAACGCGCGATACGCTCGTCGATCTCCGGCAGATGCAGGAGCATTCCTTCGATGAGCGGTTGCGCGAACTGCTGTACGTTGTTTTTCGCCGGACAGAGCTCCCAGAATTCCGCCAGCGTTTCCGGACCGTCGCCCCCATGGAGGTCGCGCCAGAAATGGTATTGCAGCGCCGAGCGGCGCGCCGAGTGACGCTTGCCCATGACTAGTGGCGCAGTTCTCCGAGGAGGTTGGCGATCTCGAAGGCCGCCCGCGCCGCCTCGGTGCCGCGATTGATTTTATCCCCGAGGCAGCGGGCGCGAGCCTGCTCTTCGTTTTGCAAACTGAGGACGGCGTGAATGACCGGCACCCCGTGTTCGAGCGCGAGCTGCTGGAGCGCATTGCTCACGACCTCGCCGAGATGGCGCGCGTGTGTTGTTTCGCCTTCGAGGATGACGCCGAGCGCGATGATG
>JBBSGS010000035.1:0-15446 GCA_038253875.1 Chthoniobacterales bacterium
GGCAGGGAATGGCAACACGAAACCTTGGAATGCAAGAGCCGGCTCTGGCCCGCGGCCCGACGCGTAGGACCGCCGGCAAGCCCGCGCACGTATCCTCGAAGTGATTGCACCACTGTTGCTCTCGGCTGGGCGCTTTCGCGCGGCCTCCATTCTGCTGTTGTCTTTCGGCGTGGCCTGCGCGGGCGCCGCGCCGAAGCCGGTTACGCCTAACGAACAGGTTTTGCGCGCGCAGATTTTTCTCGACGGCTCGGCCTTCAAGCCCGGTGCGATCGATGGAAAATGGGGTGAATTCATGCGCAAGGCGCTGACCCGTTACGACGAGTCGAACGGCCAGAGCGGCCTGAGCTTTGGCGAGAAAGCGCCGGCGAAATTCGATCTGCCAATGGATGAGACGAAGCCGCTCCTCACGAGCTATCAGCTCACGCCCACGGATCAGAAATTCATCGGCGCACTGCCGAAAAGTCACGCGGAGCAAGCGAAACTTGAGCAATTGCCTTATGAGAATTTTCTCGAGCTGGTAGCGGAAAAATTTCACGCCCGCGGCGATTTCCTCCAGCAGATCAATCCCGGATATGACTGGACAACGGCCAAGCCCGGCGACGAAGTGCAGGTGCCGAATGTCGCCGCTCCCTTCGATCTGCAGGAAGCGATCGACCTCAAGGGCACGACCGAGCAGGCCGAGAAATCGGATGCGTTGAAGACGGAAAAGGATAAGCCGGCTACCGAGCAATGCTCGATTTCCGTTTCCGTCGCGGACAAGATCTTGGAGCTGAAATGCGGCAACAAGCTCGCCGGCAGCTATCCGATCACGCCCGGCTCGAAGACGCTCCCGGCGCCGATCGGTGATTGGTTCGTTAAGGGATTTGCCTGGATGCCGACCTTCCGCTGGGACGAAGCGATGCTCCACCACGACGAGCGGAGCAAAGATTTCTATCAATTGCCGCCCGGGCCCAACAACCCTGTCGGCATCCTTTGGATGGAATTGAATCACAAAGGCAGCGGCATCCACGGGACGGAAGTGCCGGAAACGATCGGGCGCACGACCAGCCACGGCTGCATCCGGCTCTCGAATTGGAACGCGCTCGACCTCGGGAAGAAAGTGCGCCCGGGGGTGCACGTCTCGATTCGTTAGGTGCGGACGGCGGCCATTTCCGCGCCCCGGCCCTGCGGCCGACACGGCCGCCGCTACCCTCCCCCCTGCAGGGCGCGGAAGAGCCGCAATTCGCTCACAGCGTATTTCCCGCCGAGATCGTCGCGCAAGCCCGTGAGGTTGCGCCCTCCCGTGCGCTCGTAGGCGGCGGCGATCTCCTCATGCTGCGGAGCGGTGAAGAACTGCTCGCTCGTTAGGGGCGCGCCCGCTTCGATTGCGAGAACGAGATGACTCAAGATCGTGTCGCGGACAAACCCCCGGGCGCGCGCGATCTCGTCGATCGACTCTCCGGTGCGGAACCGGCGCAAGGTTTCCGATTCGCTGTCGTTCAAGGCCCGCCCCCGCGGGATTGCGGCCGGCGCGGGCGAAAAATCCTGGCGCAGATGTTCGCTTAGATAATCGGCAACGGCCGCGAGAAACGGCTCCGCGAAGTCTTTCAGCTTCTGTTCACCGACGCCGGGAATGCGGCGGAACTCGGAAGGCGAAGTCGGATAACTGCGCGCCATTTCACGCAACGCCACATCGGAGAAAATGACGTAAGCGGGAACGTTGCGTTCGTCGGCCAGGGTGCGGCGGAGGCTGCGCAATTGCTCGAAGAGCGCTTCATCGCACTCGATCGCGCCGGCGCGCTGTTTCGCCTTCGGTTCCGGCTTATCGGGCTGTTTCGTTAGGGTGATCGCGGTCCGGGTGCGGAGCGCTTCGCGGCCGGCGCTCGTGACTTGGAGGGTGGCAAATTTCCCCGGCGCCACCTCCACCAGCCCGAGTCGCAGCAGCTCGCGCCCGACCGCCTGCCAGGCTTCGCGTTTCAACTCACGCCCGATCCCGTAGGTCGAAATCTCATTATGCCCGCGCTGCCGGATCGCTTCCGTGTCGGCGCCGGTCAGCACTTCGACAATGTGGTTGAGACCGAAGGCGAAGCCGCTCTTCTGCTGGATGCGGAGGACGCAGGAGAGAAATTTTTGCGCGGCCACGGTGCCGTCGAAGGTCTCGCGCGGGTTGAGGCAATTATCGCAGCCGTTGCAGGACTCGTTAGGCCGCTCCTCCGCGAAGTAGCGCAGGAGCGTCGTCCGCCGGCATTCGCGCGCCTCCGCGTAATGCACCATCTGGCGCAACTGTTCGCGCGCGATCCGCGCTTCCGTCTCGCTTTTCTCCTCGATGAAACGGGTTTGCTTGACGACGTCGCCCGCGCTGAAAAGGAGCACGCAATCGCTCGGCAATCCGTCGCGCCCGGCACGCCCCGTCTCCTGATAATAGCTCTCGATGTTTTTGGGCAGGTCGTAGTGCACGACGAAGCGAACATTCGGTTTATTGATCCCCATCCCGAACGCGATCGTCGCGCTTACCACCCGGATATCGTCGCGCAGAAACATCTCCTGGTTGCGCGCACGCTCGCCTGCTTCGAGGCCGGCGTGGTACGGCTTCGCCGCAATTCCGTCCGTGTTCAGCTTCGCCGCGACCGAGTCGGCCGTCTTGCGGCTCGCGCAGTAGACGATCCCGCTGTCGTTAGGTCGGGTGCGCAGAAGGCCGAGCAGTTGATCGTAAGGGGCCGACTTCGGGAGGACTTTGTAGGTCAGGTTTGGCCGATCGAAACTGGCGACGTAACACTGCGGGTCGCGCAGTTTGAGTTGCTGCAGGATATCGCCCCGCACGCGCTCCGTCGCGGTAGCGGTAAGCGCCATTATCGGGACGTTAGGCAGAAGCGTGCGCAGCCGGGCCAGCTCCCGATATTCCGGCCGGAAATCGTGGCCCCATTCGCTGATGCAATGCGCTTCGTCGATCGCGACCTGGGCGACGTTCCATTCCTGCACTTTCTCGATGAAGGAATCGAGCATGAGCCGCTCCGGGGCGACGTAAAGGAGGCGAAACTCGCCGTTGTACAACTTGCACAACCGCGCCCGCGCCTCCGGCCCATCGAGCGTGGAATTCAGAAATGTCGCCGCCACCCCGCTCGCCTGCAGCGCGTCAACCTGGTCTTTCATCAGGGAGATGAGCGGTGAAATCACAATCGTTAGGCCGTCCCGGAGCAGCGCCGGCAATTGAAAGCAAAGCGACTTGCCGCCGCCCGTCGGCATGAGCGCAAAGACGTCGCGGCCCGCCAGCGCATCGCGCACGATCTCTTCCTGCAGCGGCCGGAAGGCCGAGTAGCCGAAGTATTTTTTGAGCGCAGTGGTGAGATTCATCGGGAGGCGCGAAAGCTGCCGAGTCGAGCAGGATCGAGAGCCCAAATTGATAATGGGCTTCGCCGCCCATGACCAGTGCAAATCCGGCGTGGCCGGCGCGGTGTGAGGCGGTGGGGCATCGGTTATTTCGGCTCGCCGTTTGACGCGACCGTCGCCACGCTCCGCCTAGCACATGATCGTCAAATCCTGGAGCACGCTAATCCTCGCGAGCGTTGTTTTCGTAACGCTTCTTTGCGGGCTGCTTTCGTTTGTGATGAAGCTGCTGCGGAGCAATCGAGAGCAGATTTTTGCGACAGCCGCGTTAGTCCCGGAACAAGAAGTGACGATTGGCGAGTCGGGGGAGATCGTGCTGCTGCTGGAGGTTCCGCGTTTTGGCAGCGACTATCGGAATTTCGAATTTGAAGTGGTTGAGCAAGCGACCGGACAGACGACGACGATGAAATACGATTACCTGCGAGCGCAAGGCGCGGTCTATGGCGTGACGACGATGCGAGTGCCGTTGGGACGCATGACGGCGCAACAAGCAGGGACGTTTCTGGCGCGCGTGGCGGGATTGCAGATGGACAAAGATTACTCGCGTTGCCGCATCATGTTTTCGCGGCCTTACCCGGGCAGAAGGGTTGGCAGATTATCGGCATCGTCTTTTGTGGAATTGGCATGCTCTTAAGTTTGCTCTTTGCTTTGTGGCAGCTATTCCCGCTTCAAGGCGGCAACTGACCGGCTGTCGCGAGCGATGCTCCAACCGAAGAGGGCGACCCAGGGACAGAGCAGCCCCAGCAAGACCGCTGTCGCGACGGTGAGGCCCGCGCTGTTGCCGATAATGGCGCAGGTGGTCAGGGCGAAACCGGTGATCCAAATCGTCCAAGCCCAGATGCGTAATAGTCCGCCTAACGACGACGTCGCGATCGTGAGAATGATCCCGGCAACGGTGTAGAGGGCGTTTGCGACCCCGCCGCTGAGGATTGTGCCTAACGGGGATAACACTGCGATGCGCGTGGGCAACCAACCGATGAACAACGCTTCGGCAAACAAGTCGCAGGCGAGGCCCAGGCTGGCGATGAGAAACGCGGTGATGGCCGCGCGCGAAGAAGAAATCCACCCGCCCCACCAGGCATAGAACGCCACCAGACTGAGCGCGGCGATCATCCAGATCATCCAGCCAGCACGCCAGAAGAGCGCATGTTCCGCGATATAGGCTGCGCGTGTTTCGAGACTCGGAATCGCTTCAGTGCCGCCGCGCAACCAAAGAAGCATGGCGACGGCTGCGAGCGCGTTCAGAGCGGCGCAGACCCTTCATCTGCGTGTCGCCCAGCGATCACGATATCCGCGTCGGTATTGGCCAGGAGATCCTCCACCAGCAGGTGGCCCGGAGAACCCGTTGCCACCATAAACAACAACGACGGCTGGCCCCGGCACTTTCTTCGTGCGCGTCGCCACTCCCTAAGCGTGCACCTTCTCCTTTGCTGTGCAGCTGCATGCGCAACTGAAAACAGGGCGACTTCCTGCCGCCGCTTGCCGCCGGCGCGAAGACATGCGCCCCGCCCGCGCATCGTGCGCGCTCGCCTCCGCAGCGGCTGGTCTAGAACAGACCAAGCAATTTCAGAACAATAACGATGACGACAATGACCCCGATGATGTAGAAGATGTTTCTGTTCACGAGGGGTGAATACATGGCCCTTCGCCCTCTGGCGAGCACTAACTTGACGCTTCGGCGAAAAAGGAACGTGCGAGCCGACCGGCGACGCCCTTGACGCTCTGCTTGGATGAGGGGCGCGGCTAAGACCGGCGTTCCTTGATGGCGGCGAGAATTTCAGCGACCACTTCACCGCGCGGCCGGGCGCCGAGGTTGCCTTTGCCATGCACGCGAAGGCTGACGGCTGCGGCTTCAAGGTCGCGATTTCCGAGCACAAGCATGGTGTGAACTTTCATCTGCTCGGCGCTGGCGATTTTCGTTTTGATGTGGTCACTGCTGGCATCGAGCTCGGCGCGGACTTCATGGGCGCGAAGCTCGCCTTGGATGGCGCGAGCATATTCGAGCAAGGGCGCCCCGTCGCCGATCGGGAGGATGCGAACCTGCTCAGGCGCGAGCCAGAGCGGAAAGTTGCCGGCGTAATGTTCGATCAGGAAACCGATAAAGCGTTCGTGAGTGCCTAACGGCGCGCGATGGATGCAGAGCGGGGTTTTCTCGGTGTTGTCGCGGTCTTTGTAGACGAGCCCGAATTTGGCCGGGACGGCGAAGTCGACCTGATTGGTCGCAATCGTGAATTCGCGGCCGATTGCGCTCCAGACCTGAACATCGATCTTCGGTCCGTAAAAGGCGGCCTCGTTAGGCACTTCGACGTAGTTGATGCCGCTGCGTTGGAGGACGCCGCGGACCATCTCTTCGGTCTTCTTCCAGAGCTCAGGGTTATCGACGAATTTCTGGCCGAGTTTCGCGGGGTCATGGGTCGAGAAACGCATGACGTATTTCTCGATCCCGAAGATCTTGAAATACTTGAGATACATCTGATTGACGGCGTTGAACTCGGATTCGAACTGCTCCTCGGTGCAGTAGATGTGAGCGTCGTTCATCTGCAGGGAACGCACGCGCATGAGGCCGAAGAGTTCGCCGGATTGCTCGTAGCGATAATTCGTTCCGTATTCCGCGAGTCTTAGCGGTAAGTCGCGATAACTGTGCGGCACCGCGGCGAAGAGCTTGTGATGGTGGGGACAGTTCATCGCCTTCAGGTAGTATTTGTCGCCATGATCGCGTTCGTGTTGCAGCTCTTTATATTCTCGATATTTCTCAGAGGTCTCTTGCTTCGCCTCCGCGATCTTTTCTAGCTCCGCAAAGCGTCTCTCATTAACCTCAAATTCCGTACCCTCTTTGCTAAGAACCATCGGCGGAAACATTGAGTCGGCGTAGTAAGGTAGGTGGCCGCTCGTTAGGTAAAGTTGTTCGCGGGCGATGTGCGGCGTACGGACGCGCTGATAGCCGGCGGCGAATTCGGTTTCCTTGGCCAGCTTCTCCAGCTCTTCGATGATGGCGGCGCCGCGCGGGAGCCACATGGGTAGGCCCGGACCGACATCGTCGTCGAAAGTGAATAGCTGCAGCTCTTTCCCGAGCTTGCGATGGTCGCGCTTCTTCGCTTCCTCGAGCATGGCGAAGTATTCGTCGAGCTGGGTCTTGTTCTTGAAGGCGGTGCCGTAGATGCGCTGGAGCTGCGGGTTCTTTTCGTCGCCTTTGTAGTAGGCGCTGGCTACATTCGTTAGGCGAAAGGCGCCGATGTTCCCCGTGCGCATGACGTGCGGGCCGGCGCAGAGATCGGTGAACTCGCCGTTGCGATAAAGCGTGATTTTTTCGTCGGCCGGGATGTTCTCGATGATGTCGAGTTTGAACTTGCTCGGAAAAGGTCTCGCACCAAGGGCACCAAGGACACCACGGTTGGCCATCTCCAGGGCTTCATCCCGCGAAACTTCGACTCGCTCGAAAGGATGGTTGGCTTTGGTCTCCTTTTTCATCTCGGCTTCGATTTTCTCGAAGTCCTCGGGCGAGATGCGGTGCGGCAGCTCGACGTCGTAGTAGAAGCCGTTCTCGACCGGCGGCCCGGCGGCGAATTGTGCTTCCGGCCAAATCCGCAGGATCGCGGTTGCAAGCACATGGGCGCAGGAGTGGCGAATTCGTTCCAGTTCGGTCATGGGCCGACCTTCATGCGCCGGCGGTGTGTCCGCGGCGATCACGTCTTCAGCGATCGAGTGTTCCTGTTTCATTGCAGCGAGGTGGAAATTAACGGCTGCAAAGTAACAGGATCGGACGAATTTGCACGATGGCAGTCCGACTGAGCCATGCCGCGCTCTGCCTGCTGGTTGCATTCGCGAGTTGCAAGCCGGCCGGCGCGCGAGACTTCGCCGCCGAGCGCGAATGGATGGTGCAGTGGCAGGTTGCCCTGCGCGGGGTGAACGACGAACGCGTCCTCGCGGCGATGCGCAAGGTGCCGCGGGAGCAGTTCGTGCCGGAACAAATTCGCGCGCGCAGCTATGAAGATCGGCCGTTGTCGATCGGCTTTGATCAAACGATTTCGCAGCCGTTCATTGTGGGGTTGATGACGCAAAGGTTGCGGCTGGAGCGAACCGATCGGGTGCTGGAAATCGGGACCGGCTCTGGTTATCAGGCGGCGATCCTGGGCGAGCTGGCGGCGCAAGTTTACACGATCGAAATCGTCGCGCCGCTCGGGCAGAGAGCGGCGGCGACCTTGCAGCGCCTCGGCTACAAGAACGTGCATGTAAAGATCGGCGACGGCTATCAAGGCTGGCCGGAGCACGCGCCCTTTGACGCCGTCATCGTGACCTGCGCCCCGGAGCGGGTGCCGGGACCGCTGGTCGCGCAGACGAAAGAAGGCGGGCGCATCACCATTCCAGTGGGAGCTGCGGGCGCCCAGAAGCTTTACCTCTTCGAGAAAAAGGATGGCCGGCTCGGACAACGAGTGGTCTTGCCAGTGCAATTCGTGCCGATGACCGGGGAGGTACGGCGGAAGTAAAGCGGTTGCATCGTTAGGCCCGGTCCGGTCGAGCGAATGAAAGGAGGGACGACACGGTGGTCATCTCTCCGGGAGCTAACGAATGAAGGCGATGCCGGCTGTTAGCCGCGCTTGCTGTAGGTTTTAAGTTCCTCAGCCGCTTTTTGCAGGGCGTCGAGGGTCTGCAGCGCCGCTTCCTGTTTCTTGATCGTGGCGGCGTTGGTTGCCTGCATCTCTTGCAGGAGCTGCATCATTTCTTTCGAGTCGGCAGCAGGTGTCGCGGGAGCTGGCGCGACGGCCGTGGGCGCACCAGGAGCAGGTGTGACCGCCTGGATGATAACGGGCGCCGGTGATTGTCCATCGATCGAGCTGATCGCCAACGTGCCGAGCGTGAGCGCGACGAAGAGGAAAAGCGCTCGCATTTAGCGACCTCCCCGGCTGGCGTAGATTCTCGCGACGCGGATTGCTTCCGCCAAGGTGACGAGTTTGGCGTCGATCTTCGCTTGGTTTCCGGCCATCTGGGTTTGTTGGTTCTGCACTTCTTTGATCAGCCCCTCGAGTTGTTTTTGATCGGCGGGCAGAGGGGATTGCGCGCCGACCGTAGTAGAGAAAAGCGCGAGCAGACCGAGCAGCGTCATTTTTTTCATAGTGCAAGAGTGGTTCGCTGCCATAGGAAGCAATTCACGTTCCTGCGGGTGGCGGAGGTGGGCGCGGCGTGAAATTTGCTTGCGGCACGGGGAGCCGTTGGTACCCTCTGCCCATGGCAGGGCCCGGAATGTTTCAATCGCAGAACCTCTCTCTGCAGCAGGTCCTCGCCCCGCAACTCCAGCAAAGCCTCCTTATTCTCCAGGCCCCGCTCCTCGAGCTGCGCAATCTCGTGCAGCAGGAGATGGAGACGAACCCTGTCCTCGAGGAATTGGCCGACCCGACCGACGAGGAGCGCCAGGTTTCCGAGAGCGAGCCGGAAGAGGACAACTTCAAGCAGGAGTTCGATCAGCTCGCGAAGCTCGACGACGAGTGGCGCGATTACATGGCGCAATCGGCCAGCTACAGCGGCCGCTCGAAGGAGGAGGAGGATAAGCGGCAATTTTTCTTCGACTCGATCGCGACTCAGGAAACGCTTCAGCAACACCTCGTCGCCCAACTAAACCAGACCGCGCTCAGCGGCGACGATCGCAAGACGGCCGAACTCATCATCGGCAACATCGACGACAACGGCTTCCTCCAGACTACGCCCGAGGATATGTCGATGAACACCGGCATTCCGCAGGAGGATTTCGAGGTCATGCTAACCCTCATCCAGAGCTTTCATCCGCCCGGCGTGGGCGCGCGCAATCTGCGCGAGTGTCTCCTCATTCAACTGAAACGCGAGGGGCGGCAAACGAGTCTCGAGTACCGCATCATTTCCGACCACATGGAGGATCTCGGCAAACGCCGCTTTCCCGAGATCGCGCGCCGCATCGGGATCAGCGCCGAGCAGGTGCAGAAATGCGCTAACAACATCGCACAGCTCGACCCCCGACCAGGGGCAATCTTCGCCGAGGCTCCGCAGAATTACGTCCTGCCAGACGTAACCGTGGAGAAAATCCAGGGCCAATATCAGATCATCCTCAACGGAGAACAAATCCCCCACCTCCGCATCAGCAACACCTACAAGGACATCATGTCGCAGGACGGCAGCGGCGGCGAAGTGAAGGATTACATCCGCGACAAAATCCGCAGCGGAAAATTTCTCATCAAGTCGATTCACCAACGTCAGCAGACAATCTCGAATATTGCGCACCAGATCGTCGATCGGCAGAAGGAATTTCTGGAGCACGGCCCGGCGCAATTGAAACCGATGACGATGGTGCAAATCGCCGAAGCTGTCGGCGTCCACGAGACGACCGTGAGCCGCGCCATATCCGGTAAATACATCTCCACGCCGCAGGGCGTTTTCGAGATGAAATATTTTTTCACTCCCGGCTACCAAACGGCGGGCGGCGAATCGGTCAGCAACACTAGCGTGAAGGGAGCGATTCTCGATCTGGTCAAGGGCGAGTCCGGCAGCGCTCCCTTGAGCGACAAGGAAATCGTCGAGATCCTGGGCAATCGCGGGATACCGATCGCGCGCCGAACGGTCGCCAAGTACCGGACGGAGCTGAACATTCTGCCGAGCAACATGCGGCGGCAGTATTGAGTTAAATCGTTAAATTGTTACATCGTTAAAGTAGGAAGCTGCCATTTTCACGATTCAAGATTCACGATTCACCGGTCACCATGTCTCCCTCACTTCGCCGCGCCGTAATCAACGAATGGCGCGGCCTGCCTTCTGATCCGCCTCGCCCCGATCGGGTGCAAGCGGTGGCCGATTTGCTGCCCAAAGTGATGCAAAAACTTGGGCTGAAAGAGCGTTTGCAGGAGAGTGAAGTGCTGAGCGCATGGAGAGCACTCGTCGGCGATTTCATCGCATCGCATTCTTGTCCGATCTCGTTGCGCGACGGCATTCTTTACGTGCACGTTCTCCAGCCGGCCTTGCATTACGAGCTGGAGCGGATCACGAAGCCGCAAATCCTGCGCAAGCTCAAGCAACGCTTCGGTGGCCGGGTCATCCGCGACCTGCGTTTCCGGCTCGGCTAACGAGTAAAGAACTCCGCGGCGGCCGCGCGGCGAAGCGCCCTCTCTAAAAGCTTGACCTGTCCGCACGGAATTCCGGAATCTGTTAGTATGAAACTAAACCGTTCCTCCGAGTGTTTCTTAGCACTGCCGTGCTTGTAGCATGGTTAACTCTGGCAGCGGCACGATCTTTAGATTCAGTCCCGATGGACCGAGAGCACCTTTGCTTCCGGCTTGGAAATGCTCAGAGGCTTGGCTTTCGATCGCGAAGGCAATCTTTTTGTCGTCGAGGCCATTCGCGGGACGATCGTCGAATTCGCTCCCGATGGCAGCATCACCACCTTCGCTTCGGGGCTGAGCTTTCCGACCGCTCTGACTTTCGACGGCATGGGCAATTTGTTTGTAACGGAAAGCTTTGGTGACATTGGAAGTATCTCCAAATTCACATCCGCCGGCGTGAAAAGCACCTTCGCTTCCGGAGGCGAGCTCCGGGTCCTCGCCTTCGACATTTCGGGTAATCTCTTCGTCTCGGTTTTCGGTCCGACGAGTTTCGGCGGCGAAATCGTCAAATACACGCCCGATGGAAAGCCAGCAGCTTTGCCCTTGGAGCCGGGCCCGGCCTCGCTTTTGGCAGCTCGGGCAATCTTTTTGCATCGGACCAATCCAACAACGGCGGCATCGTCTTCTTTACTCCCGATGGATCCAGAACCATTTTCACCTCTGCGGTTGAAAATTCGGAGGGCCTTGCCTTCGACGGCGCGGGCAATCTGTTCGTAACCGAATCGGACAGCGGAAGCATTTCCAAATTCACTCCTGAGCACGAAAAGCACATTCGTCTCCGGACTAGCTCTACCGACCTATCTCGCCTTTGAACCGGTCACGGAAAAGCTGCGCAACATCAGCGCTCGCGGCGTGGTTGAAACTGGCGACAACGTCCTGATTGGCGGCTTCATTGTGGGGGCGGTGCGCTGGCCAACAATTCTGTGGTCATACGTGCAGTTGGGCCTTCTCTGGCTCAGGCTGGAGTCAGCAATTCGCTTCAGGATCCGGTGCTCGAACTGCACAACGTGAGCGGCGTTCTCATTGCCTCAAACGATGACTGGCGGGATGCGCAGGCAACGCAAATCACGGCAAGCGGCCTGGCGCCGAGTAATAAGCGCGAGTCGGCCATTTACGCTACGCTGCCGGCTGGTCACTACACCGCCGTCGTGCGCCGGGCGAGCGAGACGACCGGAGTGGCCTTGGTTGAGCTTTACAGTTTAAACCAGTAACAGCAGCCTCCTAAGTCGAGCGGGCTTCCTGCTCGCAGTTTGTGAGCCGGCAGGCAGAACGCCTGAGTTACTTGCGACCGCGCTCTTTCTTGCGAAGATGCTTCACGAAGGCCTTCAGGGTTTCCCGGCTGACGTGATGCTCGATCCCTTCCGCGTCCGATTGGGCGACGACCGCGGGTACGCCTAACGATTTCAAAAAATCAACAACCGTCTCGTGCCGGGAGCGTGATTCCTCGGAGAGCTTCCGCCCGCTTCCGGTAAGAAAAATGGAGCGGTAAGGCAGGCTGGTGACAAGGCCTTCGCGCTGCAACCGCTGAATCGTGCGTGCCACCGTTACATGAGTCACACCGAGGCGTCGCGCCAGATCGATGACTCGCGCTTCGCCGGTCGCCGCGATTAGCTCGGCAATGATCTCGACGTAATCCTGCGCTGTCTCGTGCGAATGCTCCTCGCGGGTGCGGCGCGGGTTGTGATGCGGGAGCGCGAGATCTCGTTTGCGGCTTTTCGCGGCCTTGGCGACAGGGCGGAGCATCGAAGAGAGCAAACCAAGAAACGCCTCGTTGACAACCCGGGATGAATTTGTAGCCTCGGCTACATCTTTGAGCGTTTGCTTCGAGGTGTAGAAACTGCTATGAAGAGTCCGATGCTGGAAGCGCCTGACGAATTCGCTCCCGCGACGGAAACTGGCTGGCGGCGAAACGCCGGACAGGTCTCTCTCCCCGAAGTCCACCGCAGCGTGGTCATCCCGAGCGGCGCATCCTTTTGGCGCAAGCTGGCCATTTTCTCTGGTCCCGGCTTTCTCGTCGCGGTCGGCTACATGGATCCGGGCAACTGGGCGACCGATCTCGCGGGCGGCGCGCAGTTTGGCTACACGCTCCTCTCCATCGTACTCATCTCCAACTTGATGGCCATTCTCCTGCAGCATCTGGCGATCAAGCTGGGAGTCGCGACCGGCCGCGACCTCGCGCAGGCCTGCCGCGATCACTATTCGAAACCGACCGTTATCTTCCTTTGGATTCTCTGCGAAATCGCGATCGCCGCCTGCGATCTGGCCGAGGTGGTCGGCTCAGCCATCGCTTTGCAGTTGCTCTTCGGCATCCCGCTGATCTGGGGTTGCCTGATCACTGCCGCAGATGTTCTCGCGGTGCTTTATCTGCAGCACAAAGGCTTTCGGCGCATGGAAGCAATCGTTATCGCCCTGATCGGAACGATCGCGCTTTGCTTCGTCTCCGAGCTTTTCTTCTCCCGGCCTAACATCCCCGAGGTGCTCGCGGGGTTCATCCCGCGCGCGCAAATCCTGGCCAATCCCGGAATGCTTTACATCGCCATCGGAATAATCGGCGCGACCGTCATGCCGCATAATCTCTATCTCCATTCGTCGATCGTGCAGACGCGCAAATTTGCGCAGACGCCGGCGGGAAAACGCGAGGCGATTTTCTTTGGCACGATCGACTCGAGTGGCGCGCTCATGTTCGCACTCCTCATCAACGGCGCGATCCTGGTGTTGGCGGCTTCGGCTTTCCACTGGTCGGGGCATCAGGATGTGGCCGAAATCCAGGACGCTTTCAAATTGCTCAGCCCTCTCCTGGGTGTGGGCGCGGCGAGCGCGCTCTTCGCCGTGGCTTTGCTCGCTTCAGGTCAGAACTCCACTCTCACTGGAACGCTCGCCGGCCAGATTGTGATGGAAGGATTTCTCAACTTCCGCATCGCGCCGTGGCTGCGGCGAGTGATCACGCGCGCGCTGGCGCTCGTTCCGGCAGTGCTGGTGATCGCGATCTTTGGTGAAAAGCAGACGACGCAGTTGCTCATCGCCAGCCAGGTGGTCTTGAGCATGCAACTCGGTTTTGCCGTCTGGCCGTTGATGCGTTTCACCGGCGAGAAGGTGAAGATGGGGGAGTTCGCCAACCCTTCATGGGTGAAACTGCTTGGCTGGACGACCGCGCTCGTCATCATTGTGCTAAACGTGAAGCTGCTTTTCGATTTTTCCCTTCCCGCGGCCTGGACCAGCCCCATCTACCACGCGCTCGGTCTGCCGGTCGCTTGATCATTTGCTTTCTTCTGCCGCTCTTGCTCATTCCTTTTGCGACCGTTCAAAGAAGAGCAGGAGCACGAGCAGGAGAAAGAGAACAAGCATTAACGCCTAACGAGGAGCCGCCTCGGCTGGACAGTGCGCGCGATCTGGCTTAACGATCCCGAGCATTTTCGTCATGTTTCTTCCGACCAAAATTTACTTCATCGTTTTCGGCCTCCTGACAATCGTGGGCGGTCTCATGGGTTACGTCAAAGCCGGCAGCACCGCCTCACTCATCGCTGGGTCGATCAGCGGCGTCCTCCTGCTGGTTGCGGCTTTTCTCCTCCCAACCCATGTGGTCGTTGGCCTAACGATCGCCATCGTTGTCTCCCTTCTCCTCGCGGGGCGATTCTTGCCGGCGTTTTTCAAGACCGGCAAGCTGATGCCGAGCGGCATCATGGCGCTCCTGAGCATCCTCGGGATCGTCTTCGCGATCGTCGCCTGGATGCGCAAGTAGCCGGCTCCCTCCGCGTGCGCAAGTTCCGCCTGAGCACGCTGCGCTGGTTGGCGTTGCTGCTTTTTATCGGGCTTTTCGGCGCGATCGTGCTGCGCTGGATTTCGCTGGAGAAATTGCGTTTGAGCATGCTCCGGCTCGGGCCTCAGCTGCTCGCAACGCCCACCCCGCCGCCGAAGTTAACGGCACCGACGCCGCCGCGGCCGCCGTTGATCGGCGGCACGCTTGACACGGCAAAGTTATGGAGCGGCATCACGGTGCACGCCGAGGTCGATCCGACCGCGGGCGCCGACGCCTCGATCGAGCGGACCGATCCACAAAGCTACGCCATCGATTTAAAGCTGAAGGTGCGGGTGCCCACGCCTAACGAGAAGATGGAGGAACTGGTGAAGGTAACGCCGCAGTTGCCGAAGCTGCTTCCCGGTCTTGCGGCCGCTCTTTCGCCGGGCTCGGTCTCGCCCCTCTTTCACGAGCTTTACGAGATGAAGCTGCAAACGTTGCGGCAGAATCTGGTGCGCCTCGATCAACTCCTTTCCCGCCACAACTTCTACGATTGCCAGACGATCCTACAGCTCCGCGATCCGACTTCGAAACGCCAGGCAATGCTTCTGCAAGCCGACATGGACGTCGATGCCGACGGCTCCGACGCCGATCGGCTGCCGGTGAGCGCCGGGGGCTCGATGAATTTCAAACCGTTCACGAGCTACCGTTGGAAGAAAAAAACCGCGCAAGCGAGCGCCTTCCTCGCGCCCGCGGAGGCGACCCTGCGGCGCTACGAAACCGAGTTCGCGCTTAAGGGCCTAACGATGGAGCGAAACCGCGATCTGCGCCTCGGCATCCAGCGCATGCGCGATGAAGTGGATTCGCTGAAGCGCTTCAGTTTTCTCATCGCCGCGACTGATCCTTACGTCGTCCTGCCGGGAGTTATGGCGCGGGCGAAAGACGCCGGGCGAGTGGGCGACTACGCGATTGTCGCAGTGGGCGACCGGCTTTATCCGGCGGTCGTGGGCGACGTCGGGCCTAACGACCGGGTGGGGGAAGCGTCGCTGCGGATCGCGAAGGAAGTCAACGGATTGGCGACTGCCAACAATCGTCCGGTGAGCGATCTCAAGGCGACTTACCTGATTTTTCCCGGCACTAGCGAGAAGTCTGCCGGGCCGCCCGATCTGGACAAAATTCAGGCTCGTTGCGAAGCGCTGGTGAAGGAAATCGGCGGCGCGAGCGTGCCC
>JBBSGS010000036.1:0-15424 GCA_038253875.1 Chthoniobacterales bacterium
CTCACACCATGGTGAATGAAACCAGCTCCGCCCCACCTGCCCCTCGCGCTTTGCAGGTTTTAATCCTGGAGCCGGACGAAAAACTCAGCGCGGAAATTGTTTCTGCGTTGGAGGAGGCGCTTCCCGGGACGAGTAGTGCCGTCGCGCGCTCGGTCAGTGAGGCGCAGCATCTCGCCGTGGCGCAGAAACCCGACCTCTTCGTCCTCGATGTGGACGCGGTCTATGACTCGGCGCAGGAATTTATCTACGATCTGCGTACGAGTCATCCTAATGCCCGGGCCATCGTCTTGACCGCCACCCATTTCACCGCGCAACGGGAGCAGGTCGCCGGCTTGGGCGCGATGCATTTCCTGGAAAAGCCGTTTCCGCGCGGCGATTTCATGACTTTAGTCGAGGCGCTCCTTTCCCCGGGCGGCAGCGTGGAAGGCGAGCGTTTTCAGGGCACTTTGAGCGATCTGCATATCGCGGACATCATCCAGTTGAAGTGCATCAGCGGCGCTACCTCGATGCTGGAGTTCACCGGTCCGCGCAAGGAAAAGGCCCGCGTCTATTTCGAAAACGGCCAGGTGCGACACGCGACCGCGCCGGGCAAGGAAGGACGCGAGGCTTTCAATCAGATTGTCGACTGGAAGGGCGGCTCCATTTCGGAGGTACCGGTGCCCGAGGGCACGCCGCGAACGATTACCCTTGATTGGCAGATCTTGTTAATGGAAGCGGTGCGGCACATCGATGAAGCGCGCGGCGGGGAGCCGGAAAAGGCGGGAAATGCGCCGGCGGCGAGCGCCCCGCAGACGATTTTGGTGATCGACGACAGCTTGATGTTGCTCAGTTTCGTAAAGGAAATTTTGGCCGAGCAACATTATCATGTGGTCACGGCGCCGAGCGCGGAGGAGGGGCTGCGGGCCTGTCGCACGAGTCCGCCGGCTTTGATTTTGCTTGATTACATCTTGCCCGACATGAAGGGCGACGAAGTCTGCCGCAAACTGATGGCCGATCCGGTCACCTCCAAGATTCCGGTGGTTTATATGTCGGGCTTCGGAAGCGATCTGCGGCCGGACCGAAGTGAAATTCCCAACGTCATCGGTTCGTTAAGCAAGCCGTTTACGTCGGAGGCGCTCATTAAAACGGTGCAGGATTATCTCGCAAAGGGCGCAAGCGCGGTGAACGACCCGAAGCCCCTGGCAGTCGCCGAGCAATCTGCGAAGGCAGCCGAGCCGTCATCCGCCACAATGTCGTTAGGCAAAAAGGAGGAGAAATCGTTTGTTCCACCGATAACGAGATCCCAGGCAGAATCGATCGCCTCTCCGCCCACGGCCAATCCGGGACCCGTCCGTCCGCTCGAAAAGCCGGTTTCCCGCGCAGCCATCGAGCGGGGGGCGGCGCAGGGGACACCTCCAAAGCCCGGCGCTGAGAAACCTTCCTTTGCCGCTCCTTCTCCCAAAGCGGAGAGACCGCAACCCGGCGCCGGTGTCTCCCGGGATGCGCCCTTTCCACCCACCGATTCGAGTAATCCGTATTTTTGTGGCGAGTCGAGTTTTTTTTCCCTGCACTGGGCGCTGCAAACGATTGCGCGCGAAAAACTCACCGGCACGCTGCGCACATTCTGGTCCCGGGCTTCGGTAGAACTGCTGGCGCGCGAGGGCAAGGTGATCGTGGTGACGACGCGGGAACGAAATCTTTATTGTGAAGAGGCGCCCGTTACCCTGCTCAACGTGGAAGCGAAACGAATCGAGGCGGCCCGCGAACAACAGAGCCGCGACGGTTGCCCGCTCTTCATCACCCTCGCGAAAGAGGGGCTGATCCTGCGCGAACCGGGATTGCAGCTCGTTCATCATTACGGGCAAAAATTGTTCGCCCAACTTTTGACGGCGGAGCGGGTTCGCTTTGTTTTCGAGCAACAGGAGTTGCCCGCCTACGCGGGCGAGTTGCCAGTCACTGAAGAAAACATCGATCAGTGGGCCCTCAGCACTTTGCGTTTGGTGCAATACCAGGAGCTGGGAAAAACGGCTATGGTCGAGCCCATCTGCGTGCCGGCTTACACCCGCGACGGCTACGAGCGCGTGCAGCATTTGCGCCTCACGGACGCGGAAGCGCAGTTCGCCTCGCAATTCAACGGCAGCCGCTCGGTCGCCCAAATCTCGAAGAACCTGCGCCTCGACATCAAGTTTGCCCGCCTCACCCTTTTCCGCTTTCTCGCGCTCGAGATCGTGGAGTGCTGGCCGGCGCAACTCGTGCAAAAGGCTGAGGAGCGCAGCGGCATTCGCGGGATTTTCGGTCGTTAGGGCGAAACAGGGTGAGACCACCTACCCGCCGGTGAAGCGAAGAGCGATCGCAATCCTGGCTGGCTCGGGATCGGGACAAGGGAAACAACGCGTCGTTAGGCCCTAACGACGCCGCCGGCCGAAGGAATAGCCGCGGTGCGTCCGCCCGCCGCCGATCGCGCGTTTGCCCCCGCTGGCCGACTCGGGCTCGAAAAGAACGGTGTAGATGTAGGGGAAATTCTCTAGCTTGAGCCGCGGGATCTTTTGCCCGATGAAGCGCTCGATCGCCTGCAGATCGGGCAACTCTCCGCCGTTCATCAGGGTAAAGGCGTCGCCGACCTTTTGCGCTCGCCCGGTCCGGCCGATCCGGTGGACGTAATCTTCCGGATGCTCCGGGACATCGTAGTTGATGACGTGAGTGACGCCTGCGATGTCGATTCCTCGAGCCGCGATATCGGTCGCGACCATGACTTCATACTTGCCGGACTTAAAGCCTTCGAGCGCCTCGACGCGTTCGCGCTGGGTGCGATTGGAATGCAAAACCGCGACTGCGTGCCGGCCTTGTTTGAGCTGCGAGGCGATGCGGTCGGCTCCGTGTTTAGTGCGGGAAAAAATCAGAGCGCTGTCGTAGTTGGTGCGTTCTAGCAGCGCCATGAGCAGATCGAATTTCTGCTCTGCCGCGACCGGGTAAACCGCGTGGGTCACTGTCTCCGCGGGGGAACGTTGCGCGCCGATTTCGACCACCGCCGGTTCCCGCAAAACCCACGCGGCGAGCCGCTCGATCTCCGGCGGCAGAGTGGCGGAAAAGAGGAGGGTCTGCCGGTCAGTCGAGATTTGCTCGACGATCCGTCGCACGTCGGGTAAGAACCCCATGTCGAGCATGCGATCGACTTCATCGAGGACAAGGATGTTGACGTTGCGAAAATTCATAGCGCCTTGTTCGAGCAGATCAAGCAATCGGCCAGGCGTCGCGCAAACGATATCGGTGCCGGCTGCCGCTTCCTCTTTCTGCTTGCCGTAGCCGACACCGCCGTGCACGACCGCGACCCGCAGATCGGTGAAGCGCCCGTAATCGCGAAACGCAGTCTCGACCTGCGCCGCCAGCTCACGGGTTGGTTCGAGGATTAGGCAGCGAAAGTCGCCGTGCTGGGCGAGAAGCGTGAGAATCGGAAGCGCGAACGCGGCGGTTTTGCCGGTCCCGGTTTGCGCGGTGCCGATGAGATCCTTGCCGGAAAGAACGATGGGAAAGGCGCGGAGCTGGATAGGCGTCGGATCGGAAAACCCCATCGCCTGTGTTCCCCGCACGACTTCCTGGGAAAGCCCGAAGTTGTTGAAAGACACGGCTCGACATTAATCTCTCGCACAGCCGACGCAACGGATCACCACCACCCGAAGAAGGCAACCTTTGTCCGGGGCGTATTCTTTGTGCGAGCTTCTCCTTCCCATGAAGCCGCTGCGCATTTTTGTGCTCGCCGATACTCATAATCATTTGCCCGCCGACATTGCCGGGCTGGCGGAAGGGGCGGATGAAATCTGGCACCTCGGCGACGTCTGCGCTCCCAGCCTCTTGCTGGAAATTGAGAATATCGGCCCGCCGGTTGCGATCGTGCGCGGGAACTGCGATGCGAATTTCGAATGGCCGCTTGTGATGGATCTCAAACGGCACGGTCTGCGTTTTCGCCTCACGCACGTGCCGCCCTCGGGCGCGCCGGAAGATGTCGACGTATTATTGCACGGGCACACGCATGTCCCGCGGAACGAACGGCGGGACGGAATCCTCTGGCTCAATCCCGGTTGCGTGACGCGGCCCAATCGTGGCGCCCCCGCGAGCTGCGCCACGCTCGAAATCGCGCCGGGCGGGAAGCTTACCTGGCACTTAAAGCGCCTTCGTTAGGCAAGGTCTCGCGGGAATCTCGCGCCGTCAGGAAGCCAGCCGGGAAGTGTGCTGGACCATCGCTGTCCGCGAGTCTGTTCCGCCAACGCGGGTGAAGGTCACCGGCTGGTGGCCGAATTGCCAGATAGACACGCTGGTGGCGACGATGAGGAGAAGATAGACGGCACTTTCCAGCGCGCCGCGCTGCTTTTCTTCCGATTCGACGAGGAGCTGATAGGTGGTGTGCTGATGAATATTGCGAGGATTTTCCATTTGGTGCCTTTCGTTGAACATTCATCCCTATTGCAGGCACCATGCCAATCATCGCGGCAATCTATAAGGGCCGGCAAACTAGAGGGTTGCGCGATCAAAGAAGGCAGCCCCACCGAATGTTCTGTCGCGAGGGCGGGATGGTGTCATGCCGAAAATGGGACGGATCCTGCAAGAGTGTTTTGGTAGAAATTGTGCACGCGCATGCTCGCATATTGGCGCCGAAGTAAGCGTCCATCATTTCCAAGCGTCGAGAGCGTCTCGGAGCATAAAAGACTCCAGTGTTCTGGTGTGGCCAAGGCACGAAGGTCCCGGGCTTCGCCGCCGGAGAAGAGTTTTCTCCGGCAGCGCAGCTGGAATAATTGGGCTGCAGCGGGACTAGCCGCGCGCGCGGAACCGCGCTGAGGCGTTACCCGTTTGCGGTCTGCGCCAGCAGGATCAGGAGTGAGATCAACGGCCAGGTAATGGCACCTACGACCAGCGCCAGCACCATTGTTTCAATAGCGTAGCCGCGGTGCGTTTCTTCGCCCAGGTAATCCTTGCTGATCTGGCGGAAGGCGCGCAGCTCTGCGCTGCCGACGGTCGCGTGCTGATCGCGCACCGCGGCGACATCCTCAGCGGGGGCGTGGAAATGGTAATCGATTTGCGGAAAACCGCGCATAGGGCTGTGGCGTTCGCGGTCGTCATGACGCGCGAAAGGCTGTTCAGTGATTGATAGAGATAGTGGTTTCATTTGTTTTGTGGTTTTGCGTTTCGTGATATCCGGATGGACTCCAGATAACCCGAGGCGACAGCCACGGGGAAAACTTCAGCCCTTGGCTTCCGCACTTTAGCGAAAGCGGCTGTGACCAAACGGACGGCTATGTAGCCTGCCGGGAATCGGCGACGCCAATAGAAGCGCTGATCGTTTTCATCTGCGTCTATCTACAGCGCTTTTCATACCTGTCGAGGGTTCGGCTGAAAGATAAGCCATAAACAGTTTGGCAAGAAGAGAAAACGTCCGAACAAATCCAACGGAATGCGATTCTAGCTCGGCTTGTGGCGCCTTTTTCGGCGTCACTCGCCGGGCGAGTGTGACGTTTTACACCCGGCACCATTTGGGCGACGCTCCTTCGCCGATGAGGCACCGCTCCGTTCATTTCACCCGCCGCGAGGCCACGCGTTTGCTCGCCGGCACGAGCGCCGCGTTGCTTTTTCCGCCTGCAATGACTCTGGCCAAAGGGACGGCGGCTTTGCTCGCGCGCCCGATCCCCACCAGCGGAGAAAGGTTGCCGGTGGTCGGACTCGGGACTTGGAAAACATTCGACGTGGGTGATTCGCCTAACGAACGCGCGCCCCTCAAAGAAGTGCTGCGTCGCTTTCTTCAACTGGGCGGCAAAGTCATCGACAGCTCGCCCATGTACGGCCGCGCTGAAGCCGTGATCGGCGACCTAACGAATGAACTGCACCTGCGCGAATCGTTATTCCTGGCGACGAAAGTCTGGACGACCGGACGCCAGGCTGGGATCGACTCGATGGAGCGTTCGCTCGCCCGCTTGCAGGCGAACCGTCTCGACCTCATGCAGGTGCACAATCTCGTCGACCTCGAGACTCATCTCGCCACCTTGCGCGCTTGGAAAGAAGAAGGGCGCATTCGCTACCTCGGCATCACTCATTATGTCGATTCCGCCTTTTCGGAAGTGGAAAAAATTCTTCGGCGCGAAAAGCTCGATTTCCTCCAGATCAATTACTCGATTATCGATCGCGAGACGGACAAAAAACTCTTGCCCCTGGCTAGCGACCGTGGCGTCGCGGTCCTGATCAATCGCCCTTTTGCGAGCGGCGATCTTTTCGCCCGCTTGCGGGCCAGGCCGTTGCCCGATTGGGTCGCGGAATTCGATTGTAAATCCTGGGCGCAATTCCTTCTCAAGTGGATTCTGGGCAACGCCAGCGTCACCTGCGCGATCCCGGCGACGGGCAACGTCCGCCATTTGGAAGACAACATGGCCGGCGGAACGGGGCGCCTGCCGGATGAGAAGATGCGACAACGCATGGCGGACTTTGTGGCGCGCGCCTAACGAGGATGGCTCCGCCTCTGCGTATCGCCATGTGGTCGGGACCACGCAATATCTCGACCGCCTTGATGCGTGCCTGGGGCAACCGCGACGATACCGCGGTTGTCGACGAACCCCTTTATGCTTTTTACCTGGCGGCGACCGGAAAGCAGCATCCCGGCGCCGACGAAGTCATCGGCCATGGCGAAAGGGATTGGCGAAAAGTGGTCGCACGCCTCACGGACGAAGCGCCGGACGGAAAGCGCATCTTTTACCAGAAACAGATGACGCATCATCTCCTGCCGGAGATCGATCGCGCATGGCTGCTCGGCCTAACGCATTGTTTTCTCATCCGCGACCCTGCGGAGGTGATCGGTTCCTACATGCGGAAGAACGACAATCCGTCGCTGGAAGATCTCGGCTTTGTGCAACAGGCCGAGATTTTCGACTGGGTGCGCGCGCGGTCGGGCTCCATCCCGCCGGTCATCGATGCGCGCGACGTGCTGCGGGATCCCGAGCGGACGTTGCGGTTACTTTGTGACGGGCTTGAGGTGGCATTCGATCCGGCGATGCTTTCCTGGTCGCCGGGTTTGAGAACGACCGATGGTGTGTGGGCGAAACATTGGTACGGGGAAGTGGCGCGCTCGACTTCTTTCCAGGCCTATCGGCCGCGGGCGACGGAGGCACCGGAGCGCTTGGGCGAAATCGGCGAGCGCTGCCGGGAATGTTACCAACAGCTTTACCGGCACCGATTACATTGAACCGCGGATCACGCGGATTTCACGGATAGTTTGATTCTGATCCGTGTTATCCGCGCAATCCGCGGTGAAGAAATGCTGCAACAATTCAACGAGAAAAACCGCGACCTGATTGTTAGCATTAACGGCCGCCTGCTGCACCGCGACGAGGCGGGCGTCAGCCCGTTCGATTCGGCGGTCCAAGGCGGCGATGCCGTCTGGGAAGGATTGCGTCTCTACCACGGCCGCATCTTCAAGCTCCGAGAACACCTGGAGCGTCTCCGCCATTCCGCCACCGCACTCGCGTTTACGGAGATTCCGCCTAACGAAAAGATAGTCGAAGAAATCCGGCGCACGCTCGCCGCAAATCGGATGCACGATAATGTCCACATCCGACTCACACTCACGCGCGGGATCAAGATCACCTCCGGGATGGACCCGCGCCTCAACCAGAGCGGACCCACCCTCATCGTTCTCGCGGAACACAAAGCGCCTGTTTACGCGACGACCGGGCTCTCGTTAGTCACGAGCAACATGCGCCGGCCTCCGCCGGAGATTCTCGATCCGCAGATTCATCACGCCAACCTCCTCAATTCGATCCTGGCAAAAATCGAGGCGAACAAGGCGGGCGCCGACGACGCGCTGATGCTCGACACGCGCGGGTTTGTCGCGGAGACCAACGCCACGCACCTCTTCATCGTGAAAGGCGGGGAAATCGCGACGAGCCGCCTCCTCGCCTGTCCCGCGGGCATCACCCGCGCCACAATCTTGGAGATTTGCGCCGTGGAAAAGATCGGCTGCGCCGAGCGCGACATCACGCTCGAGGAAGTTTATGGCGCGGACGAAGTCTTTTGCTCCGGCACCATGGGTGAACTTGCCAGTGTGATCGAGGTCGACGAGCGCAGCATCGGCGGCGGCGCGGTCGGCCCGATGACGAAGCGGCTGAGCGCGCTCTACCGGCGCCGCACCGCGACCGAAGGCGTCGCCGTGGTTTGAAGAGTTCGCACCACGGCCACAAGGGTCACAAAGGTGGCCGCCGTGATTCCTTTGTGTCCTTGATTACCCCCGTGCCCACTGGTGGAGATGCGCTGGAACTCGGGCAGTGCACCGTGTTACACTCGCCTTCCCCATTTCGTCATGCCTCAGCCTAACGAAGACTTTCTTCTCGATCTGTTACGCGACGCGGGTCTCGTCACGCGCACGCAAATCGACGACGCCCGCGCACAACTCAACGGCGCGAGTAGCGTCATCGAGGCGCTCGTTAGGGAAGGAGCTGTCTCCACGGACGATGTCTCGCGCAGCGTCGCCGCGCAGGCGCAAATGCACTGGGTCGATGTTTCAGAATTGATCGTCCCGCAGGACGTGATTAATGAGATCGAGCCGGCCGACGCGCGCCGCTTCCGCATGATCCCAATCGCGCGCAACGAAAGCAACCTCGTCGTCGCGACCGGTGATCCGCTCGATTTCGACAGCATCGACAGCCTGACCTTTCTCCTCAAACGCGAAGTCGAGCTGGTCTGCACGAGTCCGGAAAAAATTCGGGAAGCGCTCGTCAAATACTACGGCACTGCCGATGAGGCTTCGGAGAATTTGCTCCGCCAAATCGGCGCCGCCGCCTTCGCCGACCTCGACCTGGAGCAAGGCGCGGAGCTGGCCGAAGGCGACACCGCTGACGCGCCGATCGTGCGCCTGGTTTCGATGCTCCTCTTAGAAGCGCACAAGCTGGGCGCGAGCGACATTCACCTTGAGCCGCTTGAAAAAAGCTTCCGCGTCCGCTTCCGCATCGATGGCGTACTTCAGGAAATGCAGTCGCCGCCAAAGAAGCTGCAGTCGGCCATCATCAGTCGGCTCAAGATCATGACCGGCTCGATGAGCATCGCGGAAAAGCGCCTCCCGCAGGATGGCCGCATCCAGGTGAAGATGGGAAAAAAGTCGATCGACCTCCGTGTTTCCACCGTGCCGACCAATCATGGCGAAAGCATGGTTATGCGGTTGCTCGACAAAACGAGTCTGCTCTTCGGCTTGCCTCAGCTCGGTTTTTTGAGCGACGACCAGGAAACGTTCGAGCGACTCCTGGGCGCGCCCGATGGCATTTTGCTCGTCACCGGCCCGACCGGTTCGGGGAAAACGAGCACGCTCTACGCCTGCCTCAATTACATCAACAAGCCCGATCGCAAGATCATCACCGTGGAAGAGCCGGTCGAGTATCAGATGAACGGGATCAACCAGGTCCAGGTGAACAGCGAGATCGGCATGACCTTTCCGGCGGCTCTTCGCTCCATCCTCCGCCAAGCGCCGAACATCATCATGATCGGCGAGATTCGCGATCTCGAGACCGCTTCCATCGCGATCAATGCCAGCCTCACCGGCCACCTTGTTTTCAGCACATTGCACACGAACGACGCCCCTTCCGCGGTCGCGCGCCTCATCGATATCGGAGTGCAGCCATTCCTCGTTGCCACTTCCATCCGTGCGATCATGGCCCAGCGACTCGTTAGGCGGCTCTGCCCGAAATGCAAGGAACCGGGACATCTGTCGGAATCGGAACTGCGCGCTTTGCGCATCGAGGTTTCGCAGATGGATGCGGCCAACGTGCTCCGCCCGGTCGGCTGTGAGCACTGCCGCCAGACTGGCTACAGGGGGCGAATCGGAATTTTCGAGCTTTTCGAGATCGACGACGAAGTACGGCACCTGGTGAATGACCGCGCCTCGACGCTGCAGTTGCGCCAGCGCGCGCGCGAACTCGGCATGCGGACCTTGCGCGAGGACGGCGTGCGCAAGGTGCTCGCCGGCCTAACGAGTGCGGAGGAAGTGATCGCGATCACGATGGGAGATTTGAATTAGGGGACTCCGAATATCGGATTTTTCTGCTCATGAATAACGAACGCATCGCTGATCTGTTCATCGATCAGGGCCTGATGGATCGCGCCCAGGCTGACGACGTTTTGCTCGAAACGACGGAGAACGGCAAGGCGATTGATCGCGCCATGGTCGATCACGGAATTGTCGACGAGGAGCAGTTTTATCAGACCATCGCGGACGCTCTTGGCACTGAGGTGGTCGATCTCGCTCAGGTCGAGATTTCGCCGCAAATCCTCAAATTGATCCCGGCCGGTCTGGCGCGGCTGCATCGCGCCCTGCCCATCGGGGTGCAGGATAATGCCATCCGCGTTGTCCTGGTCGATCCGCTTGATATGCAGACGGTGGAGGATCTGCGCTTTGCCCTGGGCCACGACATCCAGGTCGTCCTCGCGCCTACGCTGCAGGTCGAGAATCGCCTGAAAAAACATTACGGCGAAGACACCTCCAGCATGGAGGAGATCCTCAAACAATTGGGTGAAGCCGGCGAGCTGATGACGCTTGCGGGCGACCAGGCGACCGGGATCAACGTCGAAGCCGAAGCCAACGCCACCCCGATCATTCGCTTCGTCGATTTGATTTTGTATCAAGCGATCCAGGACCGCGCGAGCGACATTCATTTCGAACCATTCGAGAATGAGTTCAAGGTTCGTTATCGCGTCGACGGCGCGCTCTACGAAATGGCCCCGCCGCCGCGACGTCTCGCGCTGCCGGTGATTTCTCGCGTGAAAGTAATGGCGAACATGAACATCGCCGAGCGCCGGCTGCCGCAGGATGGCCGCATCCAGAAACAGATCGCGGGCCGCGCGGTCGATCTGCGCGTCTCGACTTTGCCGACGCAATTCGGCGAGAGCGTAGTGCTGCGAGTGCTCGATCGTTCGACCGTCAATCTCGATCTCGAGGCTCTCGGGATGCCGCAATATATCTTCGATTACATCGTCGAGGTGATCCATCGGCCTAACGGAATATTTATCGTCACCGGGCCGACCGGCTCAGGCAAAACGACGACGCTTTACTCCTGCCTGCGCCGGATCAACACCATCGATGCCAAACTTTTAACCGCGGAGGAGCCGGTCGAGTACGACCTCGAAGGCATCATGCAGGTACCGGTGAACGACAACATCGGGCTTAGCTTCGCGCGCGTTCTGCGCGCCTTCCTCCGCCAGGATCCGGACCGCATCATGGTCGGTGAAACCCGCGACCTCGAGACCGCGCAGATCGCCATTCAGGCTTCGCTCACCGGCCACCTCGTTTTCACCACTCTGCACACCAACGACGCGCCCGGGGCGATCGCGCGTCTGATCGACATGGGGGTAGAACCGTTCCTCATCTCCTCAACCCTCGAGGCGGTCCTCGGGCAACGGCTCCTGCGCAGCATTTGTGCGGCCTGCACAACGGCCTATCAGCCTAACGAATCCCTCCTGCGCCAACTCCATCTTTCGCCTTACGAGATTGGCGCCCGCCAATTTTATTACGGAAAGGGATGTGAGCGTTGCAACCAGACCGGTTACAAGGGACGCATCGGCATCTACGAACTAATGAAGATCAGCGATCCGCTTCGGGAACTGATCAACCAGCGCTCGCCCTCGGTGGTCTTGAAACAAAAAGCAATTGAGCTCGGCATGACGACTCTGCGGCAGGACGGCATTCGCAGTATTTTCGAGGGCGATACCACGATCGAGGAAGTGCTCAAATACACCTGAGCCTTGAGCGCTTGAGTGGTCGAGCGGCTGATGATTAAGGTCGACTTTTGCGCCTGTTTTTGCTGAACTGGTGCAATCTCCCCGCTTGCTACCTCCCTCACTACTTTATTATGCCGCGATTTAATTACATAGCGCTCGACGCCCGAGGTCAGGAATCGACCGGGCTCGTCGAAGCGCCTTCGAGCAACGACGCCATCGGGCAACTGCGCCAGGCTGGCTATTTCCCGACGAGCGTTTTCCAGGAAGGGCGAGGGGGCGTCGCTGAAAAGAAGGCGCACCGCACTGCCACCGCCGTCGCCAAAGCCGCGCCCACGGCGAAGGGAAAGGGAATCGTTCTTTACCAGCGCAAGACGATCAAAACCAAGACGCTGATGGTTTTCACCCGGCAGCTCGCGACTTTGATTGATGCCGGGTTGCCGCTCCTCCGCGGCCTCCACGTCCTCGCCAAACAGGAACGCGACCTCGTTCTCAAAGGCACGATCGATCAGCTGGCCGAATCGGTGCAGGGCGGCAGCACCTTCTCCGAAGGGCTCGGGCAACACCCGAAAATTTTCAACAAACTCTACGTCAGCATGGTTAAGGCGGGTGAACTCGGCGGCGTTCTCGAGCTCGTGCTCGGGCGGCTGGCGGAGTTCCAGGAAAAAGCGCAGAAGGTTAAAAACAAGGTCAAGTCCGCGATGATTTATCCGATCATCGTGCTTTCGCTGGCGATGATCATCATGGTATTCCTGATGGTCTTCATCGTGCCGAAATTCCAATCCATTTTCCACGACATGCTGGGCGATAAACCCCTCCCCGCCATCACTCAATTCGTGATCGACGTCAGCGATTTCATGCAGCAGCATTGGCTGGTTTTAATTGGCGGGCTGATTGCGTTCTTCGCCGCCTTTCGATTCATTTCCCGCACCCCAGGGGGCCGCGCGACCCTCGATCGGATTGCTTTGCGTGCACCGCTTTTTGGCGACCTCACGCGCAAAAGCTCGATCTCGCGTTTCGCGCGCACTCTCGGCACCCTCGTGACGAGCGGCGTGCCGATTTTGCAGGCGCTAAACATTACGCGCGAAACCGCCGATAACACGGTCATCGCCAATGCGATTTTGCAGGTGCACGACTCGGTGAAGGAAGGCGAATCGATCGTCCAGCCCTTGGAAGCGAGCGCGGCTTTTCCGCCCATGGTCATCAGCATGATCGACGTCGGCGAAGAGACCGGCCAGTTGCCCGAGATGTTGCTCAAGATCGCGGAAGTTTATGACGACGAAGTGGACAACGCAGTCGCCGGCCTCACTTCAATGCTCGAACCGATCATGATCGTCCTGCTCGCGGTAGTCGTGGGCACGATCGTGATCGCGTTGTTCATGCCTTTGGTCAGCATCATCGGCGGCCTGAACGCGCAGTAACAAATGATCCCCCGGAGTAGCGGCGGCCGTGCCGGCCGCAAGATCGCCACTGGGCGCGGCAACTGGCGTATTGCACGCGACACGCCCGCCGCTACATCAGCTTTTACCATCGTCGAGTTGCTGGTCGTGCTGACGATCATCCTCGTGCTGGCTGGCCTCATCCTCGCGACCAGTGGCTATGTGCACACCAAAGGGGCTCGCTCGCGCGCCGAAGCCGAGATCGCGGCGCTCTCGGCCGCGCTGGAAAACTATAAAGCGGACAACGGGGTTTATCCGAGCGACGCCACGGCCACCGATACCCAGAACCCCCGACTGGCCGGTAATCCGACAACCTACCAGACTGCTTCGCGATTTCTTTATGGAGAACTCTCGGGGGACAAAGACTTCAATGGTCAGGTGACCGGCACCGAGACCCAAAACAAAACCTACTTCGCCTTCAAGCAGCAGCAGCTCGGGGGGACGAAGGATGCCAGCGGCAATGTGTCGCCGGTGGCCTATATCAAAGATCCATTCGGCTATAGCTATGGGTATTCGTCCGCCGGGCAGGCTGCGATTACTGCGGGAACTCCGCAGACCATCGGTTACAATCCAACCTTCGATCTTTGGTCGACCTCAGGCGGTATTGCGAACCCTCCGGCGAGTGGGACAGACACTGTCACCCCGATGTGGGTGAAGAACTGGTAAGTGGGTTAAATCTTAATGCACCACCACGACCACGCGACGATTCACTTCCTGCTCCTCGATCGACCCGTCCGGTGAGGTCAGCAGATTCGCCTTCCCGAAACCGCGCGTTGTGATCTGCGCGGGATCGATTGCCAGCACTCGCACGAGGTAACCCTTCACCGCTTCCGCACGGCGCTGGCTTAAATCCAGGTTGTATTCGTCGGAGCCATAGGAATCGGTGTAGCCCTCGAGCGTGAAAGTCGCGTTCGGGTTGCGCTTGATCAACGTCGCCACTTTTTGCAGTTGCTCGACCGCGTTCGCGCCTAACTCCGCGCTGTCGTACGGGAAAAGCTGATTGTTAGGCATCTTGAACTTCGTGCCCGCGCCGAGCGGTCCCTTCTGCGAAAGTAGCGATTCCAGGTCGCTGAAGCCCGGCGCGCGATTGGTCCGTGGCCCCGCGCTGTCGCCGGGGATGCCGTTGAAGCTGTTCGGCCGCTTGATCGTTGTGCTCGTGGCCAGTTCCGTGCCGGTCAGCGCCGGCTGCGGGCGGCCCGAGTCCGCGACGTCGTTGAGGAGCGCCTGCTCGCGCTTGGCGTCCGGACTTTTCGTTAGGCTCTGTGCCGTTGTCCTCTCGATTTCGTTAATCACCGAATTCAAATTCGTCTGCTCCACTTTCGGTTTGTCCGGGAGGACGTCGCCGGTGTCGTCCGGCATCGCCGCTGTCGCGTGGACTTCCTGGAGAAGTTTGTCGAACGACTTCTGATCCTCCGGAAGCTGCACATCGGTCTTGTCGGGATTCGGTTTGGCCGCTTCGGCCGCGCTCGCCGCCGCCGGCTGTTCGAGTGGTTTCGGTTCGAGGTCGACGTTCTTTACCTTGAAGGTCGGCGGCGGACGCTTTTCGATCCCGAGCGGGGCGGTCGGTTGAAAGCCGGTGCGGTAAAAGAAAATGCAGAGGAAGGCGTGCAGTGTGAGAGAAGCGATCAGACCAACGAAGAGCCAGTTGCGCTGTTTGTTCCGGCCCGCCCAGACGGGCAACGGCGCGGAAGCGCGTGCGGTGACGGCTCTCATTCTGGGTAAGACAAACGACGCGCGAAAAGCTTTGTCAAACTTGTGGCCTCTGTCCCGGCTGCGGCCTGTTCCGGGTAGCGCGTGCGTCTCGCGTGCTGGTCGCGCTGTTCCAGCGCGACGAACTTTTCTTAACGCGGACAGCGTCACAAGATGGGTGGCGTTTTAAGGAAAGTCCGCGACGGTGGAACACCGCCGCGAGCACACGGGACGTGTGCGCTACCCGGCAGCAGATCCACCCCGCCCGGAACCGCGAGTCCGCTCCGCGAAAATCCGCGCGGCCCGTCGGATTTCCTCGGCCACCTGCACCTCGGGCGAAACAAATTTCGGAGTAAACCAAGGGTAGAAACCAATCAGGTCGTGGGTCACGAGAATTTGCCCGTCGCAATCGTCGCCTGAGCCGATTCCGATCGTCGGGATGCCAATGCGAGCTGTGATTTGCCGTGCGGCCTCCGGTGCCACGATCTCGAGCACGACCGAGAACGCGCCCGCTTTCTCCACCGCCTCGGCATCCACCAGCAAGCGCTCCGCTTCCGCCGCGCTGCGCCCTTTCACTTTGTAGC
>JBBSGS010000037.1:0-15359 GCA_038253875.1 Chthoniobacterales bacterium
CCGGGTCGAACCGATCTCGCAGGATCGCCTAAGTATTTTGGAGGATAGGGATGTCGTCCGGATTGGCGACTTAGAAGTGCTTGCGATCGCTACGCCGGGGCACGCCACACATCATCATGTCTATCAATGGGACGACAACGTGTTCGGAGGAGACGTCGCCGGCGTGAAACTGGGCGATGGACCACCGATTCCACCTTTTGTTCCACCTGAGCTGGATATCGAGGCTTGGGAAGAATCGATTAAAAAAATTCGCGAGCTGGGCGCGGCCAGGCTTTTCCTGCCGCACTTTGGGCTGGCCACCGGGAATGTCTCGTCGCACCTAGACGCACTGGCGGAACGCGTCCGCCGCTGGGCCGATTGGTTCCGCGATCGGATGCTTGCCGGAGATGACCAGGAACGGCTAACTCCAGCCTTTGCTGAATACGAGGCCGAAGACCTACGCAAAGGTGGCGCGGCGCCAGAACAGGTGGCTGACTACGAGGCAGCCGACCCGAGTTACATGGCAGTTGCTGCAGCCTTGCGCTATTGGCGCAAATATCATCCCGAAGAGGTCATTGCCAGCTAGAGTCTGTCACTTTTGAGAGCCGGGAAAGCAGTTCCAGGGTTCCTGGCTTCCAGATTAACTCTCCGCGCCTTGTTAGATGGCGGCTCCGGCCCGATTCGGTCTTCTTGGCAGGTGTATCTTGCGATTAGTGACCGGGCCTTGCGCCCAGTCTACGATGGTTCTTGTAAGAAGTTCGAGGCGCTGACTCCGCCCGGCCAGATCTGCTTTTAACTGCCGTTCTACCCGCGCTCGTAAGTCTGCGCTTGCTCCCATCCGTGCGAAATCCCACGCCTCCTCGCCCTCCGCCTCCCGCAAGCTTTTTTCCAGCGCCCGGAAGGCGCGCTCTAACTCAGCCAGGACCGCATGCATCTGCGAGAGGGTCTGGTCTGCCGTACGGTTCGCTTCGATGTCACTCAAGGCTAGCAGTATCTCCATTCGCGCGACATCGCTCGCGCCGTACGCTTCCTGCACCTCGTGCCAAAGGGCGGAGACGGCCGCGCTCCCATCGGCGCGCAGGTCGGGATGCAATCGCCTAACGAGTCTGCGGTAAAGCTCACGCACTCGCGCATCCACTGGGGTGGAATCGTCTTCTCTCGTCCCGGATGACGGCGAGTCTTCCCGTGCTCGGCCTGGAGGCGCCTGGCGCGGACGGTTGGAATTTCGCGGACGCGCCTCGTCCACCGGACTGCGGAACATATGTGTCTTGAAAGCTTCGAAAGAACTCGAATAGGCTTCGTCATCCATCTTATCCGGGTGAGTGCCGAGGGAGCTTTTCACCCACTCCTGAAAAAGCGCTTCCTTTTCGAAATCGCTGACCTTCCGCGCCGCGACTCCTTGGTGAGGAATTTCGGATTCCTCTTCGATTCCGGCCGCAGGATTTGCACGACGAAACATGACCCGTTGATAGGCACTGTACGCGTCCTGAAACACGCGCCGCATTTCCAACTCGACTTCGTGCACGAGCGCCTGGGCATCGCGTATTTGCGTTTCGACATCGCGCGCGGCGCTGAGCAGCGCGCCAAATTCGCGCGCCCGCCAACGCGCGAAAGCCGGCTTGTCTTTGCGTTCGAAATGATGCCAGCTGGCGCGCGCTTCTTCGAGGCGCGCCATCGCGCTCCTGCAAGCGGCGGCGGTCGACGCACGCAGAGGCGCTTGATCGATGAGGATGAGGTCACCCACGGGCGAATCACCGTTCGATCGCGCTCTTATTTTTCGCGTTCTGCGCTGTCCCGGCATCCGGCAAATTTACGCAGACGGAGCCATCGAGAAAGGCGCAAGGCGATTCCCGCGGTGACAGGCGGCGAATGACCTACACGTTACGACGGACGAAGGGTCACCCTTTCGGCCATGACAGGTTTTCGAGATACCGCCATCCTCTTGGACGGTTTCAGATGCTAGGTGAGTGCAGTGGGAGCGCGCTGCTCTGTCAGCGCGAGGATCAACGCGACGACAGAGCGTCGTGCTCCACGGTTACGCGACACAGGTCAGCTGGCGCGGTGCGGCAGGTGGATTGCCGCCATCATGCAGCGAGCGCTCCCGCCTGCCAGCTCGATGGTTGGGAGTGTGAGCGGCAGCAGGCGCGCGGAGCGAGCGACGAGGGCACGCTGCTCCTCGGTGAAAGCGCCCGCCGCGCGGGTAGAGAGAACAAGCAGCTTAGTTTTTTCAACTCGCAACTCGAGGGCGTTGCCGGCGAAGTTTTCGATTTGGCCGCGCGCGAGGGCGATGACGGTCTTGCCGGTCGCTTCCAGCCGCGCGCGGAGCGCGTCGCGCCGCGCCCGATCGTCGATGAGGCCGAGGCCGACGAGGGCGAACTCGGAGCCGACGCAAAGCATGACGTTAGTGTGGTAGACAGGACGGCCGTCATCGCCAGTGCTTTCGAAAGTGAACGGCTCGTAATCGAAGTCGGCGCAGAATTTTTGCAATGGTTCGCGATCGGCCCGTTTGGAAAGAGAGACGTAGGCGATGCGATGAACGCGATCGAGAACCAGGCTGCCGGTCCCTTCCAGGTACTGACCGACCTTTTCGTAGGATGTATAATCCACGAGCGCGCTGACCTCATAGCTCTCGCGCAATGCCTCGATGAGATCGAGGCGTCGCTCCGCGCGGCGGGAGGGCGAATACAGCGGATAGAGCGCCACGCGTCCGTCTTCATGTGTCGTGAACCAGTTGTTAGGGAAAACCGCGTCTGGTTTTGAGGGCGCGGCTGTGTCGGCAAACAGATGAACGGTGACGCCGGCGTCGCGAAGGGCAGCAACGGCGGTATCGAATTCCCTCTGCGCGAGAGAGGAAATATCTTCTCCGGGCTTCGCCTCTTGCTGGAAGGCGTTGTCCTGCGCTGTCTCCGGGTTCGGATAAAACCGGCTTGGCCGGATCATGACGACCGCGCTGGCGCTTTGCTCGATCATTGGGTGAAGGAACAGGACGAATAAGGAAAGCAGGCCGTAACGAAATCGAAGATGAGGCCGGGCTTTCCAAGCAGGAAACAAGAGCGACTGGTCTGACACGGATAGAGATCTAACACGCTCGTCTCCTTCAATGTCTCTCTGACTCATGCGCGGCTGCCGGCACTTGCCCGCTCTGGGAAAAGGAATGAATGACGAAGCAGAGGACGGCGATGCAAATGCAGGAGTCCGCGATGTTAAAAGCCGGAAAGGGATGCGCGAACGGAATGTGCAGATCAAAGAGGAGGAAGTCGATCACGTGGCCATGGAGCAGGCGATCGGTCAGGTTGCCCAGGATGCCCGCGAGGAGCAGGCCGAGCGCGATTCGACGCCAGGGATCGGCGGGTTCGCGACGCAATAACAGGACGGCGACAATGACGAGCGCGACGCAGGAAAGCGCGACGAAGAAGCCGTTGTTATTGGCGAACGAACCAAACGCTGCGCCCGAGTTCGTGACGTGAACGAGCGCGAAAAAATCTGGGATGACAATGTGTGCTCCGCTGGGTTCGATGAAGCGGAGGACGAGATTTTTTGTCAGTTGATCGAGCGCGTAAAGCGGCAGGGTGATAAGGAAAAAAATCCTCACGTGAGCGCCTCCACGACTTCGGCACAACGGTCGCAGAGGTCGCGGTGTGCCGCGATCGTGCCGACGGCCGGGCGATGCCGCCAGCAGCGCGCGCACTTCTCGTAAGGGGTGCGCGCGACACTGGCGCTCGACTCGTTAGCCGGTTCCAATTTTAGGTCGCTAAGGATGAAAAACTCTTCGAGTTCCTCGCGCGGAGAGGCCGTGGCCAGCCGCTCGGTGCAATGCAAGGTGACGGCGGCTTCCAGCGCATTGCCGATGAGCTTTTCCTGGCGCGCTTTCTCGATCGCCACCCCAATGAGGCCGCGAAGTTGGAGCAGCTCCGCGACTTCTTCCCTAACGAGTGTATCTCTTGCGGACGCGCGCGCTTCCGGGAAAAGCTGGAGGTGGACGGAATCGCCGGTGCCGAGATAATTCCACGCTTCCTCCGCCGTAAAGATAAGGATTGGCGCAAGTAGGCGGCAGAGCGCGTCGAAAATTTCCCGCATGGCCGCTTGCGAGGCGCGACGGCGGGGAGAAGCAGGCGCGTCGCAATACATGCGATCCTTCGTGATGTCGATATAGAGGCTGCTCAAGTCAACAGCGCAGAATTGGTTCAAAGTGTGATAGACCTTGTGAAACTCATATGCGCCGTAGGCGGCGCGGCAGTCGTCGATGACACTCTGTAGCCGGTCGAGAATCCAGCGATCGACGAGCGTGGAGTGTGGCGCCGACGCGGGTGAGACAGCCGCGCTCCACGCCCCTGCAGCGGTCGGGAAATCCGCGAGATTGCCTAACAAGATCCGAAGGGTGTTGCGGATACGGCGATAGGTGTCGCCCAAGCGGGTGAACATCTCCTCGGAGAAAGGAACATCATCGGTGTAGTTCACGCTGCTGACCCATAGCCTAACGATGTCAGCACCATGCCGGCCGACGAAATGGCCGGCGTCCATTGGCTTATTGTAGGTGCTCGATTTCGAGATTTTCTTGCCGTCGACGTCGACGACGAAACCGTGCGTAACGCAAGTCTTATACGGTGCGCGGTCGCGCAGTGCGACGCTGGTGAGGAGCGACGATTGGAACCAACCGCGATGCTGGTCAGTTGCTTCGAAATACATGTCAGCGGGATCACGGAGTTCCGGGCGGGTGGCGCAAACGGCTTGATGGGAAACGCCGCTGTCGATCCAGACGTCGATGGTGTCGTTGCGGTGGCGGGTGCCTTCCGGCAGATCCAGTTCGCGGGCGAGCGCGGCGTCGTCGAGCTCGAACCAGACATTGGAGCCGCGTTTTGCGACGAGGTCGGCAAGGCGGCGGATCCAGGCCGGATCGAGAATCGCTTCATCGTTAGGCGAGTAAAAAACGGGCAACGGTACACCCCAACTGCGCTGGCGCGAGATAACCCAATCGGGACGCGACTCGATCGTCCCGGCGATGCGATTCGCCCCCCAGGGCGGAACCCACTTCACTTCGCCAACGGCCTCAAGGGCGCGGGCGCGCAGGTCATTAATGCGGATGAAGAATTGCTCGACGGCGCGAAAGATAATCGGAGTTTTCGAGCGCCAGCAATAAGGATAGGAATGCTGGTAAGCAGCTTCGGCCACGAGCATCCCGCGCTCGCGCAGCAGCCTAACGATCTCAGGATTGGAATCGAAAACATATTTGCCGACCAAATCGGGGAGACCGGCCTCTTCGGTGTAGCGGCCGTGATCATCGACCGGCGAGAGGATCGGGAGGCTGTTAGCTTTGCCTAACGAATAATCGTCTTCGCCATGGCCGGGCGCGATGTGGACGGCGCCGGTGCCACTATCCATGGTGACAAAATCCGCGGTTAGAACGATCGCCGTGCGCGGAAGAAAGGGATGCTGCGCGCCGATGCCTTCGAGCTTCGCGCCGGGGAAGGAATCGAGCGGTTCACCAGCCGCCTCCCAGCCGCTGGAGAAGCTGAAAGCGCTCGTTAGGCTCTGGGCCAGGACGAAAACCTCGCTCTCCTCTCCGCGGGAAAATTTCTGCGCGACATAGCGTTCCTTCGCATGGACCGCGATGGCGAGGTTGGCCGGCAATGTCCAGGGCGTCGTTGTCCAGATGACGATGCTGGCCTTCCCGCCGAGCGCGCCGGTGACGATGGGAAACTTCACGTAGACCGCGGTGTCTTCGCGGTCCTGATATTCGACCTCGGCCTCGGCCAGGGCGGTCTGCGCGCCGGTGCTCCAGAAGACCGGTTTGAGCGATTCGTAAACCAACCCGCGCTCGACGAAGACCGCGAAGGCGCGCAGGATTTCCGCCTCATAGGCCGGGTCCATCGTTAGGTAAGGATGCGTCCAGTCGCCGAAGACGCCGAGGCGCTTGAATTGCTCGCGCTGGACATCGACGAATTTTCGCGCGAACGCCTCCGCACGCTGGCGCACTTCGAGAGGCGAGAGGTGTTTCGCTTCCTTGACGACCTTGTATTCTATCGGCAACCCGTGGCAATCCCAGCCCGGGATAAAGGGCGCGCGAAAGCCGGCCATGGTTTTCGATTTCACGACGAGGTCCTTGAGAATTTTGTTAAGCGCAGTGCCCATGTGGACGTCGCCGTTTGCGAATGGTGGGCCGTCATGCAGAATAAATAACGCGCCGTCTGCGCGCGCTTTTTGAATTTGCTCGTAAAGGCCCAGCTCCTGCCAGTTCTTGAGCATCTCCGGCTCGCGCGTGGATAGGCCTGCCTTCATCGGGAAATCGGTCTTCGGCAGGTTGAGCGTCGGCTTGTAGTTTTGGCTCATCGGGAGCGGCGACGCTAACATTCGGGTCACGGCGACGCAATGCGCCGAGCCTCGGGCAAAGTTGCGCGGGGCGCGCTTTGCACGATAGAGTCGCCGCCAATTGGGCATGCGACGTTATCTTCCGTTTGTCATCATCATCGCCGTGGCAGTGGCCACCGCGATCGCGGGCGCCTGGCTCTACCGCGCGAAGATGCGGACGGCTTCCACTCCTTCTGCGGCAGCCGCGCCGGCATCCAGTCCGGCGGATCAGGCAACGGACTCGGAATCACTCCACGTGCGCGGTGCGGCGATCGCGCCCGCGACTTTGGAAATTTACGGAGACTTCCAATGCCCTCCGTGCGCGAAGGCTACTGTCGTGATCGAGAGTCTGGCGAAGGATTACGGAGCGCGCCTGCGGGTGATCTTCCGAGAATTTCCTCTCGCCATGCACGAGCACGCGCTGGAGGCGGCGATGGCGGCGGAAGCGGCGGGCTTGCAAGGGCATTTCTGGGAGATGCACGACATGCTGTATAAATATCAGGATGTCTGGAGCAAGGCCTCCGCGCCCGGGAGGCTTTTCAGCGCCTATGCGGGATCGCTTGGGTTGGACGTCGAACGGTTCAATGACGACGCGAAATCGGATCTGGCAAAAGCACGCATCATGACGGAAGGGGAGGCCGGTCAGGCGCGCGGCGTCAAAAACACCCCGACGATCTTTGTTAACGGCAGTGAGGTGCACGGTTTCGCTCGTGATACCCTGCAATCGGCGATCGACGCCGCCATCGCTGCGAAAAAGAAAGGCTGACGTGCCTTCCCGCGCCAAGACTTCCGGGAAGAGTGACACGCGGCCCGCTACAGGCCGGGGGCGGAAAATTGTCGACGTCGTCGTGGCGCTGATCGCTCTCTGCGGACTGGCCGACGCCACCGTCCTGACCGTAATGCATCTCACGGGAGATGACTCTCTCTGTGGTCCCTCCTCAGGTTGTTCGACTGTGTTGAGCAGCGTCTACGCATCAGTGGGCGGGATTCCGACTGCTGCTTTTGGGATGGTGGCTTACTTCGCCGTCTTCAGCGCGGCTGTTTGCTCCGCGTTCGGTTATCTGAAGGCCCGAAGTTTTCTCAACTGCACGATCGCCCTCATGTTTGTGGCAACGTTAGGCTTCCTCTATTTGCAGGCCTTTGTCCTGCATGCGTTTTGCCCATTTTGCTTGCTTTCTGCCGCCCTTACGTTCTTACTCGCGGGCATCGCGGTGGCGACGTTGTCAGTTCGTTAGGGGAATTTTTCGGGGGGCGCGATATCCGAACGGGCAATTGAAAATTTCAGAGCATTAAAATTATAGCTTTTACATTCTCAGTTTTAACGGCAGAAGTCCTTCGATCGAAAACAACACAAGACGAAAAAACTACTAAATGAAAGAAACTTCACTTCCCCGAAACGCGTTTCTTAATCCTCGCGTCCGCTTCAGATCCGCGCTCCCACCCGGCGGCGTCCTCCTCGCGCTCTTGAGTTTGAGTCTCTACGCGAGCGCCTCCGCGCAAAGCTCCAATAAATCCCTTGGCCGCCCGATGGTCATCCCGTCGTATCACAATGACGTCTCCAAACCGCTTCGTGATATGCCTGCCTGGCCGGAACAAGCCCGAGCGGAACATGAAGCGGCCGAAAACCCTTTGATTGTGGTTCCGCATACAGATGCGCCCGACTTAAAGGTGGATAAGGGAACTTTGCTTAGCCAGCTGGCTCCAAGCATTCCGGCTCCGATTTTGAATTTCGCCGGCATCTCATTTCCGGGCGTCGGCTGTAACTGTGCCCCGCCCGATACGAATGGCGAGGTAGGAGCGACCCAGTACGTCCAGATCGTCAACGAAGGCTATCAGGTTTTTAATAAGAGCAACGGGGCTTCCGTTCTCGGCCCAGTTAGCATTAGCTCGGTCTGGTCCGGCTTCGGCGGTGCCTGTCAAAACGGCGGATCAGGCGATCCCGTGGTGCTCTACGACCAAATCGCCAAGCGTTGGATCATAAGCCAATTTGCCGTGGCCACGAACGTGCCGACTGACGAATGCATTGCGGTATCGACGACGAGTGATGCCACTGGCTCCTATAATCGTTATGGCTTCCACTTGGGGAGTAATTTTTTCGATTATCCCCACCTCGCAGTGTGGCCCGACGGCTATTATATGAGCATGAACATTTTCAACTCGAGGGGCACGGCCTATCTCGGACCACAGGCCTTTGCTTTCGATCGCACGAAAATGCTCGCCGGCCAGCCTGCGACCTTTATCACTTTCCCGGCCATGGGTGGAACCTTTCCGCCGTTCCTGCCGGCCGATCTCGACGGAGCGACACTGCCGCCGGCCGGTGCACCGAATTCTTTCGTGATGTGGCCGAGTAACAATACCTATAGGACATTCCACTTCCACGCTGACTTCGCGAACCCGGCAAGTTCCAGCCTGACGCTGTTTTCCTCCCCACCTGCGGCAGGTTTCACCGAGCTCTGTCCGGCTACCCGCAGCTGCGTGCCCCAATCAGGGGCCAACGTCAATACCAACGGTCTGGATGCGATCGCGGACCGGCTGATGTTCCGTCTCGCCTATCGCAACTTCGGCGGTCATGAAGCGGTCGTCGGCAACTACACAGTGAACTCGAGCGGCGTGGCCGGCATTCGCTGGTTTGAGCTGCGCGGGGTTACTTCCGGACCAGAGACCGTCTTCCAGGAATCCACTTATCAGCCCGACTTGGATTGGCGTTGGATGGGCAGTTTGGCGATGGACAGCCAAGGGAACATGGCCCTCGGCTTTAGCGCTTCCAGTGCAACAATCTTTCCGCAGATTCGTTATGCTGGACGCCTCGCGAGTGACCCGCTCAATACGCTCGCACAGGGTGAAAAACATCTCTTTGACGGCACCGGCGCGCAGGTCAACACCGGGAACCGCTGGGGCGACTACAGCGACCTTACGGTCGATCCCGTGGATGACACCACTTTCTGGTATACCCAGGAGTATTATGACTCAACCAGTAGCTTCAATTGGCGCACGCGCGTCGGTAGCTTCCGGCTCGCCAGCAGTGGTGGGGGTAACACTGTGGTGAGCGCCGCTTCCCGGCTAACGCATGGATCGGCTGGGACGTTCGACATCAACATGCCGCTGAGCGGCGCGTCAGGGATTGAAGACCGTAGTGCCTCGACTTATAACGCCGTATTCACCTTTGGTGTCCCGGTTACTTCCGGTCGAGTCACGGTCGTTTCCGGTAGCGCGACGGTGGGCACCCCGACCTTTAGCGGGAACAGCTTGATCGTGCCTCTCACTGGAATCACGACTCCCGAGGTTGTGACTCTGCGAGTGCGCAACATCAATGGTGACGGCCAGCAAGACGGAGACGTTCCTTTTGGATTCCTCGTCGGTGACGTGAACGCTGGCCGCAAGGTTAATAGCACGGATGTAGGGATTGTGCGGGCTGATTTAGGTCAAACTGTGACCAGTGCCAACTTCCGCGCCGACGTAAATGCCACCGGACGGATCAATAAGATGGACGTAGGCGTTGTCAGAGCCGCGGTCGGCACGTCGCTTCCGTAGCTGCGGCGACGGAAGGCAATATTTACCTCTGGAGTCGTCCAACCCGGCTCCCGGAGGGGTTATCCAACAGCCAGATTCCCGGCTGGCTGTAACTCGAGCGATTCTCCCCGGGGCGTCTTATCACTGAGGCTCACAATGAGGCGGCTAGCTCGTAGCGCCCGGTCGATTTCATTCTGTGAATCTATTACTGGCAGCGTAAACTGCGGACGCCACTCGATCATCCGGCAGCCGTATGGCCAATTCATCCCAGGATAATCCGACTCAGAGCGCGAGAAATTCGCCTCCACAGCCGGAGCCGCCCTCCGAAATGGCGGACGGACGGGGAACGAAAAAGCAGAGCGACCCTAACGAACCGGTAGCGGTTGTGGGACTCGGCGCTTCCGCCGGCGGCGTGGCTGTCCTCCAACAATTCTTTAGCGAGATGAATCCGGAGAGCGGGCTTGCTTTCGTTGTCGTCATGCATCTCTCGCCGCAGCACGAAAGCAACCTGGCCCCGATCATTCAGCAGAAAACATCCATGCCGGTAACCCAGGTAAACGAGCCGGTGAAGGCGAAACCGAACCGCGTTTACGTCATCCCCCCGAGCCACCAACTCGCCTTTTCAGATGGCCTGTTACAATTGGTCGAGCCGCAACAAGCGCTTGGGCGCCGGGTGACGATTGACCTTTTCTTCCGCATGCTCGCGCAGGCTTTTGGGCAACGCAGCGTGGGCGTGATCCTCTCCGGCACAGGTTCGGATGGTGCGATTGGGATAAAACACATTCGCGCGCAAGGCGGGGTGACGATCGCCCAGGACCCGAACGAAGCGGAGCATAACAGCATGTCGCTTATGGCGATCGAGACCGGCATGATCGACTGGGTGCTGCCGGTCGCGGCCATGCCGGCGAAATTGATGGAATTTGTCCGCAATGAGCGCCGGATGAAGCTGCCTCCGGAGATTCTGGAGCCGACGGAGCCGGGCGCGAAGGCGACGAACGCGCCGGGAGGCGAGACGGTTGCGGATGAAACGCCCGCGTTGGAAGACGAAACAGCGCTGAGCGAAGTGCTGGCGCATTTGCGTGCGCAGACTGGCCACAACTTCGTCCATTATAAGCGCGCCACCGTGCTGCGTCGAGTTGCCCGGCGGCTCCAGGTCAACTCTATCGAAACGATTCCGCATTACCTCGAATTCGTGCGCAAACATTCGAGTGAAGCGCGTGCGCTCCTGCAAGACCTGCTCATCGGCGTCACCCACTTTTTCCGCGATCAGGAATCGTTCGCGGCGGTGGAGGCGAACGTCCCGCAGCTCTTCGCCGGCAAAAATAAGGACGACCCGATACGCCTCTGGGTGGCGGGATGCGCGACGGGCGAGGAAGCATATTCACTGGCGATGCTGTTGAGCGAATATGCGGAGCGCCTTGAGTCGCCGCCCTCCTTTCAGATTTTCGCGACGGACATTGACGAGCAGGCGATCGCGGAGGCACGAGATGGCGTATATCCATCCACGATCGAAGCTGACATATCGCAGGAGCGCCTCCGACGTTTCTTCGAGAAAGAACACGGGCGCTATCGGGTGCGGAAGACGTTACGCGAAAAAGTTCTCTTCGCTGCCCACAATCTCCTGAGCGATGCACCGTTCTCGCGCCTCGATTTCGTCTCCTGCCGCAACCTGCTCATCTACCTGAACAGCAGGGCGAAGAAGAACGTGCTCGATATTTTTCACTTCGCGTTGCGCTCTGGCGGGTTGCTCTTCATCGGCGGCTCGGAGAACGGCGCGGTGCAGCAGCTATTTTCGGTGGTGGATTTGAAACATCGGCTTTATGTGCGCCGCTCCGTGCCGCGGCCGACGTGGAAGGTACCGTTGTTGCCATCGCGCCTGGAAGGGAAAGGCCCCGGCAGAAAGGTCGTCACCCGCCCCTGCCGGTGCCGGCGTTAGCCCAGAATGCGATGGAAAAAGCGGGGACAAAGTCAGACGAAGCGGTTTATGCAGGACAGGAGCGTCGCGCGGCACTCTTCGGCGAGCTGCATCTAAAGTTGCTCGAGCAATATGCACCGCCCTCCATCGTTGTTAATGAGCAGCACGACATCGTGCATCTTTCAGAAAAGGCCGGGCACTACCTTCGATTTGCTGCGGGCGAGCCCTCTTCAAACCTCTTCCGGGTCATCAATCCGGCCTTGCAGTTAGAATTGCGGACGGCACTTTTCCGCGCTTCACAGGGTGAAGAGCTGACGGTTACCACGTCGTCCCGGACGGTGCACCTCGATGGCGCGAGTGAGGTCGTATGCCTCCAGGTGCGGCGAGTTCAAAACAAAGCCGGGGAAAAATTCTATCTCGTCCTTTTTGAACCGCAGCCGGAAGCGCCCGCGCCTCCCGGCGGGCCAGCCGAGCAAAGCGACCTCACCCGCAGCCTCGACGCAGAAATCCAACATCTCAAGGGGCAGCTGGAGGCCACCGTCGAGCAGTATGAAGCCGGAAGCGAAGAGCTGAAAGCCTCCAACGAACAGCTTCAGGCTATGAACGAGGAACTCCGTTCCACTACCGAGGAGCTTGAGACGAGCAAGGAGGAATTACAGTCAGTCAATGAGGAGGTGAGCACGGTTAACAATGAGCTCAAGATCAGCGTTGAGGATTTGAGCCGGACAAACGCGGACCTCAATAACTTGATAGCATCGACCGATATTGGGACGCTTTTCTTGGATCGGGAGTTGCACGTCCAACGCTTTACGCCCAGTGCGCAGAAGATTTTCAACCTTCTCCCGGCCGACATCGGCCGTCCCCTCTCCGACATCACCCATCGGCTGCGTTACGAAGGGCTTTCCGAGGACGCAAGACAGGCGCTCGGCGAGGTGCGCGCGGTCGAACGCGAGGTTCGAGTGGGTCAAGACAACTGGTTTCTCGTCCGCCTCCTGCCCTACCGCACGCGTGAGGATCGCATCGACGGCGTGGTCATCACCTTTGTCGATATCACAGCCCGGAAACACGCTGAGCTGGAGTTGGCCAGTCAGTTGCACAAGTTCGACACCGTGATGACGGCGGCGTCTGACTTTATCTATCATTTCGATCTCGAAGGGCGCTTTACCTACGCCAACGAGGCGCTGCTGGGTCTCTGGCAGAAGAGCTTTGCGGAAGTGATTGGGAAAAACTTCCACGAACTGGAATACCCGCCCCAGCTGGCCGCCCGGCTCCAACACCAGATCCACGAAGTAATCGAGACTCGGCGTCCGCTTAAGGACGAAACTCCCTACACCAGCGCCTCCGGCGAACGCCAATACGAATACATTTTTTCGCCTCTCTTCGCCGACGACGGTAGCGTGGAAGCCGTCGCGGGCGTCACCCGAGATATCACCGACCGGAAGAAGGCGGAGCAGGCTTTGGCGGAGAGCGAAGAGCGCTTTCGGCGGTTCGCGGAGAATTCGTCGGATGTTTTTTGGATTATCGACACTCGCACTCGGGAGTTGGATTATTTGAATCCAGCCTACGAAAGAATATGGGGCGAAACGCGTGAAATCATTATGCGTGAAAAGGACCGTTGGATCGATCTAGTCCATCCAGACGATCGAGAGGAGGCGAGGCGATTAATGCCAAGACTCATCGCGGGCGAAGTTTCCACCATTCAGTATCGAATTGTCCGTCCAAGTGACGGCTCCATCCGCTGGATCCGGGACACGGGATTTCCGATTCGTGATGAAACCGGCTCGATTTATCGCGCGGCCGGCGTCGCCCAGGATGTGACTGAGGATAAAGCTCGCGCCGAAGAATTGCGACACAGTGAGGAGCGCTTCCGCCTCCTCGTCGAGGGCGCGAAGGGCTACGCCATGTTCCTGCTCGATCCGGAAAATAAAATCGTCTACTGGAACTTCGGCGCCGAAAAGGTCTTTGGCTGGAAGGCAGAGGAAGCGATCGGCCAGAGCGGGGAGATCGTTTTCACCCCCGAGGACCGCGCGATCGAGCGGGAAGAAAAAGAAATGGACATTGCCATGCGCAAAGGCAGCGCGAACGATCAGCGCTGGCATATGCGCAAAGATGGCTCGCGCATTTGGGTCGATGGGATAATGCATCGGCTCGACGACGAAAAAGGCAACCTGCGCGGTTTCGCCAAAGTTGCCCGCGACGCCACCGAAGAACGGAAGCATGCCGAGGAGTTGCGCGAGGCGCATCTCGAGCTCGAGACGCGGGTCCTGGAACGGACGGCACAGCTAACCACGGCCAACCGCCAACTTAAATCTGAGATCGCACGCCGTGGCGAGCTCGAGCGCGAAGTGCAGATGGCCAGTGAGCGGGAGAAGCGGCGCATCGGCCAGGATCTGCACGACGGCCTTTGCCAGGAGCTGGCGGCCTCGGCCTTTTTCCTTCAGAGCGCTGCCCAGAAGATTGAAAAGCAAAATCCGGCGGCGGCTGCCACCCTCTCTGAAGCTGCGACGATCGTAAACGACAATGTCGGCCTGGCTCGCGATCTTGCTCGGGGGCTGCATCCGGTTGAGCTGGGCGCCACCGGCCTAACGAACGCTTTGCGCGAACTCGCCTTCCGCACTTCACAAAAACCGGTGCAATGCCTTTTCGAATGTCCCAAGCCGATCCGGGTGCGCGATGAGGCGGTCGCGCTCAACCTCTATCGCATCGCCCAGGAAGCAGTGACCAACGCCCGCAAGAACGGCAAGGCGAAGAAAATCGTCATCCGCTTGGCGCGCCAGCGCGCCCGCCTCGTTCTCACCGTGACAGATGACGGGGTCGGCTTCGCGCCCGCGAAAGCAACCAAAGGGATGGGCATTCACATCATGCAATACCGCGCGAACACCATCGGCGGCACTCTCACGGTGGAGGCGCGCGCAGACCACGGCACCATGGTCACCTGCATCCTAGGCCGCGGCTGACGCCTCCTCGTTTAACGAGCCTTCAAATACCGTTGCCCTCGTGTCGCGCCTGCTTCTTCCGCGGCCGCGGAAATTTGATTTTCACCGATGACCGGATGTCGGCCTTGAGATAATCCCGCATCAGCTGAAGCGCCTGCCGATTCTCTCCCTTCGTATTAGAGATCACGCAGTCCGCCGGAATCGTAAGCTCGTAGTCGCGCATGTAAGCGTCGTTCGCAGTGAAAAGAACGCAAAAAATTCCAGCGATGCCGACGATGATGAGCCGGTGCACGCCGAGGTAACGCAGCAACGTTTTCAAGGTGGTGGCAAAAAAGCCCGAGTGTTTCGGCTTGACGACAAAATAATCTTCGTCTTCGGGCTGGCAAGCGCCGCACCATCTCGCAACCACGTGATTTTGGGCGAGACAAAAATCAATCTGGGCGCGGAAATCGGAGCGCCAGCGCCCGAAGTTATCGTTCACATAAATGACCGGGACGCCCGCCGCCCGCGCGCGTTCTTTCAGCCGGCCGATCTTGCGCGTCATGCCCGGCACGAAGCGCCGGAGCTGGCCCGCCTCGGGGAATCAAGCGGGTTGATCAGGTCAACGAGGAGGAGCGCGACTTCGCTTTTGTCCGGAGCGCTCCCGTGCAAATCTTCGCTTCCCGACGGCATCG
>JBBSGS010000038.1:0-15337 GCA_038253875.1 Chthoniobacterales bacterium
CAAGACGCGAAGACAGAGCATCGCGCACCGTTATGCCCTTGATTTCCGCCGGCTAGTGGCAGCGGGATCGTTAGGCGGTGGTGCAGTCAGTCGGAGAGGGCGTGAGTGGCGTGTGTGACCGCCCCTCCCGCGCGGAGCGCTGCCGCCACCATCGCGGCCTCGACAAGCTCAGCTTCAGAGGCGCCGGCCTTACGCGCATTCGCAGCGTGAATATCGATGCAGTACGGACACTGGGTGGTTTGAGCAACGGCGACCGCGATTAGCTCTTTATATTTCACAGGAATCGCTCCATCGGCGACCGCCGCCTTATCGAAGGCCCAAAAGGCTTTCATCACTTCGGGCGCGAGACTATCCATTTTCTTCAGTTTGCTAAGGCTGTTCTTATTATACATAAACGGGTGTCAACTAAGGTTGGGCATGCTGGAGAGATTTCCAGCGGATCGTTGCGCTGGCCTAACGAGAGCTGTATTCATCAACCACGCCGCTTCGTCAACAAGGGAGCAAACGTAAATGGAAGAAGGAATCAAGACTGGGCGAAGCCTGCAGCAATCGTGGCTGCTGCAAAAAGGCAAAGAGGGTTGACGGCTTTACCCGCGTTTCGCTAGAAGCGGCCTGCAAAAATCAATGTCCAATCGTTGCACCGTCATCGGGATCACAGGCGGAATCTCGACTGGTAAATCCACCTTCAGCCGGCTCCTCCGCGAGCGGACACGCGCGGCGTTCTTCGATGCGGACCGCGCGGCGCGCCTGCTCGTGGACGAGGACGAGGAAGTGCGCGACCTGTTGCGTGCGCAGTTTGGGCCGCAGATTTTTTCTGCGACGGGGGATTTGAATCGGGCGGCACTTCGCGCCATAGTCTTCGCCGAGCGGGAAAAGAAGCGCGCGCTCGAGCAGATCCTCCATCCGCGCATTCGCCTTCAGTGGGCCACTGAAGCGAATCACGGCCGCCAGACGGGCGCGCTGTTTCTGGCCGATATCCCGCTTCTCTATGAAACCAATGGTGAAAACCTGTGCGATGCCGTCGTCGTCGTCGCCTGTGCGCAGGCGATTCAACAGGCGCGGCTGATGAGTCGCGCCCATCGTCCCCTCGCTCAAGCCCTGGCCATGATTTCCTCGCAAATGCCGCTCTCCGAAAAAGTCTCCCGGGCCGACCACGTTGTCTGGAACAACGGCCCGGTCGATGTGCTTGAGGCGCAGGCCAAGACGCTCGCTCAGCTCTGGCGCTAATCCCGATGGACGAAGAAAAATACAGCCCTAACGAAGAGGCGGCGGCCGGTGGCACTCCCACCAAACTGGTTTCCGAGCCTAACGAACCGCCGGATTCACCGCCGCCGCCGGCCTTTGCCTTGCACGAGCTGCAGGAGCTGGAACCGGCCGCACTCCACGATCTCTGTGCGCGCTTCGATTTGCGCCCGCATCCTGCCCACACCCGGCACCAGCAGATTTTTGATCTCGTTAGGCAGGGAATCCCGCGTGGCCTGCGTGCGACCGTGGATGGATTTCTGGAGCAGCCTAACGAGGGTCCCGCGATCCTGCGTTCGCCCCGTCTCAACTTTCTCCCGCTCCCGGAAGATGTCGGCGTGGCGCACCATCTCATCCGGCAATTCGGTTTGCGGCCGGGGCAGATGTTGCAAGGGAGCGTGCGGCCGCCGCGTGATCGCGAGAGGGGATTGATGCTCGATCGCCTCATTTCCGTGGAGGGCCAGCCGGCCGCGGAATGGCAGGCGCCGACCGCTTTTGACAATCTGACGCCGCTCCACCCCGAGGGGCGGATCATGCTCGAATGGAATTCCGCTGATTCGATCAGCGCCCGCGCGGTTGATTTGCTGACGCCGCTCGGTCGGGGTCAGCGCGGGTTGATCGTCGCGCCGCCGCGGGTCGGGAAAACGATTCTGCTCAAGCAGATCGCGCAGGCGATTCGCGCGAATCATCCCGAGATCGTCCTCATCATCCTGCTCGTCGATGAGCGCCCGGAAGAAGTGACCGATCTCCGACGGGAAGTCGATTGCCAAATCTACAGCTCCACTTTTGACGAACCGCCGCAGCGGCATATCCAGGTGGCTGAGCTGGTGAGTGAACGCGCGAAGCGTCTCGTCGAGCAAAAGAAAGATGTCGTCCTGCTTCTCGACAGCATCACGCGGCTGGCGCGCGGATATAATGCGCTCGTGCGCGGCAAAGGCCGCACCATGTCGGGCGGCGTCGAGTCGAAGGCGCTGCTCAAACCGAAGCGATTTTTCGGCGCCGCCCGAAACGTTGAGGAAGGCGGCAGCCTAACGATTCTGGCGACGGCCTTGATCGATACCGGAAGCCGGATGGACGAAGTAATCTTCGAGGAATTCAAAGGGACGGGAAACATGGAGCTGCACCTCGATCGCTCGCTTGTGGAGAAGCGATTGTATCCCGCGATCCATGTCCTCCAATCGGGCACGCGGCGCGAGGATTTACTTTACCATCCCGAGGAATGGGAGCGGGTGCAGCTTCTGCGCAAGGCGATGGCGGCGCTGCCGCCGCTCGAGGCGATGGAGACGTTGATCAAAAACCTGCAGGCGACGAAGACGAACGCCGAGCTGTTGTTGGCGGGCCTGCGGTGATCACGTCCGATTCGCAACTGGCCGAAATTCTTCCGCCACTGCGCGCGGTCGAGCGGGTGGCGGTCGATACCGAGGCCGACAGTTTGCATTGCTACTTCGAAAAGCTTTGCCTCATTCAGCTCACCTTCGCGGAGCAGGATTTCCTGGTGGATCCGCTCGCGCCGATCGATCTGCAGCCGCTTTGCGCGGGGCTCGCGGAGAGGGAAATTGTTTTGCAAGGGATGGATTTCGATCTGCGTTTGTTGCGGCGCACGCTGGGGTTTTCTGCGAAGGAAGTTTTCGACACGGTGATCGCGGCGCGCTTGCTCGGGTTGCGCGAATTCAGTCTCGCCGCCTTGGTGCAGCAATACTTCAACATCACGCTCGCGAAAGGTTCGCAAAAAGCCAACTGGGCGCGGCGGCCCCTCCCGCCAGTGATGGAGGAATACGCGAAGGGCGACACTCATTATCTCCTTCCGCTCGCCGCGAAAATGGAGGCTCAATTGCAGGAACGCGGACGCATCGGCTGGTTCCGCCAATCGTGCCGGCGCGCGCTCGGACAGGCGGCGATGGAACGGGAACGCGACCCGGATCAAGCCTGGCGCCTCGCCGGCAGCGGAACCTTGTCTCCGCAGACCAACGCCGTCCTGCGCGCGCTTTGGTATTGGCGCGATCAGGAAGCGCAGCGGGCCGACCGGCCGGCGTTTCATATTTTACAAAACAGCGCGCTGCTTTCGGCAGCAGTGCGTTTCGCGGCCGGAGAAGTTCCGGAGTTTCGCCATTTCTCCGAGCGCCGCCGGCGCGGATTTCTAACGGCGGCGAACGCGGCTCTGGCGCTCCCGGAATCGGAATGGCCAAGCCGGCCGCCGCGCGTGAATCGCCCGCGCACCCGCGATCTCGACAAGCGGGTCGAGGAATTGAAACAGCGCCGCGACCGACACGCGACCGAGCTGGCACTGGATCCCTCTTTTATCGCTTCGCGCGGCGCCTTGGAAACGATCGCCGCGGACGAGAGCCGCAGCGGGCACATTCTGGTGGAATGGCAGCGTGAGCTGCTCGAAGTCTAGATTCGTTAGGCGTTAGGCGGGATCGTGGACCGTCGATTACGCTGAGACTATTCCGTCTGCCAGAGACTGGACGCGCGGAAGCGCGTCCCTCCCGAGGGACATGCTTCCGCATGTCCCAAATCATCGCGACGACAGAGCGTCGCGCTCTACGCATCTTTGATGCGCAGCTACCGCGGCTCGGGCGGCGGCGGTTCCCGAAAGGCTGGGGAATTCTCCGGGCCGAGGCTTGCCGGATGCGACGGCGGCAGGGAATTATATGGCCCCACGTCTTCGCTCGGATTGTAGAGATCGCGGCGATTTGAAAGCGTGGTGCAGGAAGTCGTGAGCGTGGCCGCCGCGCAGAAGAGGAGAAGAAATTTCACGCCGCATCGAAGCAAACGCAGTCCGCCTTGTCAACGCCGCTTCCCGCAAGGAAAACGATTGCGCCACGGCTCTCTCTGCCGGAAATTTCCGCTCCGTCAGGGGCTATGGACTGAGGACGTACGAATCCCGCCAGGGCAGGAATGCAGCAACGGTAGTCTGATCCTCTTTGCCGTAGTTCTCTGGCGGTCTTTTCGTTAGGTGAAACTCCTCAAAACCACAATCGCCCGCTTCTCCTCGGTGGTGGAGGCGTGCGGCGCGCCGCAGGTTTACACCCTCTGGCAGCCGCCGAAGAAAGACCAGCGCCTGCAAACGCGCATCCGCCAGGCGCGGTTCATGACGATCCAGCGCTCCGATCGAGGGAGCGATTTTGGCTGTGTCGGTTTTCTCGAACGCAAGGGAGCGATTTATCTTCAGTTTCCGAAATCCTTGAAGCGTTTCCAGGATCAGCGGATCGTCGGGGTGAAATGGGAGCTGGTACAAGAATGACAACGGCGTCGCCTAACGAGAAGACCGGCTTTAGCGCGGACGAGCGTTTGCGTTATTTGCGGCATTTCATGCTGCCGGAGATCGGGCTCGCCGGACAGGAGCGTCTGAAGGCGGCGCGAGTTTTGTGTCTGGGAGCGGGCGGTCTCGGCTCGCCCGCCGCCCTTTATCTGGCGGCTGCAGGCGTGGGCACGATCGGGCTGGTGGATTTCGATCGCGTCGAGCTTTCGAACTTGCAGCGGCAGTTGCTCCACGGGACGAGCGATGTCGGCCGGCCCAAAACAGAGTCGGCTCGCGATCGGCTCGCGACCGTCAATCCTCACGTCGAGGTGCGAATGCACGCCTGCCGCTTCGAGAGCGAGAACGCGCAGGAAATACTGGGCGATTACGATCTTATCGTGGACGGGAGCGACAATTTTGCGACGCGTTATCTCGCTAACGACGTCGCGGTTTTTGCGCGCAAGCCTAACGTCTACGGCTCCATCTTTCGCTTCGATGGGCAGGCCACCGTCTTCGCGCCGCATCTCGGCGGGCCCTGCTACCGCTGCCTGTTTCCGGAGCCGCCTTCCCCGGGTTCGGTGCCCAGTTGCGCGGAAGCGGGCGTGCTTGGCGTGCTGCCCGGAATCGTCGGGACCATTCAGGCGACGGAGGCGTTGAAGTTGATTCTCGGCCTCGGCGAAACCTTGCTTGGCCGGCTGCTCCATTTCGACGCGCTGAAGATGAGGTTTCGTGAGTTCAATTTGCGCCGTGATCCGGAGTGTCCGGTTTGCGGCGCCGCGCCGCGCATTACCGCGCCGATCGATTATGAAGCGTTTTGCGATGGCGCTCCGGTGTCAGTGACGCGCGGTGCGGAGATCGACGTCCAGACTTTGCAGCGAAAGTTGGCGAGCGACGAAGCAGCTTTTCTTCTCGATGTTCGAGAGCCATTCGAGTTCGAGCTGGCGCGGATCGAGGGCGCGAATTTGATTCCGTTAGGCCAACTTCCGACACGGGTGGATGAACTGGATCGGGAAAAGGAGATCCTGGTGCTTTGTCATACCGGGATGCGGAGCGCGCGCGCGGCGGAATTTCTGCTCGCCGCCGGTTTTACGAAGGTCGCCAATGTGGCCGGGGGAATCGACGCGTGGTCGGAGGAAATCGATCCCGATGTTCCTCGTTACTAGCGGCAGGCTGCCAGAGTTTAGCGATGACCAATTCCTTATCTCATAATCGTGCTCGTGCTCGTGCTCGTGATCGATCAGTCTTTCTCAGAATTCGATCACAAGCAGGAGCACGATTACGAGTTTTACTCCCGCTCGGCGTGATTTTGCTCTCGTTAGGCGCTTTGGCCGGCTGCGATCGCATGGTCACGCCGCGCAACACCCAGCTGGCCCGCGACGCCGATGCGAAAGCGGAGGAGGGGAAATATTTGGAAGCGATCAATCTTTATGAAGCGGCTCTCGATGGAAGCGTGAGCTCTGCGGATGTGCATTACAAACTGGGCCTGCTCTACGACGACAAAATGAACGATCCGCTCAACGCCCTGCATCATTTCAAACGTTTCCTCACGCTTACGCCCACGGGCAAACGCGCCGACGAGGTGAAGAATTTCATGAAGCGCGACGAGCTTACGCTCCTGACGAAGCTTTCCGGCGATGCGATCGTGACGCGGACGGAGGCGGTCCGGCTGCGGAATGAAAATCTGAATTTGCGCAAGCAGGTCGACGAACGCTGGGCGCAAAACAAAGCGGCGGGCGATGCGGAAAAGGCCGCGCCCCGGCCGAGTTCGCCTAACGAGAAGGCGAAAGGCAAAAGCCAGGGACGGAGTTACACGGTCCAGCGCGGCGACACCCTGGCCTCGATCTCGCGCAAGTTTTACAAGAGCTCGTCACACTGGGGGAAAATCCTGGCGGCGAATCCGGAGATTCTGGCGAAGCCGGCTGACTTAAAGCCGGGTCAGACGCTGTTCATCCCGTAGATTTTAGACAGGATTAACAGGATTTACTTGGATTGAAGACGGAGTAGGCCGGAGACGGTCATGATTGAAAGTCTTCTCATCCTGTTAATCCTGTAAATCCTGTCTGCATTCCGTCTGCGCGATCTGGGTCGCGAGATTTTACGGCGGCGTTTACGGCGAAAGTTGCCGGCGCATCCGTTTTAATAAAGAGGGAACCCTCACAACTATGAAAGCTATCGAACGAATTGCTCCTGATGTCGGCTGGCTGCCGATCAGTTTTGTGAACGCCTACTTCGTCGGTCGGCCCGGCGAGGCCTGGGCGGTGATCGATACGGGGCTGCCGGGCCGCGCCGAACATATTTTCGAGGCGGCCGAGGCGCGCTTCGGCGCGGGTGCGCAGCCGGAAGCAATTTATCTCACGCACGGGCATTTCGATCATCGGGGGTCGGCCGGGCAACTGGCGGAAAAATGGGATGTGCCGATCTATGCGCACCAAATGGAGCTGCCTTACTTGACGGGCCGCTCGGCCTATCCGCCGCCCGACCCAACCATCGGTGGCGCGATCGCGTTTCTCTCGCGCTTCATGCCTTCGGGAACGGCCGACTTGGAAGGCCGCGTAGTTGAATTGCCGGATGGCGAACTGCCGGGATTGCCGCAATGGCACTGGATCGCGACGCCCGGTCATTCACCAGGGCACGTTTCCTTCTTTCGGTCGTCCGATCGCGTGCTGCTCGCCGGCGACGCTTTGGCGACCATGGACATGGATTCGTGGGTCGGATTGGTCAGCAAGAAAAGAAAACTATCGAGGGCGGGAGCGCCCTTCAACAGCGATTGGGACGCGACCCGGCTCTCCGTGCAGAAGCTGGCCGAGTTGCGGCCAAACGTTGTCGGCTGCGGACATGGAATTCCCATGGGCGGCGCTGACCTGCCGGAGAGGTTGCAGCGTTTCGCCGAGCGTTTCGAGCCGCCGCGGCACGGCCGTTATGTCTCCGCGCCAGCGCGAGCGGACACTGATGGAGTGATTTCGCTTCCGCCCGCGCCTTTTGATCCAGTGCCGTTAGCGACGGCGACCGCTCTGCTCGCCGCCGGCATTGCCCTCGGCTCGGGCTACGTTGAAAGGCAGCTGCGGGATTAAAGGCGGGCGGGTTTGCCTAACGACGCTACAGCGTCTGCCTAACGAACTATAGATTGAAGATGCGGCCGCTCGTTCCTCCGGAAGTTAGCCGCCGGGCGGCCCGTCGAAGGGCGGCGCGTTGGCGATCGGCCGCGGGTTGTTAGCGCCAGCCCCACCGAATGTTCCGGTAGTCGAGCCATTCCCGCCCGAGCCGGTGTAGTTGGCGTTGGGAATGCCACCAGTGAATCCGGTGAAGACATCGGCTTTCGCGCCGGTCACCGTCACCGTCTTGCTGTTATCAATCGTGATCGTGTTCGCCGCGATGATGGTGAAGTTAGTGCCGCCGATGGTGACGTTGTCGATAAAGTGCACCTGGCCATTGGCGCTCGCGGCATACAATTTCAAGACGTTGTCCGCCGAGATGAGACCCCGCCCGATCGTGAGGACGCCATTGCTCCCGAGCGCTCCCACCTTCACCACGTCGCCGTGCAGGTTGACAGAGTTGAAACCGCTCGCGTCGCTCAGGTTGACGGTGCCGTTCGCTCCGGTGTGACGGATGTCCACCGTCCCGCGATCCGCGCTCGCGAACCCTTTTACGTTAACGCTGCTACCGCCCGCGCCGGTGGCGAGAATGGTAATCTTCCCACCGGGGCCCCGGGGCCGCGCCATCGAGGAGCGCGAGAAGCTGGCCGCTGTTGTTGATGCTAATCGCCGCGCCGCTCGGTTTGCTGCTCGTTAGGCTAATATTTCCCCCCTTTGGCGCTGACCCGCGCGGGATTGCTCTCCACATCGTCGGAGGAAACCTCAACGGTGGAGTTGACCGTGATCGCGCCGGAAGTGGTGATGTTGACCGTGCCGCCATCGCCGAGCGTGGCCGGACCACCAAAAGGAATGGCGCCGCTGGTAGCGGTGATGTTGCCGTCGTTGAGGATGACGTCGCCGGTCGCCGTGATATCGATCGTGCCGCCGTTCCCGCCGGCAATGGAATCGGTCGCGAAGAGCCCGCCATTGGCTTCGATGTTCGCGAGATCGCCCGCCGAGCCGATCGTTAGGCCAGCGGCGCTGAGGTTGAGCGTGATGTGGCCTCCGTTACCGGGATTATCATTGCCGAAGCTGGGATTCGCATCGCTTCCATTTGAGAAGAGGAGGGGAATTGCCGGCCCAGTACTGACGATCGAACCAACGCTCAAAGAGAAATCGACGGGCGTGAGGCCGATGCTGCCGTCGCTTCCATCATCGTTAGGCTGGATCGTCGGGGAATTGATCAGATGCAGAGCGCCATTGGCCGAGACGGTGTTGGCGATGAGGCCGAAATCGAAACGGCTAGCGCTGTTATCGAGTGTGATATTGGCGCCGGCGGCAAGCGTGCCGGTGATGATCGCCGGTACGAAAATGGATCCACCGGCCGTAATCGTCGCCGGGTCGCCCGGAGTAAAAAGGCGCCGGCAGAGATATTCCCAAACAGATTGTTGCTGTCCACATTGAGCTGAATCGATCCGTTCATGGAAGTGATGTTGCCCCCCGCGCTCAGGGAACCGCCGGTAATGTCGATCGAATTCAGGGCGCTAATGTTGCGGCCTGCGCTCACGCTCCCTGCGACCGAAAGGACGTTCCCGACCGTGATGTCGTTCCTCCGCATCGATCGTGACGTTAGCGGTATCGAACGCCGCTTCCGCACCGCCGATCATGGCGATAAGCGAACCGCCGATATTAAAGGAGCCCGCGCTCACGTTAATGGCGGCGTCAATGGGGACGGTGTCCTGCAAAATCTCAAAAGTCGCATCGCCGAGGGAGGTGGTGAGCGCGCCGCCGACCGTGAACGAGATTGTGCTCTTGCCGGCGATGGTGCCGCCAAGGTTGTTGATCTGCCCGAGCAAGGAAGAGGCCAAAATCGCTCCGGCGTTGACCCCGATGGTGGCGTTGCCGCCGATCTGACCACCGTCGTTGTTTGCGATCGTTAGGCTGAGAGCGCTATCGCCGTTCACGGTCAAATTCCCGCCGGTGGTAAGAGTAACGCTGGAGTTGCCGGCGAGATCTCCCATTGAACTATCGAGGGTGATGCTGAGGCCATTGTTGGCGACGAGATTGCCGGCGGCATCGAAGTACGCATTCAAGGCGGCTCCATTGCCGGGATTCCTCTCGGTCAGGCTGAACGCGTCGTTGAACTGAATATTTCCTTCCGAAAGAAGAACAAGATTCGTCGAGCTGGAAACGGTGGCATCGAAGGTGAGCGTCGAGCCGGCGCCGCGCGCATAAAGAGAGAGGGTTGGGATATTCTCGAAGGCGAGGTCGGAGGTGAGGGTGATCGAACCGTTCTGGGTGGCGAGGAGCAGGGAATCGAGGCCGGTAAAGGTGAGCCTGCCGCCCGGCGGACCCGAAGTGATGTCGCCCACGCTGATGAGCCCGAGCTTTGTCGCGCCGCCCTCGGCGATCGAAATCTTCGGATTGCCCGTTAGGCGAAGCCCAAAGAATTTGAAGACGGCCATAGGCACGTTTGCCGGGTCGCTGAAGTGCTGGTCGAATCCGCTCCGGGTGTCGAACGCGGAAGTTTGCCCGAACAAATAGGTGGAAGGACTGCCGTCGTTCGTCCTACCGCGATAGATTCTGCCGAAGTCGGTCTGGCCGTTAGTCGTGATGGTGGGATCGGTTCTGATGGTGGTGCCGTTGCCGATGACATAAGGGACCGGCGGGAGATCACGGACAGTTTTCCAAATTTACCCGGCGTTGGCGTCGGAGTCGTTGTCGGCGTCGGCGTGGAGGTTGGAGTCGGTGTCGGCGATGGGGAGGGTGGTGTGGCCGGCGGCGTTGACCGCGGGTGGCGCGTTTCGTTTGCATTCGCCTGATCGAGCAGGGCGGTATAGGTCGGATCGAGGGCGAGCACTTCGCTCGCGTCGGTGCGCCCGCCGGAATCATAAGGGCGCGCCAAGGAACGGCTGACGTTTACGGCGTAGCCAACATAGGCGCTGAAATCGTTCCGCCGCGGAGGCTCCGGATAGGCATAAAGACTCACGTTCGCATCCACGCCTAACGAGATCTGCTGAGCACGTCCGATTCGGATCGGTAACTCGGCGCTCAATTGCAGAGCGTAGTTGGAGAAAAAGTCGTCGAAATCATCCGTCCCCGTCAGCCGGTTGTAATCGACGTTCGCGCGCAAGGTCAGGCTGTTCAGCCTGGGGACGTAGTAGACCAGGCCGGCGAGCACATCGAAACTCGCGAAGTTGAAGTCGGTGTTTTCGCCGTAGAAAAAAAATTGCTGCCGGAGGGAAAACTCCCCGTAAAGCGTGCGGCTGAATTTCGGCGCGTAAGTGATCCCAGCGACTGGCGTAATAATAACGTCGCTGATCGCGCCCCGGTCTACCAAGGCCACATTCGAGGTGTAATAAATCGGCGCGCCGACTTCGATGGTGAAGGGCTCGTATTTCTCGACCCGCTTCAGGATCGCCTGTTCGCCAAGGTCGGGATCGTTAGGGCTGGCGGCTGCGTAGTTTTGGTCTACCCCGTTCGCCGTGCCGATGCCCACTGGCCGGATTTCCGCCTGGCTCCGGAGGAGACGCGCCCGATCGGTCCCGTGCTTTGCGCTCGCGCAAGACCGCCCGAGGCGACCAGAAAAATCAGGAACAGAGGGAGAGGTCTACAGAAGCGAAAGAGAGATAGACGGCGCATTCCGCGTTCGTTTTTGAACGGAACGCAGATCCGGTCAAGACATTCGCGCGGGAACGTCGAGCGAGCCTCGGGCTCGCGATCTTTTCGTTAGGCGAAAGGAAGATTCGCCTTGATCCGCTGCACGTCTGTCTTGTCGACGACGGCCGATTTGGCCAGCTGTCGCTTGCGCTTCGCGTTTTTGCTCGCCATCAGATGCCGACGCGAGGCGTGAGAACGCAGGACTTTGCCCGTCCCGGTGATCTTGAACCGCTTGGCAACGGCTTTCCTGGTCTTGCTGCGCGCGATCGATTTCGGCATAAGGCGCGGAAGATAGAGGTAGTTCCGCGGGCTGACAACCGATTTCCCATTTACCGCCACATGAATCTGGCCGTCATTCGGCGATGGAGAAATCCACTTCGACGAAACCACGCGTCGTCATCATCGGAGCGGGCTTTGGTGGTCTCGAGGCCGCCAAGCATCTCGGCAACGAGCCTGTGCAGGTGACGGTGATAGATCGGACCAACTATCACCTTTTCCAGCCGCTCCTCTACCAGGTCGCAACCGCCGCGCTCTCCCCGGCCGATATTGCCGCGCCCATCCGTGGCATTCTCGGAAAGTATGAAAACATCGAGGTCATTCTGGGCGAAGTGCAATCCATCGACGTCGCGGCGCGTCGCGTGCGCACGATGGAGCGCGAGATTCCCTACGATTACCTGGTCGTCGCCACCGGCTCGCGTCATTCGTATTTCGGCCACGATGATTGGGAAAAACTTGCGCCTGGTCTGAAAAGTCTCGAGGACGCGGTCGAGATCCGACGGCGCATTTTAATGGCGTTCGAATTTGCGGAGAAAACCGAGGACCCGGCGGCACGCGCCGGGGCGATGAATTTCGTCATCATTGGCGGCGGCCCGACTGGCGTGGAAATGGCCGGCGCGATCGCGGAGATCGCGCGCGAAACGCTGGCGAAAGATTTCCGGCACATCGATCCTTCGAAGTCGCGCGTCATACTGGTCGAAAGCGGGGATCGCGTGCTCTCTGGTTTTCCCGAGGATCTTTCCGCGAGTGCGTTGAAGCAGTTGCAGGCACTCCGGGTGGAGGTGCGGACCGGCGTGCAGGCCGAAAACCTAACCGAGGGAGGCCTGAAATTGGCGGGCGAGTTCATTCCTTGCCGGGTTAAAATCTGGGCGGCCGGCAATGCCGCGTCGTTTATCGGAAAATCGTTAGGAGTGCCGGTCGATCGGGCGGGACGCGTTCTGGTGCAGGATGACCTGACGATCCCCGGGCATCGTGAAGTGCAAGTGATTGGCGACCTGGCAAACTTCACTTCAGCGAAGGACGGTAAACCGCTGCCGGGGGTTTCGCCGGTCGCGGTTCAGCAGGGCCGCCACGCCGCGCGCAACATCCTGCACATGATCGAGGGCGCGGAGCCGCAACGCTTCCACTACTGGGACAAAGGCAGCATGGCGACGATCGGCCGCAACAAAGCAGTGGCCGATCTAAACATTCTGCATTTCAGCGGATTCCCGGCCTGGCTGGCCTGGCTTTTCATCCACGTGCTCTACCTGGTCGGCTTCCGGAATCGAATTGCGGTGCTGCTTCAGTGGGCCTGGGCCTATGTCACGTTCAACAAAGGTGCCCGGCTGATCACGCGAAACTTTCAGGCGGAGCACCGCCCGGTGGGATGATGGCCACGCTTGCTGCGAGTCAGGTTCATTTGGAAACGACGAGTCGTCCTAGAAGAAGAAGCAATATGACCTATTCGTTAGGCGGGGCCGCGTCGTTTCGGCACTCCATCTCGCGCAGGATGAACTCCTGCAGGAAGCCGTAAAAATTGACCTGAAAAAGGCTCAAATCCCGGCGTGAACCAACCGGGGAGCGGTAGTGATCGCACAGCTCCGCTTCCGTAAAATCGAACTTCGCCGCGAGCGCGAGCCGGGCTTGATTCAGGGCGTTGAGCCAGGCCTCGGAGTTCGCGATCGGGATGCGCAGCGTGCAGTTGGCGAACGGTTTCTCCTGGTCGCCGAGCTGGCGCAAATCGCCTTCCACCGTCTGTGTCGCCGTCTCGAAAATGCGGCGCAGCTCCGGCTCGACGTAGAGCTTCCATTCCGCGCAGATTTCTTTTTCCACCGCCGGGTCAGCGGGCGCGCTGAAGAGCCGGCGCTCCGCGGCGGGGACCGAACCAGGATTGGTGCTCGCCGGGATTTGGCGCAAAAGCTCGGCCAGAAAGGGATCAATCTCGCCGATCTCGAGCGTGCCGTTGTTGCCAAAAACTTCCATCTCAGTTCGGCCGCTCGATCGTGGCGAGAAGGAGATAGCCGTGCAATTGCTGAACGAACAGTTCGGCCCGTTCCTGCACCCCGCTCCACAAAATCGACCTGCCTAGGCGATGCACTTCGAGCATGTGCATCTCGGCCTTTTCCTTGGGATAACCGAAAACTTTCTGGAAAACCATCGTGACGTAACTCATCAAGTTGACCGGGTCGTTATGCACGACAACCTGCCAGGGCAGGTCGCGCGCAAGCTCCGTCCTGGTTTCCTCCGTGATTGTCGGGCTTTCAATGGCGCCAGTGATCGGATCGGAAGCAGACATGCAGACAATTAGGCAGGAAAGCTTCTTGTTAGGCCGGAGCGGCAGCCATCGCGCGAGCCGTTCCGAGCCAGCCGGAAACGTATCACAGGGACGTTGCCCATTCAACCGAACTCAACCGGACTCCGCGCCATTATCCTCTCCTGCACGGCGTACATCCGCTTCCGCGCGGCAAGGGTGCGATCGTCGAAACCGTGGAGGTGAAGCAAGCCATGGAGCAGGTAGAGCTGCAGCTCGTGCGCCAACGAGGTGAGATGTGCTTTCGCTTGCCGCAGCGCGGTCTCCACACTGACGAAGATCTCGCCGTGCTGAAACGTGATGACGTCGGTCGGCCCGGAGATGCGCATGAACCGCGCGTGCAGTTGTGCGATCCGGCGGTCGGAAATGAGAAGCACATGGATCTCGTCCAGAGTCGTTAGGCCGAGGCCGCGTTCCTGCGCCGCCAGCGGCACCGCCCAACGGCCGAATCGCTCCAGCGCCCGGCGATCGACTGCGGTTTTTCGTTGCCGGTTGTGCACGAAAATTTTCGGTAGAGCTGGCGGCACGCTTTTCATGCCCGTCGGAACCGGTCCAGCGAGACGAGAAGACGGTAGAGCATTTCCAGGCGCTGACTTGCCAGGCCCGCTTCACGGCCTCGACGCCGAGGCTCTCCCCAGATCGCCTCGATTTCCAGCGGGCGGCCGTTGAGATAATCGAGCAGGGCCATCGTTTCGGTGCGCTCCATGTGATCGAGCGCGGCGGCGGTCGGCAGCTTGTGTCCGCAGCGGTTGGCGATCGCGATGGTTTCGTCCATCAGCTCGACCGCGAGCTGGCGCAGCCCGTCGTCGGACAAAACCTTTGCGGTATCGATTCCGCCGGCCGCCACCGCCAGGCCGTTAAAGGAAATGTTCCAGATCAGCTTTCGGCAGCGCTCGAGCGCGAGGTCCGCGACCACGCTGCAGACGACGCCGCAACGTTTGAATTCCCAGGCAAGATCGTGGAGCAACGGCCGGGGGAAGCCACTAAACTCCCCCAGCACGACGCGGCCATTATCGTAAAGCTCGATCACACCCGGCGCGCTGCGGTTGAGACAGATGAAACAGAGGCCGCCAAGAATCCGTTCCGCCCCGAGATGTTGCGCGAAAAATTCTTCGTTCCCGAGCCCGTTCTGCAAAGTCAGAATTACGTTCTTCTCGCCTAACAATGGCCTAACGAGTGAAGCGAGATCGGCGTTGCCGGTGGTTTTGATCGCCACGATCACAAGGTCGCAAGGCCCGATCTCTTCGGTCGCGCGGTAGGCGTTTATTTTTGCGACGTGAATGCTTTCGCCTTTGCCGCGGATGCGCAGGCCGCGTTTGCGCACCGCGTCATAATCGCCGCGCACCAGGAAGTGCACATCTCGCCCATAATGCGCGAGCTTACCGCCGTAGTAGCTACCAACCGCCCCGGCGCCGACGACGGCGATGCGAAAGTTTGGCAGGAGGTATCTGGCTCGCATATCGCCCAAGCTTAACCGCGAACAGACAATCAGGAAGACGCATCCGGCGATCGTGCCCGCGACGGTCTCAACGATGGAAAGGTGCGCGGCGTCACACG
>JBBSGS010000039.1:0-15276 GCA_038253875.1 Chthoniobacterales bacterium
ATCCGCGGCGGGATCAACAATCGCGGCCGCTCTGCCGTGAACGCCGTCGGCACCCCGCTCGGGCGCTATAAGAAGCAGCTTGAGGATGCGATCGGGTCGCGCTGGTATTATTACGTCAACGTTCACGCCGATCTCGCCAACATCGGCACGACCGCGGTGACCTTCGATATTTCCTCCGACGGCAGCGCGAAGAACTTGCGCGTGACCGAGAACACGACGACGGAAGCCTCCGCGAGCATCGCGTTGCGCTCAATTCAGGAAACGAAGTTCCCGCCGATCCCCGAAGATTTACTCGCCACGCTCCCAGACGGTCACTTGAAAATGGAAGAATCATTTACGATTTTCGCGAACCGATGACCCCTTTGCTACTGGTTGATTCGCCCGAGGCCGTTCAGGGCGTGTTTAGTTTCCTGACGCGCGGCGGTATTTTCATGTGGCCCCTCCTGATCTGCTCGATCGTCGCGGGTACCGTGATCGTTTTGCGAATCATGGCGCTGCGCCGGAAAAATGTGTTGCCGCTGGTGATCGAAAGCGAGATCGAGCGGCTTCTGCCGGGCGGCAGTCCGGAACGCCTCAGCCGTATCGTGCAAGAGGATTCCTCCTCGCTCGCGCGCATCGCCAGCGTGGCGCTGCAACATCTGCGGGCGCCGCGCTCGGAAAACGTGGAAGCGATCGAGACTCGCGCCCGCCATGAAATGGTGGTGCTGGAGCGCGGTTTGATCATCCTGGAAATCATCACCGGAATTGCGCCGTTGCTTGGCTTGATCGGAGCGGTTTCGGGGCTGATTCACGTCTTTTCCCATCTCGGCCTCGGCACCGGCACGGCAGACACGAAGGCGATTGCCCTCGGTATTGCGGAAGCGCTCAACGCCACCGTTTTCGGTCTGTCGATCGCGGTTCCGACTCTGGTCGCGTTTAGTTACTTCTCGAAAAAAGTCGAGGTGATGTCGGTGGAAATGGAGACGCTGGTGGTCGAACTCATCGGCAAATGCTATTACGGCCGCGTGCCGGAGGCGCTCGGAGCGCGCCCCACTTACTCGGTGCCTTCACCGGGGATGACGCACGCTCCGCGGCCGCTAGCCTAACGACTTGGCGAACCCCTTTCCATGAAGTTCGCCGTCCGCAAACGACGCGCGCCGTCGATCATCATCGTCTCGCTTGTCGATATCCTGATCATTCTGCTGATCTTTTTTGTCGTCTCGACGACCTTCAAAAAAGACCAGCCGGAAGTGAACATCAATCTGCCGGAATCGAAAACGGCAAGCGCAAAACCCGCCGAGCTGGAGCATGCGGTGGTGAGCGTGGATGCGGAGGATGGTTTGCAACTCGATGGCAAGCCGATCGCGGTCGACCAACTGCAAGAGGCGGTCACCAATCTGCCGGCGGAGCGCAAAAGTTCGCTCGTGCTCAAAGCCGACCAGAAAGCTTCTTTCGGCATCATCATCAAAGTGATGGACGCGCTCAAACTCGCCGGGGTGAAAAACCTCCCGGCCTTCACGCAGGGCGTCGGGAAATGAAGTTGCCGATCGTGCGCTACGGCGATCCGGTGCTGCGCGCGAAAGGCAAACGAATCGCGCGCGTCGATGACCGCGTGCGAGAACTGGCCGAGAACATGATCGAGACAATGCGCGAAGCGAACGGCGTTGGGCTGGCCGCGCAACAGGTCGGCGAAGTGTTGCGGCTCACGGTGATCGATGTCGGCGCGGCGGAAGATCAGTCGAGCACAATGAAACTGAACGGCGAGGAGGTGGAGGCGAAATCTTCCATGCCGTTGATCCTCTTGAATCCTGAACTAAAACTGAGCGGCGAGACCGTCATCGGAGTGGAAGGTTGTCTCAGCTTTCCGGAGATCACAGCGGACATTGCGCGCTCTAGCGCGACCGTGGCACGAGCGGAGACGCTCGAGGGCGAACGCGTCGAGATCGAAGCGACCGGGCTGCTCGCCCGCGCTTTGCAACACGAGGTCGATCATCTCAACGGCATCCTTTTTATCGATCGGATGAGCGCGGTGACGAAGGTGGCGATGCGCAGCCGGTTGAAGCGAATGCAGAAGGAGAACGCGCCAGTTCGTTAGGCGCGCCGCAGGTCCAGATTCAAAGCGCCTTATAAGTTACCGTAATATTCCGGTAAACGTTCGGCTCTTTCTGCGCGGAGAAATAGAAGAGCTCGAGGGCCGATTTCCCGACGACCCACTGGTAGCCGACGAGCGTTTGAATCACATCGGTCTCGTTGTCCCGCCCACGAGAGATCAACCGCCCAATTCCATATTTGTCGTCGAAGTAACGACGGATTTCGCCCATTCGGTTGTTGTAATGTTCCAGCGTCCAATCCGGATATTCGTACTGCAGTTCGACCTGCCTGAGCAGGCCGGCTTTGAAGGTAAAGAGCGTTCGCTTCAAGCCCGGATGAATCAATCCTTCCACCGTCCAAACGTCGGTGCCGTCTTTCTTATCCCGCGCCACGATCTTCGCCTTCGCACCTTTAAGGACGCGTTCTACCCGCACCGCCGAATCGTTCCAGCGGAACCCGAAGGGAGGTGGGACCTCGTCCGCGGTAGAGGAGAGAAGCGGTAAAATAACGAGCGCAGCCGTCGCCAGAAAGAGACGCATCGGTGCCTAACGAATGCCCAGGTTATAAGCCACGTAGCGGCGCACGAGAGGGCGGAGGTAGCGCTGCATCGCATCGACGTATCGGACGAAGTCCGTGACGCACTGCGGTCGCGTCGGCACCGAGCTGCACGCTCCGTTCGCCAATGCGAGGCAAGCTGCCAGCCCGACGTTCTCCCAGCCGCTTTTTTTCCAAGTCTCGGTCATGGTTTCCCGGCGCAAACTTCGGGCAAAAAGGCCGCGGCGCGACCCATTTTGTGCCACCCTTCTGCTTCCGAGCGGAGGAAATTTTCTGCTAAAAAAAATGCATCGGCAATTTTGCCTAACGACTTCAGCGGCTCGCGCCGAGACACACACGAGGGAACAATCTGACCCCGCCGAAGCAATTTTTATCGTCAAGATTTTTTTGAGCGAAAATGGAAAATAAAGTTCTGATTTTCTCTTGTCGCACCGAGATCCGATTCCTAATCTGAAACCGCTGGGCGGGAATGAAAACGGTGGATGCGAACAAGATGTGAACAAGCTCAGCAATCGCAACCGGGAGGTGAATGTATGAAAAGAGATCGTAAAACTATCTGGGCGCGATACCTCGCGGTTGCCTCCGCGCCCGCTGCGCATCCCAAAATCCCACCTCGCCTCTGTTTTCCCTCGTATAAAGAAAATTTCTCGACGCTCCCCCGAGAGGCGGCGCAAAAATTTGGCGGCCATTTCCTTCCGCAGGGACGCCACACGATCGTAACCTTCGCTCTTCAGCCCGGCGTTTTCGGCGTTATTTAACGCTGTTAACAAGTCGCATGGACGAGACGTGTTCCCAGCTCTGGGCGAAGCTTTCCGCCGCCCTCAAACCACAGGTCAGCGGCGACACTTTCAAGCGCTGGTTTTCCGCCGTCAAACTGACCAGCGCGACCGCTGACGAGGTGACTCTTCTGGTCCCCAACAACATCTACCAGTTCTGGATCGAGAGTAATCACATGCCGGCCTTGCAGTCCGCAATCGAGTCCGTCATGGGTAGCACGCCGCAGGTTAAATTCGCCTGCGCCGTTAACAGCCCCAGCGACGTCGACCAGGAAGACGCCGCGCCCGCCAAATCCAAAAAATCTTTCGACGCGGCCGCGCTCTCGGCCGGCAAGGCCAGCTCAAAAACGCCGGCCGGTCTCAATCCGCGCAACACTTTCGAGTCGTTTGTGGTCGGGCCTAACAATGAGATCGCGCACGCCGCCAGCCTCGCGGTGGCGCAATCGCCGGCCAAAACTTACAACCCGCTTTTCATCTACGGTGGCGTCGGACTCGGCAAGACACACCTGATGCAGGCCATCGGGCAATTCATCGCCAACAGCGGCCGCAACACGCGGGTGATGTATCTCTCCAGCGAGCTTTTCATTAACGAATTCATTGACGCCATCCAGCACAACAACCTGGTGAAATTCCGCAAACGCTATCGCCAGGCCGATCTCCTCCTAATCGACGACATCCATTTCCTCGGGGGCAAAGAGCGGTCGCAGGAGGAATTTTTTCACACCTTCAACACGCTCTTCGACGGACATAAGCAGATCGTCCTCTCGAGTGATCGGCCCGCCTCCGAAATTGCAAATCTCGAGCACCGGCTCGTCTCGCGCTTCGAGTGGGGCCTGACCGCCGAACTGCAGCCGCCCGACGTGGAGACACGCATGGCCATCCTGCGGAAAAAGGCGCACACCCTGCACATTAAATTGCGCGAGGAGATTTTCGATTTCCTCGCCAACCGCATCAAGACCAACGTCCGCCGGCTGGAAGGCGCCCTCATGCGCGTCGCCTCCTTCGCTTCCCTCAGCGGTAAGGAATTAACCCAGGAAGTCGTCGAGCATTTGCTCAAGGATATTCTGCAGGAAGAGGCGCGCCGCTCCGTCACGATCGATCAAATCCAGCGACGCGTCGCCGAGCATTTCGACGTCCGCCTCGCCGACATGACGAGCAAACGCCGTCCGGCGAACATCGCCTTTCCGCGCCAGATCGCGATGTATCTGGCGCGCGAACTAACGAAGGCTTCGCTCAATGAAATCGGCGAAGCGTTCGGCGGGCGCGATCACGGTACCGTCCTGCACGCCTGCAAGGTGGTGAAAAAGCGGATGAAAGATCAGGACAAAATCCGGCAGACCATCTCTTATATCGACAGCGCACTGCAACGTTAGGCGCGGACGACGAGATTAGCGGTTGCCGGATAAAATCGAAAGCCTTACATCTTAACCACCCCGTTCTGTTTTCATGAAATTTAGCGTAACGAAAGAGAAGCTCCTCGAATGTTTGCAGCAGGTTCAAAACGTCGTCAGCACCCGGACGACGTTGCCGATTCTTTCGAACGTCCTCCTGCAAGCCAACGGCAATGAAGTCCGCCTAACGACCACCGATCTCGATGTCGGCGTGCGCGGAAGTTTCGAAGCGCAGGTGGAGAAAGACGGCGCGACCACGCTCCCCGCGCGGCGGCTTTTCACGATCATCCGCGAGCTGCCTTCGAGCGAAATCTCCTTCGACATCGATGGAAAAAACGCCGCCTCGATTCGCAGCGGCCAAAGCTTTTTCAAAATCCTCGGCCTGCCCGAAGAGGAATTTCCGCCGCTCCCGAAATTCGATGAGGCGAAAGTCGTCACCATTCGGCAGAAGGATTTGCGCGACGGTCTGAAGAAAACCTCCTACGCGATCTCGACCGACGAAACGCGCTATGTCCTCAACGGCGTCCTCTTCAGTTTCAAGGACAACAAACTCACGCTCGTCGCGACGGATGGCCGGCGGCTCGCCATGCTCGACATTGATCTCGAATTTCCGCGCAGCCATGAAGCCGATATCATTGTCCCGACGAAAGCGGTCGCGGAATTGCAGCGCCTCCTGACCGACGAAGGCGACGTGCGCGTAAGCGTGAGCAGCGGCCAGATCGCGTTCGATCTCAACAACACGCTCCTCGTCTCGAAGTTGATCGAGGGAAATTATCCGAACTACAAACAGGTCATTCCCGGCGAGATGAAGGAACGAGTCACGCTCGAGCGCGAGACTTTTCTCAATTCGTTGAAGCGCGTCTCCCTGCTCGCGAGCGACAAGTCGAATTCAATCAAACTGAATTTCGCCAAGAACAATATCGACATCACCGCGAACACACCGGAAGTCGGCGAAGCCAGGGAATCGCTCCCGGTCGCTTACAAGGGCCGCGAATTTTCCATCGCCTTCAACCCCGAGTTTCTGATGGCGCCGCTGCGGAACCTGGCCGAGGACGAAATCTTTCTCGATTTGATCGACGAGATGAGCCCGGGCGTGATCAAGATCCAGAGCCCGTTCCTCTACGTCCTGATGCCAATGCGCATCAGCTCCTAATCGTCGCTCCGCGGCGATCTGTGGACGCTTCGCTCTGCGAAGCGCGGGTGTAAAACGGCCGTTGATCTTCTGCTCGTCGTCACCACAGACCCCGCGCCGCCCAGAGGGCGGACGTCTACAGCTTGCGCAGTGCCGCCAGCACCTCGGAAACTTCAATTCCCGCCATCGTTAGGCTGGACGAGCGCAAGACGCGCACCTGCGGATTCAACGGTGCCCAGACCGCCGGATCGGTCGGTCCAAACAAAAGCAGCGCCGGCCTGCCGACCGCGGCGGCGAGATGCGATATACCGCTATCATGTCCAAGGAAAAATCCGCAATTGCGCAGGCGCGCCGCCAGCGCCGGCAGCGCAAGGTTTGTCGCCAGCCACACACGTTCGTTAGGCAAACTCGCGCGCAGACTTTCCACGTGGGCGTCGTCGGCTTCCCCGCCCACGATGAGGATCTTCCGCTTCTCGTTAGGCGAAATCCACCAGCGCGCGATCTCCGTGAAGCGCTCCGTCGGCCAATTTTTCGTTTCGCTCCCGCTCCCCGGATGAATCGCCAGCGCCGTGAAATCGATCCGCGGTGCCCGGTGGAAGGAGCTGCGCGGCCGAATCGTGGAGGTAAAGAGCCAGTTGTTCGAGCGGGCGGGCCAGCTGGAGAGCGGCATGTTCCTGCCCGGTGATTTTCGGCGAGCCGGCGAGGAAATGACGAACCCCTGCGCGCTTTAAATTGGCTGCAAATATTTCATCGGGATCGAAGAGGTAACTGACGACCTGCTGAAAGCCACCAAAGTATGCGACCAGCTCGGGCGCAAGATTGCCGTCTCGTGAAAAAAAACTGGCGAGCGCGCCGTACTCGATCGAGCGCGCCGCGTCGGCGTAACCACTCATCTCGGCGAGCGCGATGATGTGCTTGTAACCGAGAATCTCGAGGTGCGCCGCCGGGAACGCTTCGCGCAGTAATTTCACCGCCGGCAGCGTGACGATGAAATCACCAATCGCGCCGCCACGAATGACGAGGATGCGGCTCACCTCATGGAACAAAAGGTCCAACCTTCAGACACGATGGGAACGGACTTGGAGCGCGAGCCTCGTTAGGCGCCTCGCTCAGTACGCCACCACCGCGCATACCAGAATCGCCAGGCCGAAGAGCGCTCCGGCGATCGAGACCGCTCCCCAGCGCGTCGCGTTCCTGGCGCACCAGTTAATCTGGTCGCGCAGCAGATATGGCATCGTTACCCAGAAAAGCCCCGCCACGATCAGCAGATAAGCGAACACGGTCACGAGCAGGCGGCTCATTTCCGGCCGCAGAAATGCGGCATCGAGCATCGGCTCCGCCGCGAGCAGGCAAAGAATGCCCAACGCCCGCACTGCGAGAAATTCATCGACAAATTTCAGCACGAGAAAATATCCGATCGGGAGAATGACGAGCAACGGCCTGCGGAAACTTGAAAATTCGCCCATCTCCATTGTCGCCAGTAGCCAGACACTCCAAAGCAAGTCGACGGTCAGAAGCGCCGCGCCCGCAGTGCGCGAGCGCGGAAAGCGCGGCAGCAGAGTGCGCACCGGCGGAAAGAAAGCGAGAAGAATTAACCCGGCGAGAAGCACGCCTGCGATCAAACCAGCGGCGTGCAAAGAGAAATGATAGATCATGAGACAAGTGCGATGGGAGGCTGAATTTCCGCCGTTTGAACGGGAGCACAACTGCCGGCTGGCCCACTCAGGTCGCCCGAGAGACTGAAGCCAGTCGAGTGCGTGATGCGCAAATCGACCAGCTCCCCGAGATGCGCGTCGCTTCCTTCGAAGACGACGATCTTGTTCGTCCGCGTGCGCCCCATCAGGCGAGCCGAATTGGTTTTGCTCGGGCCCTCACAAAGAATTTCCACGGCCTCGCCGACCAATCGCTCCCCTGCGCGCCGGGCCGACAGATCGACGACCGAGAGCAGATCCTGATTGCGCGCCTCCTTGACTGCTTCCTCAATCTGCCCGGCCATACCTGCGGCAGGCGTGCCGCTGCGTTTTGAATAACGAAAAACGAACGCGTTATCGAATTGCACCCGATCGACGAGCGCGCGCGTCATTTCGTAATCTTTCTCGGCCTCGCCCGGGAAACCGACGATCACATCGGTCGTTAGGGCAACGCCCGGGTGCGCCGCCCGGATTTGCTCGACCAGGCGCAAATATTTGTCCGCCGTGTATGTGCGATGCATCGCCTTGAGTATCCGATCGGAGCCGGATTGGAGCGGCAGATGCACGTGCTCGCAGAGTTTCGGCAGTTCGGGTAACGCTTGAATGAGGTCGGCCCGAAAACCAATCGGATGGGGCGAAGTAAAGCGCAGTCGCGCAAGCCCCTCGACTGCGTGCACCGCTTCAAGCAATTGCACGAACGGGCTCTTCTCGGCGCGCTTGGGAAATTCGTGGCGGCCGTAAAGGTTCACAATCTGGCCGAGGAGGGTGACTTCTTTTACCCCGCGCGCGACCAGCTCGCGCACCTCCCCTACGATCTCTGCGATCGTCCGGCTTCGCTCCGCGCCTCGCGTCTGCGGCACAATGCAAAAGGTGCAGTGCATGTTGCAACCCTGCATGATCGAGACGAATGCGGTCGCCTGCCGCGCGCGCAGATTGTGCTCGCGAATCGTCTCCTGCGAGCCCTCCTCCTCTTCCGTATCGACAATCGAAAATCGCGGATCATCCATCCGGCGGGCGCGCTTCTTCTGCAGCAGCTCGTCGACGTAATCCGCGACCCGATGAAATTTTTGCGTCCCTACCACGAGATCGACATGGCCTCCGGTCCGGAGCAACTCCGCGCCGCGTGCTTGGGCCATGCAGCCAAGAAAACCAAACAGCGTCTCCGGCCGCCGTTTCGCCATCTTCCCGAGCATCCCCATTTTGCCGAGGGCCTTTTGATCCGCCATGTCGCGCACGCTACAGGTGTTGAGGAGCACGACATCCGCTTCTTCCTCGTTAGGCGCGGCCTCGTAACCCCGGTCGAGCAACGAGCGCGCGACTTGTTCGGAGTCGCGCTCATTCATCTGGCAGCCGTAGGTCTTGATGTAAAATTTGGGCATCGCAAGAGAGTCGGGAGCGCCACCTTCGCTCGACCGGGCGAAACTTTCAAAACAACGCCGACCCCGACCAGACAAGCCGCCGTGCCCTCAGGCACGCGGCGGGCAGATCAACGGAATGACTTCGCGCTTGTTGCGCCGATAAATGCGGAAGTCCGCGGCATCCACCGTGATCACGCTGTGCTTTGGGTAGAGTTCGCTCATCCGAATCAGGCAGAGGTCGGCCAAATCTGGCTGTCGACCCCGATAGCGTTTCGCGAGGGCCGCGATTTGCAACAAATGCTCGTTGCAATCGAAAGAGAGCGACAACAATTCCTCGAAAATCATCTCCAGAACCAGGCCGGTGTTGCCGAGGTGAAAGGCCGCTTCCGCGACGACGGCTTCGCAGGTGAGCAGCGGCTCAGTCACCTGCTCGGCCAAGCTTACGGCCCAGCCGTGGTGAATGTCGCGAGCTTTGGCAAACGCGACGAGAAACCCGGTATCGGCGATACCCCTCATCGCTTCCAAAAACCTTTCCGGGTCGACAGATTGGTGGGTCCTCCGCCCACCGTGCCAGCGAGGCGCATAAACTTTCGGGTCGCCCGATCCCCGCGCCGGGCGTGTTCGAGATGCTGGCGAACGAGTTGACCTTGAGAGAGGCCAGCGCGCGTTGAGGTCTTCTCCAGCCACGCCGCCAGTTCCCTCGGTATACGAACGGTAATTGTCTGACGCATATGGCAGAAGTGTAAACGCCCGAGATGAGCAGTCAATTGCCAGGCAACCGTTTGTCGTTAGGGCGGAGTAGCGAAACGATTCGGAAATGGATTGGCCCGCAGGCGCTTTTGCACCTCGCGATCGGTCCAGGGATAAGTGCCGCGCTCATGGAACAGGGCGAGGCCGATGACCCCAAGGTTGCGCGTGTTGCGGTATCTTTCCTGGGCGTACGACTCGCGCACCGGACCGAAGCGAAACGCCGCCACCGTTTCCGTGCTTTGCCGGAAACCGTCGACGACGATGGTGCGGTGCGGCGGAAGCACATAGCCGCGTTTACGCACGGAAGCAGGACCGCCGTCGATGACGTTCAAGCCATCCACCGAGAGGACGATCTCGAGGCGAAGGTCGCTCCGATTTTGCACTACGATCGAAAAGCGGCGGCCTTCTTCTCCCACCACGAACCATCGGTCCCCCACGTTCAATCCGGGAAGGAAGCGCCCGCTCTGATCTTTCAGACCGACCGAAATCAGCGTCGACGCCGGACCTGAGAGTAGGGGCCAGACGCGTTGCAACTGCGAGTATTCGCCATCGCTTCAATGCCGGTACGATCGTTGTAAAAGATCGCCGCCGTGGCCAGCGGCCGGTTCGGCGTGGCGCGAGTGAAGGGCGCGATGCCGGAACGCGACGAGCGGGTTTCCCCCATTTCGTGCCCAGCCCCGGACGATCGCGCGGCGGTTCCGCAAACGACCTTCCCGCCACCTCGCTCCGGGCGGGTATGGGCGCCGGAGCGCTGCAAGCGCCGAGCCAGCATGCGCAGCCCAGACTAACGAGCGCGAGGAGAAGACGCCGGTCCGTTTTCACGGGCGAAAGATAAGGAAGTCACGTCAGCGCTGGCCAATCTTTTCCTTCGGCGCGTGAGATTATTCTCCGTGTGACGGTCGATTGCGTTGTGCGAGGTTCGGCGTCCAAATGAAATCGGACGACGCAGCCATCGGGATCATCGGCGGGAGTGGCCTTTACCAGATCGAAGGATTCAGCGATCCACGGGAGCACGAGATCGAGACGCCGTTTGGCGCGCCTTCGGATGCAATCGTCGGCGGTGAGGTTGAGGGCCGGCGGGTCTATTTCCTGCCCCGCCATGCGCGCGGCCACCGTCTTCTGCCGCACGAACTGAATCATCGCGCCAATATTTACGCGCTACGTTCGTTAGGGGTGCGCTGGATCATTTGCGTCACCGCGGTTGGAAGTTTGCAGGAGAAATATGCGCCGCGCGACGTGCTCCTCCCATCGCAATTTTACGATCGGGCGAGCCAGCGTTCGGAGCACACCTTCTTCGGCCATGGCATCGCGGCGCACATCGGTTTCGCGGAACCGATCTCCACTCCTCTCCGGAGTCTGCTCGCGGAATCTGCCAGTTCGTTAGGCGTGAAAGTGCACAACGGCGGCACCTACGTGAACATGGATGGCCCTGCCTTTTCCACCCGCGCGGAGTCGGAGCTGAATCGCCGTCATGGATTCGACGTCATCGGCATGACGAACCTGCCGGAAGCCAAGCTGGCGCGCGAGGCCGAGATCGCGCTCGCGACCATGGCCATGATCACGGACTACGACTGCTGGAAGGTCGAGGAGGAACCGGTGTCGGTGCAGACTGTTCTCGGGTATCTCCTGGCCAACGCCGAGACCGCGAAAAAAGTTCTCGCGGACGTCATCCCCCGCATCCCTACGGAACCAAATTGGCCGGAGCATCGCGCGCTCGATTCGGCGCTGGTGACGGATCGGAAACTCTGGCCTAACGAGACCCGCAGCCGGCTCGAAGCGATTTTGCATCGCTTCGTCTGAGCCATTCACGAGGGCTAATCATGACTGGAAGCCGAAAAACAATCCTTGCCGGCCGTGGACGAAATATAGTAATTATAACTTCCAGTGGGCGGACTTGATTTCGTCGACCAAACGGAGCCCGAAAATGAAAATTAAAATTGCTCTCTGCCTCCTTGCCGCAGTCCTCTTGCCGGCTTGCACCACGACAACGCGAACCGGCTCTCACACCGCCGATAATAAAGAGTCGCGTTATGCCCACAACGCCGTCGGTGAAGAGCCAGTTCCGCCCGCAGAAGGACCCGGCGAGGGGGACATTCCCTCAGAAGGCCCGGCAGACGTCGCCACCAACCCTGCCTACGTACCGACGCCGCTGCTGCGCAGCTCCGCCGCGACCGGGCCGTAGTCGCTCGCGGAGAGGCGGCGAATCGCTTCGCCGAGTTGTGCTATCTGCGCCTCGGTATGGGATGCGCTCACCGTGATGCGAAGGCGCGCCGCGCCCTTCGCCACGGTGGGGTAGCGGATCGCCGGAACCAGGAGCCCTTCCGTCCGCAGCGATCGCGCGAGATCGAGAGCGCGCTGTTCATCGCCGACGATCCAGGGAATGATCGCGCTGCCGGGTTTGCCGGCGGCTTCCCGCGCCGCGGGCAATTCCTCGCTCAGCCTAACGATTCGTTTCCACAGCGCGCTCCGGCGCGTTTCGCCTTCTGCGCTGGCCAGAAATTCGACCGCCGCCGTCGCGGCCGCGGCCAGCGCGGGTGGCGGAGCGGTGGAAAAAATAAACGAGCGGGCGCGGTTGATCAGCCAATCGATCAGGCTACGCGATCCGCAAACGTAACCGCCGCCAACGCCAAGCGCTTTGCTCAGCGTGCCGAGCTGCACGTCCACCTGCCCTTCGAACCCAAGCTCTGCGGCCAGCCCGCGGCCATGAGGCCCGAGGACGCCGATGGCGTGCGCTTCGTCGAGAAGCAGGATCGCGCGGAAGCGCTTCTTCAACTCGATCAGTTCGCCTAACGGCGCCTGGTCGCCATCCATGCTGAAGACCGATTCGGTGACGACGATCCGGCGCGCCTCCGGGAGCTCACGTCGCGCCCACTCGAGGTGGCTCTCGAGTTTGCCGAGGTGATTATGCGGAAAAACGCGCACCGTCGCGCCGCTCAATCTCGCGCCATCGATGAGCGAGGCGTGGCTCAGCTTGTCCAGAATAACGACGTCGCGCTTCGAGGCGAGCGCGGGCAACGTCCCCACCGCCGCGGCGTAACCGCTGCTGAAAGTGAGCGCGGCCGGCAAGCGCTTCCATTTTGCGAGCGCGTCTTCGAGGGCAACGTGCGGCGACTGTGTTCCGCTGACCAGGCGCGAAGCCCCAGCTCCGACGCCGAATTTTTCGATCGCGTTGATCGCGGCCTGGCGCAGAAGCGGATCCGCCGCCAGTCCAAGGTAATCGTTCGAGGAAAAATTAACGAGATGCCGGCCGACGATCTCGATCTCCGGTCCCTGCGCCGTACCGATCTCGCGCAGTTTGCGATGGAGCGACTGCGCCCGGAGCGCCTGCAGTTGCTCCTGAAAAAGATCGCTCATTCGCCCGCCGCGCGCGTCATTACATCGAAATCAAACCCCACGAAAGCAGGGCCGAAGCGTCGCGCCAGACCCCCGCCTTGCTGTCGCCGAGCACCACCACGATTACGTCGCGGCCTGGAATCGTGCCGCTGGCGATGAGGCAATGCCCCGCCGCTTCCGTGTAACCGGTCTTCATGCCGTTGCAATAGGCGAGACTCTTAAGAACTTTGTTGGTGTTCTGCAGCTCGCGCATGCGTCCATTGGCATAACGAAAAATGAGCCGCGGCAGACAGACGATCGACCGAATCGTCGGGTTCGAATAAGCCGCGCGGGCAATAATCCCGAGGTCACGGGCGGTGGAATATTGATCAGGAACCGGGAGACCGTTCGGATTGACGAAATGCGAATGAGTCGCACCGAGCGCGAGGGCTTTCGCATTCATCCTAACGGCGAACGCCTCGATGCTGCCGGCGTTATCGCGTGCCAGACAACGCGCGACATCGTTAGGGCTTTTCACGAGCAAGGCCCGGAGTAAATCGATCCGCTCATAAATTTCGCCAGGTTTGATGTTCAAGCGCACCGGTTCCGCCATTGTGTCGACCTGCTCGACTGTCACTGATTGATCGAGGTAACCCGATTCTGCGACGATCAAGGCGGTGAGCAATTTCTGCGTGCTGGCAGCGGCCCGCGGCGCGTCCGCGTTCTTCTCGTAAAGCACTTCGCCTGAGCGAACGTCCGTCACGAGCACAGCCGCGGCGCGTGTTTTCGGCGCGCCATTTTGCTCCCGTGCCCCCGCGCCGGGCGTGGGAAAAGCGGCGGGAGCGGGAGCAGCGGCGGGCGGCCCATCCTCCTCGTCGGCGACCGCGGTCGCGCGCTGGACTTGATGATGCTTCTTCGGCTTCGAGGCCGCGACGCAGAGCAGCGCCATCAGCACTGTCACTGGCAGCGTGAAGCTTGCAGAAAATTTTCGCATCATGGCTGGGAGAATGAATCGCGTCGCCGTCCGGAGAGCAAAGATCGCGCCTAACGATCGCTCCCGCGCTGGATTAATTCCACCTCGTAACCCTCCGGCGCGTCGATGAACGCGATCGCACCCCCCTTGCCGTTTGGGTGCGGCCCGTCGGAGAGCGGATAACCTTTCGCCGCCGTTTCCTTGGCGAAAGCCTCGATGTCATCCACCTCGAAAGCGAGATGGGTGAGGTCCGGACCGACCTGGACGGGGCCGCTCTCGTCAAATTTGCAAAGCTCGATTTCTTCGTCGCTCTGTGGCGCTTTTAGGAAGACCAGTTGCGAGCCACGACCGGAAGTGTGCCGCCGCACTTCCTCCAAACCAAGGACGTCGCGGTAAAAGGAAACGGTCTTCTCCAGGTCGGCGACACGGTAACGGGTGTGCAAAAGCTTCTTGATCATCCGTCTTCTATTGCGCCGGATGACGCGCAATTTCAAATTCGGTTGGCGGATACAATGGTAGCGCGAGCTTCCAGATTGCGCGTTTGCAAGGGGTGCAAGCTGGAAGCTTGCGCTACCCTAACGACCTCGGAACTGTCCTCCTCATGCTTTGTCTCGGAATCGATAGCGAGACCAAAGGCACGAAAACGCTCGTGCTCGATATTGAATCGGGCGCAGTGCTCGCGCTCGCGCAGGAGAGCTACGGCACGATCGAAGGTCTGCCGCCCGGCAACGTCGACCAGGATCCGCAAACCTGGCTGGACGCCCGCAGAAAAGACCGTTGTCGCTTGCCTCGAAAAAATCGGGAAACGGCGTAGCGAGATCAAAGCAATCGGGGTGAGCGGGCAGCAACACGGTCTCGTCCCGCTCGATGAAGCGAACGAACCGCTGCGCCCGACTAAACTCTGGTGCGATGTTTCGACCGCGCCGCAGTGCGAAGAATTCAACAAGGAATTCGGCAGAGCAGAAGGGCTCATAGAACGCATTGGCAACCCAATCCTGCCTGGTTACACCGCCCCGAAGATCCTTTGGTTGAAACAAAACGAGCCGGCAAGTTTCCGTCGCCTAACGAGTACCTTGCTCCCGCACGATTACCTCAACCTCTGGCTCACCGGCGAACGTCAGATGGATTACGGCGACGCCGCCGGGACCGGTCTGCTGGACGTGCGCACGCGCACCTGGTGCAAACCGATTTTGCAATTTATCGACCCGAAACTTGAAGCGATGCTGCCCCCGCTTCGTTCTTCCAGCCGGCCCGCGGGCCTTCTGCGC
>JBBSGS010000040.1:0-15164 GCA_038253875.1 Chthoniobacterales bacterium
ATTACCTCTCGACGAAACACGCCTCGCAACTGCCGGGGCAAAAAGTGGGGGTGCAGCATCACTGGGCTCACATCGCTTCCTGCATGGCGGAGAACGAACTCGAGCCGCCACTCCTGGGCGTGGCTTGGGACGGGACCGGCTACGGCGTTGACGGCACGATTTGGGGCGGTGAGTTTTTTCTCGTGGAGGAAAATTCCTGCCGGCGGTTCGCGCATCTCCGAACCTTTCTTTTGCCCGGGGGCGATGTGGCGGTAAAAGAACCGCGCCGGAGCGCGCTCGGTCTGCTTTACGAGATTTTGGGCGAGCGCTTGTGGGAGGAAACCGATCTGCTCGCGAGTTTTGGCGAGGAGTTAAAGGCCCTGCGCCGCATGCTGGCAACGCGGATCAATTCTCCCGTGACCTCGAGCGCGGGTCGGCTTTTTGACGGCGTGGCCGCACTGGCTGGCATCAGGGATCGCTCGACTTTCGAAGGCCAGGCCGCGATGGAACTTGAGTTCGCGATCGAAACGGAGGTCGAAGAGAGTTACCCATATTCGTTAGGGGAAGGCTCTCCGATAGTGATCGATTGGGAGCCGGCTCTGCATGCGCTGATCGAGGATTGGCGCCAAGGCGCCAGGCCAGGTCGGATCGCCGCACGGTTTCACAACACGCTGGCCGATGTAATTGTCGCCCTGGCTCGTCGTTCGGAGAAGATCAGAGTCGCCTTGAGTGGTGGATGTTTCCAAAATCGCTATCTCACCGAACGGGTAATCGATCAGCTGAGAGCGAACGGCTTTCAGCCTTACTGGCAGCAACGCATCCCGCCTAACGACGGCGGGATCGCGCTCGGCCAGGTCTATCTCGCGACACGCGCAATCCGCGAGCTCAAGTGAATCTTCTCTACGGTGAAGTAATCGAAATTTTCCGCGACGACGGCGTGCTCATGGGGAAAATCAAAGTGCGCGGAGCGACCAAAAATATTCCGCTCGGATTGCTGACGGATGTGGCGCGAGGTGATAGAGTTCTAATCTGCGACGGCGTGGCCATCAGCCAAGTCATAGATCCGCAGGAACTGGACGAAAAACATGTGCCTTGCGATTCCCGGAAAACTCACTGAGATCAGCACCGACGCCAACGGCGTGCGCATGGGCAAAGCGAACTTCGGCGGCATCGTGAAACAGGTTTGCCTCGAATACACGCCCGAAGTGGGGATGGGCGATTATGTTCTCGTGCACCTCGGTTTTGCGCTCAGCAAAGTCGATGAAGCGGAAGCCGCCCGTACCTACAAGGCGCTGAAACAAATGCAGCAGCTCGGCGAGCTGGACACACCGGATGTTCCCGACCTGGAAGACCCGTTCCCTGAGGCCGCGCCCTCGCCCGCTTCCATCTCACAAGCCGCATGAAATATCTTGACGAATATCGCGACGAAGCGCTGGCCAAAGGCATCGTGGCGGAAATTCGTCGCCTCGTCACCAAGCCGTGGGTGCTCATGGAAGTGTGCGGCGGGCAGACGCACTCGATCGTGAAATACGGAATCGACCGTCTTCTGCCTAACGAGATCGAACTGGTGCACGGTCCCGGCTGTCCGGTCTGTGTGACTTCGCTCGAGATGATCGACAAAGCGCTCGCGATCGCGCGGCAGCCGGACGTCATTTTTTGTTCCTTCGGCGACATGTTGCGGGTGCCGGGTTCCGATACCGATCTGCTCATTTTGAAGTCGCGCGGATCCGATGTGCGGGTCGTTTATTCCCCGATCGACTGCCTGAAAATCGCGCGCGCGAACCCGGACAAGAAAGTGGTCTTCTTCGCCATCGGATTCGAGACGACCGCGCCAGGGAACGCGATGGCCGTCTGGCAGGCGCATCAACAGGGTATCAAGAATTTCTCCGTGCTCGTCTCCCACGTCCTCGTGCCCCCGGCGATGGCCTCGATTCTGCAATCGCCTCTCAATCGCGTCCAGGGATTCCTCGGGCCGGGCCATGTCTGCACCGTCATGGGCTACCGCGAATACGAGCCGCTCGCAGAGCGCTACCAAGTCCCGATTGTCATCACCGGCTTCGAGCCGATCGATATTCTGGAAGGAACGCTGATGACCATCCGCCAGCTCGAAGCAGGGAAGGCGGAAGTGGAAAATCAATATCCGCGCGTCGTTAGTCGCGATGGGAATCGGGTCGCGCAAGACCTGATCAACAAAGTTTTCGAAGTGGGCGATCGCAAATGGCGCGGTGTCGGTTCGATTCCGAAGAGCGGCTACAAACTGCGCTATGAATTTCATGAGCACGACGCGGAGCGCCTTTTCGACGTGCAGGAGATCGACACCAAGGAGCCGGAAATTTGCATCAGCGGGCTCGTCCTGCGCGGCGTGAAAAAGCCTCATGACTGTCCCGCCTTCGGCACGCTCTGCAATCCGGAGCATCCGTTAGGCGCGACCATGGTTTCGGCCGAAGGCGCCTGTGCCGCCTACTATGCTTACGGTCGCCACTTGCAAAAACCGGCGCTCGCGCACGCCAGTTAGCCATGAGTGCGACAATCGAGACGGTCGCCGATCGGCTGACCGAATCGTTTCGCGAAAAGGTTTTGCGCAAATGCGGCGAGAGCGTGGAGATGAAGCAGAAGTTCTTCTCTCAAGCGGCCGACTCGCTCGACGTCATGTCGCGCGCCCTGGCCGAGCGCTTTGACCGCGGCGGCCGGCTTTTTGCGATGGGCAATGGTGGCAGCTTGTGCGACGCGCTCCATATCGCGGTGGAGTTTAATCATCCGATCATCGAGAAACGCCTGGCCTTTCCCGCGATCCCGCTGATGACCGATATCGCGACCATGACCGCGATCAGCAACGACATCGATTTCACGCGCGTTTACGTGAACCAATTGCGGGTGCAAGGCACGCCTAACGACATCGCCATGGTCTTCAGCACCAGCGGCAAATCGCCCAACCTGATTTACGCGCTCGAGGAGGCGCGCCAGAAGAAGATGATGACTGTCGCTTTTTCCGGCAAAGACGGCGGGCGCTTTCCCGAGGTGGCCGATTACTGCTATGTCGTTCCTTCCTACAGCATTCATCGCATCCAGGAAGTGCACGCGACCGCGGTGCATATCGTTTGGGATTTGGTGCACATCGCGTTAGGTGCAGAGGATGTCACCTGACGGAATGACGAAGGTCGAATGACGAATTCCGAAGGAGTGACGAAGCTCGAATGACCAATGGCTCATCTCGGGTTTCGTCATTCGTTATTGATTCGGGCTTCGTCATTTGGATTTCGTCGTTAATTTATCCAAATGGACGATGCTTCCCTTCTCACGGCCTCCTGTCCTCTCCCGATCACCGATTACAAGGAAATCGTCCTCGCCCATGGGAGCGGGGGAAGACTGAGTCATCAACTCATCTCGAAAATGATTATCCCGCAGTTCGCAAATGAGCTGCTCGCGCCCCTGCACGATGGCGCCATCTTTTCGTTAGGCGAAGGGCGGGTCGCCTTCAGCACCGATTCTTATGTCGTGAGCCCGATCTTTTTTCCCGGGGGCGACATCGGGAAGCTCGCGGTCCACGGGACGGTGAACGATCTCGCCATGTGCGGCGCGCGCCCGATGTATCTCTCGGTCGGCTTTATCCTCGAGGAAGGCCTGCCCATGGAAGAGTTCTGGCGCATCGTGCAGTCGATGCGCGCGGCGGCCGACGAGGCGGGTGTGGAACTTGTCACCGGTGACACCAAGGTGGTCGATCGCGGCAAGGCCGATAAGATTTTCATCAACACGGCTGGTATCGGCGTTGTCCCGAATGGGATAGATATCCATCCGGCCCGCGCTCAGATCGGCGACCAGATCATCATCAGCGGACCGATCGCAGTCCACGGGATCGCCATCATGTCGGTCCGGGAAGGGTTGGAATTCGAAACCGAAATCGCGAGCGACACCGCTGCGCTCAATGGCTTGGTCGAGGAGATCCTGCGGGTCTGCCCGGACGTCCATGTCCTGCGCGACCCGACGCGCGGCGGCGTGACCAGCTCGGTCACGGAAATCGCGCAATCGGCGAAGGTCGGAGTGCAGCTCCAGGAATCGGCCATCCCGATCAGCGAGGAAGTAAAAGGAGCCTGCGAGATCCTGGGGCTCGATCCTCTCTATGTCGCGAATGAAGGCAAGTTGATCGCCGTCGTGGCTCCGGCCGATGCGCAAAGCGTCCTCGGCGCCATGCGCGCGCATTCGTTAGGCAGCCAGGCCGCCGTGATTGGCGAAGTGGTGAGCGATCACCCGGGATTTGTGACGATGAAGACGCGGGTCGGCGGGATGCGGGTGGTGGACATGCTCGCGGGCGAGCAGTTGCCGCGCATTTGTTAGGCGGCGCCGTCGGGCCTCGACTTGTCGCCGCGGGTGTATGTTACCTGCGATGCAACGCGTCTTCGGGCTGGAAACGGAATACGGAATTACGGTAGACGGAATGGAGTCGGTCGACGTAGTGACGGAGTCGATCGAGTTGGTGCGCGGGTATACGGAACACGGCGCCCACATGAAATGGGATTACGAGCTGGAGGATCCGCATCGCGACGCGCGCGGCTTCCGTGCAGCGGAGCTTCTCCAGGACACGGATGAGTCGGCCTATTTCGAGATCGATCGCAAACGCCCGCTGAGCTTCGAGGAAATCAAGAGTGACCTCGTGCTGAGCAATGGTGCGCGCTTTTATAACGACCACGCTCACCCGGAATATGCGACGCCGGAATGCACCACCCTGCGCGCACTCGTAGCACAGGACAAAGCGGGCGAGCGGATCCTTATGGAATGCGCGCGCCGACGGAACCTAAATCTGCCTAACGAACAAGAAGTCCGGCTCTACAAGAACAACACCGACTTCTCGGGCCATAGCTACGGGTGCCACGACAATTACCTGATGCGGCGCGACGTGCCTTGGGAGCGCATCGTCTCCGGCATTCTTCCTTTTCTGGTGACGCGTCAGATTTTTGCCGGCGCAGGTAAGATGGGAATCGAAACAGAGAGCGCGGCCGGGCAACCGGGGATCTACCAGATATCGCAACGGGCCGACTTTTTTTCGGTGCTGGTGAGCATCGACACGATGAACCGTCGGCCGCTGGTGAACACTCGCGATGAGCCGCACGCGGATGCGCGACTCTTTCGTCGCTTCCACGTCATCATTGGCGACGCGAACATGAGTGAGTGGGCGACCGCCCTAAAGGTCGGCACGACTGCGCTTGTCCTTGGTCTCATTGAGCGCGACGCGGCCCCGCAAATCGAGCTAGCCCAGCCCATCGATGCGGCCAAGTCGATTAGCCGCGATCAGACCTGCGACTGGATCATTGAGTTACGCGATGGTCGCAAGATTTCTGCGATCGAAGTGCAACGAATCTATCTGGCCGCAGCGCAGAAAGCGGCCAGGGATGGCGACCTGCAAGTGGCGTGGTTGTTGGCAGAGTGGGAGGCGGTGCTGAACGATCTCGAGCGCGACGCCACACTTTGTCGCGACCGTGTGGATTGGGTGGCGAAGAAGGAACTGCTGGTCGCCTTGCAGCAGGAAGAGCAGCTACCCTGGAGCGATCCTTGGCTACAGTCAATCGACCTGGAATACCACAACATTCAATTGGATGCCGGGCTTTACTACGAGTTGGTGCGGCAGGGAACGATGCGGCGAGTGGTGACCGAGGATGAGATCAAAGAGGCGATCTTTACACCGCCTCCGGAGACACGGGCTTACTTCCGCGGGCGTTCCGTGGCGCGGTTTAATTCCGAGATTAAATCCATCCAGTGGGACGAAATTGTCTTTTGGAAGGATGGAGCCGGGGAGACGATCGCCCTACCGGAACCGACGAATGACGCCCGCCTCACCAAGCTCAACGCCGCGGTGCGGGACGCGGCGGGCTATTCCGATTTTATTCGCGCCATGGCCGCTTTGTAACATGGTTACAAAGCGGCCTGGCGAGGTCCTAGATTACAGAGTTACTTGCCCTGCGCTTTGCGACGAGCCGCCCAACGGGCTTTCATCATTTGCGAGAGCTTCCTGCGACCGGCCGCGCTGATCCCACCGCCGCCCGTTTTCTTTCTCGAGCTGGATGCCTTGGGTGCGGAGCTCTTCGCGCTCGAGCTCTGACTGTCGCCGCCGGAGGCGGCTTTAGTACGAGCCCAACGCGCCCGGGCCGCAGCGGCGATACGCTCGCGGCCTGCGGCCGAGAGACCACCGCGACGGCGCCGTCTCGTCGCCCTGCGCGTCGAGCTGGGTGCGCTGCTGGTCGCAGCCGAACTGCTGCTCGCCGAACCACCGGAGCGACCCAGCAAGTTAGAGAGCCGACTTTGCAGCTGGTCGATCTGTCGTCTTACGGCCACTGCTTCTTCCAATTGTTTTACTGATAAGTCCATGGCGCAGTAATAAGCCAAGCTGGAGATAGAGCAAGCACTGTTTTCACTTAGAGCGAACGATTATGGTAAGTCGTCACCAAGTGGAAACCTACCGGACTAACGGACGAAAGAAGTCTCAGCTCCAGGCGATAAGCCGCAGCTCGTGCTCTTGCAGCAAATGCGGATAAGTGGGCACGACGCGGACGCTGAAGCCGTAGGTCCCGCTCTCGGACGCCGGGATCGAGCCTTCGTAAAGGTAATCACCGTCCCGGCCGATCCGCTCCTTCTGGGTGAGGACCGTGGCGATGGCGTTGCGTAAGGAATCATTCTCGGCTTCGCCATGGTACGCTTCCACCCGCACATGGCTCGGATCGACCGCGCCGAGATGGACTCTGGCAGAAAGGCAAAGCGCTTCTCCGACGTGAATATTCTGCCGGTCGGCATTGGCGACCTGTATGTCGGTGAGTCGAACTTGTGGCCAATCTTTCCGCATCTGCGCCTTCCACTGACTTAGCTCGGTGGCCGCGCGATGATTGTCCCGAGAAAATTCCATGTGCGCCTTGGCCGCAGGCAGGTAAAGCCGCTCGGCGTATTCCTTCACCATCCGATGGGTATTAAAGGTCGGGGTGACACTACGAATGGACTCGCGCATTAATTGCAGCCAGGCGAGCGGCAGCTTGCCGTCGGGCTTCGCGTAGTAGAGCGGGATGATCTGGTTTTCGAGTAATTGATACAAACTGGAAGCGTCGACCTCGTTTTGGAAATCGATCGCGCCTTCCTGAATCTCCGAACCAATGGCCCACCCATTCTTGCCGTTGTAGCTTTCGCACCACCAGCCGTCGAGGACACTGAGATTGAGCCCTCCGTTAGGCGGGAGCTTCATCCCGCTCGTCCCGCTGGCCTCAAGCGGCCGCAAAGGATTGTTCAGCCAAAGGTCCACACCCTGGACGAGCCGGCGCGCGATGTAAGTGTCGTAGTCTTCCACGAAAACAATCCGGTCATGAAAACCCGTCTGGCGGGTGAGATGGTAAACCTCCTGAATAAGCGCTTTGCCACCTTCGTCGCGCGGATGCGATTTGCCGGCAAAAATAAATTGCACAGGCCGCGCGCTGTCATTGAGCAGACGATGAAGCCGCTCCGGATCGGTAAAGAGAAGCGCGCCCCGTTTGTAAGTCGCGAAACGGCGCGCGAAACCAATCGTGAGAATCTCCGGGTCGAGAATGGAATGCACCGCCCGGATTGCCTCTGGGGATTCGCCCAGCCGCTCGCGCCGGGCACGCACGCGGTCGCGCACGAAGGTGACGAGACGCAGCTTTAACCGCTGATGAGTTTCCCAGAGTTCCGCGTCGGGAATATCCATGACGCCGCGCCAGAAATCCGGTTCGGTGAGATGCTCTTCCCAATCGCCGAGATACTTGGTGTAAAGCGCGGAGAACTCCGGCGCCATCCAGGTCTTGGTGTGAATGCCGTTGGTGATGCTGGTAATCGGCACTTCGTGAGTCGGCACTTTTGCCCAGACATCCTGCCAGAGCGACTGACTCACTGCGCCGTGCAGCTTGCTCACTCCATTAGCGTGCCGGCTCGTGCGCAGCGCGAGGATGGTCATACTAAAACTCGTGACAGGATCGGTCGTGGTCTGCCCAAAGTGAAAAAGCTCGTCGAACGAAATCTTTAACTGGGTCGCGAGCTCGCCGAAGTAGTGCACCATCATCTCGCGCGGGAAGGCGTCGTTACCCGCCGGTACCGGCGTATGAGTGGTGAAGACATTGGCCGAGGAGACGAGTTGCAGTGCGGAGTAAAAATCGAGGTTGTCCTGGGTGACGTGGAGACGGATGCGTTCGAGCGACAGAAAGGCGGAGTGACCTTCGTTCATGTGAAACACTTCCGGGTGCAGCCCGAGCGCGCTAAGTGCTTTGACTCCACCCACGCCGAGGACGATCTCCTGGCGCATCCGCATCTCCAGGTCGCCGCCGTAGAGTTCCGCGGTGATCAAACGATCTTCCGCACCATTCTCCGGGATGTCGGTATCAAGGAGATAGAGATCGATCCGGCCGACATGCAATCGCCAGATTTTGGCAAAGACTTCGCGATCGAGGACGGGCACTCCGACAAGCAGGATCTTATCGTCCGTCAGCACTTCGCGGATGGGCAGATGATGGAAATTCTGGTTAAGACTAACGGCCTCCTGCCAACCATCCTTATTGATCTGCTGCTTGAAGTAGCCGTGCCGGTAAAGCAATCCGACCGCGACAAAATTGAGATCGAGGTCGCTCGCCGATTTGCAATGGTCGCCCGAAAGGATGCCGAGACCGCCGGAGTAGTTCGGGATCGATTCGTGAAAACCAAATTCGGCGGAGAAATAAGCGATCGGCCTTTTAAAGGCGCGCCCGGCGTCTTTCTTCCCGTAGGTATCTTTGCGCGCGAGATACTTCTGGAAAGCGCTGTAAACCTCGGCGAGGTCGCGCAAAAAAGTTTCGTCATGGGCCACCTCGGTGAGGCGGGCCTGACGCGAGAGCTGGAGCATGCGCAGCGGGTTATGATTCGTCAGGTGCCAAAGCTCGGGATCGAGATGGCGAAACAACCGGCGGGCCGATGGCTCCCAGGTCCACCAGAGGTTGAAGACGATCTCGCGCAACGGCTCGAGCTGAGCCGGGAGATTTGGAATGACGTGGTAAGTCTGAATGTTCCGCATAAGAAAACGCGTAGCTATAAAGGGGTCAAAAACTCTGGCAGCAAAACAGATAGCAGCAAACGTTCCGTTGCTCTGCCCGCGCTTGTAGACGCTTCGCTCTGCGAAGCGCGGGTCGCCGCGCCCGCATGCACGCCAAGGTCCGCCGATGCAGCTACTCGCGCCTCCCAGAGAGAGACGTCTACAAGCCGTTCATGCATTCGTTAGGCAACCCGCCGCTCTGCGAAGACCAGACCCACGAGCGTACCCGTAACGAAGCCGCTCAAATGCGCGGAAAGACTCACCTGTGGCGTGGAAAGATCGAAGATCGTCTGGAAGACGACGATCGCGAGAATCTCCCTTAGCCGCCGGCCGGCGAGCGGTGATTGGCGATGGCGCAGAAGCAGACCGGCGGAGATGCCGATCACACCCATGACGCAACCGGAGGCGCCGACGAGTTGATCCGCGTTCGTTAGGCCGATGGCCCGCAGCAGGACGACCCCGGCGCTGGAGCCGAGCCCGGAGAGCAGATAGCCGAGGGCGAATCTGGCCGAACCGATGAGCCTTTCCAGCGCCGGTCCGAGAAGATAAAGCGCGTAAAGGTTAAAGAGGATGTGCAGCACGCCGTAGTGCAAAAAGAGCGCGGTGAGGAGACGCCAATATTGATGACCCCTAAGGACGACGTCGGGTTCGAGCGCGCCGAGGCGATGGAGTGTACGGCCGTTGGTTGGGCCGCCCCAGGCCAGCTCTACTCCGAACATGATAACGTTGAGAAGGATGAAAGCCCAGACCGCTACGGGCTGATGCGCGCTGCGGGCTGTTGGGTCGTCCGGACCGGCGCTCATCTCCGCGCTTAGACGCGTCAACAGGTTGTCGGTTGCAGGCGAGACTTGGGCGAAGGGAAAGTTGCGTGCGCGTGCGAGCCGGCGCGCGATCGCTTCTTCAAGAATCGCGTCGCCCGTCTGGCCGCGGAGTTTCGTTAGGCGCGTCACCGCGGCTTCATGTTTTCCTTCGGCCAACTCCCCGGTCGCGATCCAGAATTGCTGATGAGCGCGCGGGAAACGTGCGAGCTGCCCGTGCAACAGCCTCGCCACCGCCCCGGTGCGCCCGCAGAAGGCGAGGAGATAAAGCAACTCCTGCGCGTCTTGCGGCGACATCGTTAGGCGCGGTTCCAGGGTTTCGTCACGAGCCGCGATCTCCCGGGCGAGATCCTCCAGCACACCGGTCTCGCCTAGCGCCCGCAAATAAAGTGTGCGCACAGCTGGATCGTTGGTCACTGCAAGATCCCGCCGGCACCATTCCACCAAGCCGTTCCAGTTTTCGGTCAAGGCGTAAGTGATGGCGATCGCTCCGCGCCCGGCTGGGGTGGTTTCCGAGCGTTGGATAGCGAGTCGATCGAGCGCAGCCGTCATTTGCCCGTCGCAGGCGAGTTCGAGAACGCGGAGCACGGCCGCTAACTGCGGCGAATCGTTCCACGGATGAAGCAGCCGCCTAACGAGCGCGAGCTGACGGGCCGGGCGGTAGTGTTTTTCTACGAGGAGAACGGCGATTTTCCGGTCCGCGAGCGAAGGGACGAGGAGGAGCAAAGCCCAGATCCCTCCACCAATGAATCCCGCGATCGAGGGCGCGAGCAGCCAGCTGACGCCGCTCCCCAGTAGAACGATGATCGCCGCCGTCATCCAGCCCGCCGGCCTCGCCCGTTGCAACCGCTTCAGCCGCCAAAGCAAAACGACTGGCGAAACGAGCGCAATGAAAAGGAGGATGTGATTGAGATCGAGCAAAATATTTCGGTACTTTGGGCGCAGAGGAAGTCGGTATTTGCCAGTGGTTTGTCAATCAGCCGCGATTTCTTCTTTCGAGTCGCGCCTTGATCGCCCATATACCTCTTATGCGACTTACGGTGACTAATTACCTCGATGTCATTTCCTCCTGGTGTTACTGGGCCATCCCGGCCTGGCAGGAATTGCGCGAGCGCTACAGCGATCGAGTCGATTTCCGTTGGAAGATCGCCCTGATGGACGAGGCCGCGCTCCCGCCCACCCACGAGGCGATGGAATGGTTTTACCGGCGCAGCGGGATGTTGATGCGCTCGCCGGTCATGTTGCAGTCGAGCTGGCACGATTTGGGCCGAGGCGAATATCTGGAGCCGAATTGCATCGCGGAAGCGGCGCGCGATCTCGGGGTGGAAGACGACCGCGTCTGGATCGCGCTTTCCAAGGCCGAATTGCGCGAGGGGAAGAAGATCGGGCAATGGGAAGTTGCGGCGCAGATCGCGGCCGAAGCAGCCGGCCTCGATCAACGTGAATTATTGGCGCGGGCTCGCGCTTCCGAAATCGAGGCGCGCGTGCGTAAAACCACCGCGGAATTCCATGCCCTCCAAGTGACGCAGCGGCCGACCTTCGTCCTCGACACTCCGATCGGCGATCGCGCTATCTTTTCGGGTTTTGCCAAAGCGGCTCCGTTGGCCGCCACGATCGAGGCGATGCTCGACGACATCGCTGGCTACGAAACGCACGCCGCGCACTTCGGCGAGCCACCTGGGTGAGAAAATCCGAAATCCGATACAAACTCGAAGGTCCGAGATTCGAAAAAGTCGAACTTTGAGGCTTGTTTCTTTTGTATTTCAAAATTTGCTATTCGGATTTTCCCCCCGAAACGCCTTGCGACTTGAGCCGATGTCAGATACAGCTTCCCCTCGGTTCGGGTATTGCCGCGGACCGATCGGCGCGCCTCTCGCAAGCGCGCGGATTTCGAGTGCGGCGCGTTCCTTCGGGAACGCCGACCGGAGGGTGCGATCAATCAGAGCGACGGCGTCAAACTCACTCCAGGTCGCCGGCCGGGAGATAATTTATTCTGCAACAACAAATTCGTGTTAACGGCCGGATTCGCGCGCGCGAAGTCCGGGTCATTCTAGGCTCAACCAGCGAGCAACTCGGCGTCATGAAATTGTCCGAGGCGATCAAGCAGGCCCAAGGCATGGGCCTCGATCTCGTGGAAGTCTCGCCGACGGCAAATCCGCCGGTCTGCAAAATCGTCGATTTCGGAAAATTCCGTTACGACATTTCCAAGCAGATCAAAGACAAGAAGGCGTCGGGCACGAAACTGAAGGAAATTAAATTCCGGGTAAACATCGACGACCATGATTACCTCACCAAGATCCGGCACGGCGAAGATTTTCTCGACAAGGGAAACAAGGTGCGGGTGCAGTTGCAATTCCGCGGCCGCGAGATGGCGCACCAGGAATTTGGGATGCAACTGATGCACAAAGTGCGCGACGATCTCGCCACCATGGCGCAGGTGGAGATGGAGCCGAAGGCGGCGGGTCGTAATATCACGATGACGCTTTCGCCTTTGCCGGCGAACAAGCGGAAGCGCCGCTTCTCGTTACCCGACGAAGAGATCGAGCCGGATAAAGAGGGCGGAGATGAAGCAGAAGATTGAGCCGCGCCCCTGGCCTGGCGTTGTGTTCAGCGCGCTCCCGAAAAGCCTAACGACTTCGCTAAATCTTGCGGCGCAACGGGCGCACGCAATTCGTTAGCTTGCGCAGCCCGAGCTCCAGCCGCGTCTTCACCGTGCCTAACGGCGTGTCGGTGCGGGCCGCGATCTCGCGCTGGCTCAGACCCTTGAAAAACGAGAGCTCGATCGCCTCCCGTTGAAAGTTAGGCAGGCTGTCCATCTGATGCTCGAGGAATTGCCGTAAATCGGATCGAATCAGTTCGTCGTCGATCCCATCGCGCACCCAGGAATCGGGCTGCTGTTCGATGTGTTCCTCGAAGCGATCTTTGGCGCGATTATAAGCCTGGCGGCGGCGCAGGCGATCGATCGCCCGACGCCGCGCCAGGGTCACTACCCAGCCCAAGGGTCTGCCGGCTTGGGGCGAATAGTTCGCCGCTTCCTTCCAGATCTGGAGAAAAATTTCCTGGAGCACATCGTCCGCTTCGGCCTCTTCGTGCACGACGTGCGTCACGACCGCCTTTAAGGTTTTGCCATAGCGCGTGTAAAGTTCGCGCAGCGCCGTCTGCTGCCGATCAGTGATGGCTTTCATCAGCGCTTCGTCCGAGGCGGTTGAGAGGGTGGCACGATCGATGACCGGTGGAATCATGGGCGGATTGAGAATTCACTGCCGCGTCTGTCGCGACGAACAAAAGAATTTTCGGTCCTGCCTCGCGCGCCTCAATGGGATATGGGGTGCATCACGTCCTAGGTGAAAATCTTAGAACGCGCAGCCTGCCGGCTGTGGACGTGTCGCTCTGCGAAAGGCGAGAGGGATCACAGGTGCCCAGTATTTTTTTTGGGGTAGCAATACGTAGACCCGCGCCCGGAGGGCGGCGTCCACTGCTCCCTAACGAGTCTTGATTCCCTCGGCGATCTCGACGTGGAAGGTTTGTTTCACCTTCTCTTTCCCGATGCTCAACTCTGCCGTGTAATCACCGCTCGGAACGAATCTCTTTGGATCGTCGCCCCCATACTTAATCAGGACATCTTCGCTCGGGCGCAGATCCCAACTGGCGCGAGTCAAACCGGGCGCGCCGGGAAGTTTCAAGTTCGCCACCGGCTGGCCGGCGCCGTTGCTGATCGCAATCTTCGCTTCCTCGCCGGTGTATTCTTTTATCCAGACGGTGAAGAGCGCGCCCTCCGGTGGATTTTCTCCGCGGTAAACACCTTTGCCATGATTATCGACAAAGCCCGGGTTCAGGTAGCGCCCGAAAACCGGCGCCACGGAAAAGAGCTGCGCCGGCTTGGCCATGATCTCCGGAGTCAGCTCACGAAAAGCGCGCGTATCGTCGAGAATGTCGATGCTCCGTCCATGGGTGGCGATGACGAGATCGGCAGTCCGCGGCTGAATCTGAATGTCGTCCACGCGCACGTTAGGCAAACCCCCGATCCGCACCCAGTGGGCGCCGCGATCGAAGGAGGCGAACAAGCCGCGATGGGTGCCGGCGTAGAGGAGATTGGCGTTCACCGGATCTTCCCGCACCACTTCCACGGGGTCGTTAGGCGGAATGCCTTCCCCGACCACGCTCTGCCAGGTCTTGCCCAGATCGGCGGTGCGCAAAATCGTCGCGCGATCGTCGCCCTGGCGATAGGCGTTCGTCACTACGTAGGCAACCTTGGAGTCTTTCCCGCCCGGCTCGATCCGCACGATCCATTGGCCGCGTGCCGGCTCGGGCAGATTTGCGGTCAGCTCCGTCCAGTTGCCGCCCTCGTTCTCCGTCACCCAGAGCCGGCCGTCGTCCGTGCCGGCCCAGAGCTGGCCAGCCTTGACGGGCGATTCGGTCAGCGAATAGACGACGCCGAAATTTTCCGCCCCGCTTCCGCTCGCATTCACGCGCTCGGGATTGTTCGCCGTTAGGTCAGGACTGATCGTCTGGAAATGTTCGCCTTGATCCGTTAGGCGGAAAACGCGATTGCCCGCGAGATAAAGCACGCCCGGTTTGTGGTGGCTGCCGATGAGCGGCGCGTTCCAATGGAAGCGATAACGCTGCTGACCTTCGGCCGGCTCCGGGCGCAGTTGGCGAATCTCGCCGTTGCGGGCGTCGAAGCGGTGAAAGGAACCCTCCTGGCTTTCGGCGTAATAGATATCCGGGTTGGTCGGATCGAAGGCGACATAAAATCCATCACCGCCGCTGAGCGCGAGCCAATCGCTGTTGCGGATGCCTTCCTTGCTCGGCACCTCGCTCGGACCGGCGAAACTTTCGTTATCCTGCAACCCGCCGGCGATCCGGTAGTACGGCTGCAAATCGTCCACCGCGATCCGATAAAATTCCCCGGCGGGGATGCGGTTGAGATGTTCCCAGCCTTTCCCCGCGGCGTAGCTCTGGTAAACGCCGCCATCGGTCCCGAGAATCAAGCGCTCGGAAACGGGTGGTTTGGGCGGCTTATTTTTGTCTTCCGCTTTCACGGGCTTCGGTACCGGCGCGGAGCCCAGTTGAATGGCGAGCGCGTGAGCATCCGGGTGCACTTTCTCGGAAAGATCTTCCCGCAAATTCTTCCCACCATCGTCCGAAGCGAGCACCGCCATGCCGAGGACGTAGACGCGTTGATCGTTCGCCGGATCGATCCGGATCTGGCTGAAATAGAATGGCCGCGGATCGATGTCGTTCACGCGCGTCCATTTTTCGCCGCCATCTTCGGAGCGAAAAATGCCGCCCGCTTTGCTGTGGATGTCGCGGATATCCGA
>JBBSGS010000041.1:0-15161 GCA_038253875.1 Chthoniobacterales bacterium
GCATCGACTTTATCGGAATCGGCGCTCCCAAATGCGGGACCACCTGGCTTTCCGCCCAACTCGAGGCCCATCCGCAAATCGGCTTCGCCCCTGACAAGGAGGTCTACTACTTCGCCGACACGACCCTGCGGCGGTTTGCCGCCAAGGAACTACGCTGTTTCGAGCGAGGAGAGGGCTGGTATCACGAACAATTTCCTGCCGCCGCCGGAGCGGTGACTTGTCGCGGGGAGTTTTGTCCCTCTTACCTCTACTCGGAGGAAGCCGCGGCCCGGATCGCCGCTTACCGGCCAGAGATTAAGCTGCTGCTCTGCCTGCGGCCGCCGGTCGAGATGATTTACTCCTGGTATTGGTATAACCGCAACGCCGTCGTGGCTTCCTTGCCGGACTCATTCGAGAAGATGATGGAAAATCCGTTCTTGCGCGACCTCGGATGTTTCGCCCGTCACCTCAAAGCGTACCTCGACCGCTTTCCTGGAACAAACGTTCTGGTCGTTCAATTCGACGCGATGGGGCGCGATCCTGACCGCGTCCGCCAGCGCGTCTACGAGTTTCTGGGTGTCGCCGCGGATTTCAAACCTCAGCTGGAAGCGGGGAAGAACGCGGCGCGCGCTCCTCGCTTTGCGCTCATCCAAGCCGGCGCCCAACGGCTCTACGGCGGTGTCTCCACGCTTCCGGGTGTCGGAAAACTCCTCAGGTCACCCGCGGTCGCCAAAACCCTTCAAAGCGCTTATCACCGGTTAAACACCAAGACCCGCAAGTACGAGCCGCTCTCTCCAGAAGAGCGCGTCAAGTGGGGGGCGTACTACGCGCCCGACCAGAAAGAGCTGTGCGAGCTGCTGCAGGCTCTCCAAGTCGTCGAGTGAGGCCAGCATCCGCCGCAAAAGCAGCAAGCGAGCAGCGTTGCATCACGCCGATCGATTGCTCACTTCGACATTCGAACTAGGTAGTCACGCTGCAGCCTCAACGCCGGCAATGCAAACGGCTATGACCCATCTCAAGGGGCATTATCTCAGCCCGATCAACTTTGAATCCAAACTGAACTAAATTATCCCTTCCTCACTGTCCGTTGAAAACGGGGCAAGCCCACTCTCCTGGCGCCCGCGAGCTTCGAAAAGCTGACCCGCCCCTACCCTTTCCCACCGAACCTCAATTCTCTATATTGGCTTTTCAATGAGGTGTTCCTTCTATTAGTCGGGAAAGCAATACGATTCCCAAGAATCCAACCATTATCACTGCAATAGCGATCAACATCACTTTAGCCCGGTGCCGCTTGTTCTCCTTTCGCCGTTTTTCGAGTTCGTACGCCACTACTGCCTGGGTATCGCGATTGAACGCATCGATCATAAAGGACGCTTGATCGCGTCCAAGATTACGCAACGCGTCGGGGCTCGTGCAGCCGGCTCACGCCCCAGAAGAGACGCTTCTTCGTTAGGATCGAAATGGCTGCAATCCGATGGCGATTTGAAACAAAGTCACGCCGCGGGCCAGAATAACGTGCTTGTGTAAGTGTTCCTTCGCGATCGCTTGTTGCTCTTGCGCCTGCTTGTGTATTCAGCCTGCTGTTGAATATATATTCCGCGAGTTTGGTTCGATCGGCTTCGGTGCCCGCTGCAGATTGCGGCCCGGCCATCTCAAGGCGCATCTTCAAGATCTCCGCCTTTTACTCTTGGCCTGATAGAAATTCCATTAATCCGAAGCTTCTAACTGCTCGATCATCGCTTCGTTGGCATGATCACCCGCGATAAGAGCGGTGATCGCGGCCAGGGCGGCGAGGATGGCGGTGCTGAGCGTCACCCGCGAGACCCATCTCTTCTGGCTCGCATGCGCTCCGTGCGCGATCTGTTCGTGCAGGTCTTCCAGCGGAACTTCCTGTTCTTCCATCACGATCGTTCTCCCGTTTTGGGCCCCTCGTCATCGCCACCTTGGGCCTTCGACACAAGGGGCTCCTCAGCGCGCTCCCTTCCCGGTGCGCGCACTCAGGGGCCCGGCAATTGACGCGTCGGGGCGCATCTGAATCCACGCTTCCAGAACTCCGAGGCGATGGTAACGTCCGCGCAAAGTCGATGGATCCGCGCAAATTCTTTGCCGAGCTGAAGTGCCGCGAATGTCTACAGAGTCGCCGTCGGGTACGCAGTCATTAGTTCGCTGCTGATTCAGATAGCGACACAGGGAGGAAAGAAGGGCAGTGGGCGGAGGCGGAAGGCAGATGGCGCTGCGCGATCAACGGGGCTGATTGCATAAGATGGCGTACCAGCGACAGTGCGAGCGATGAATGGTGAAAATCCCTTGAAAACTCAAAGCGTCGTCGTCTACACCGCCACGCAAGACAGCAGAGAAGCGGGCTTATCATTAGGAGAACAAATCAGTACGCAGCTCGGAGGCACGCCGCCGGATGCGGTCATCTTGTTCGTCTCGCCGAAGTACGATGCGGCCGCCCTCGTGGAATGCGCGGGAGACCGATGTGGCGCGAAGATCATCGTCGGGTGTTCCTCTGCAGGAGAGTTCACTGGCGACATGGACGGCAATGGAAAAGCCTGCGCGGTGGCGATCCGTTCATCGTCCTTGCAGTTCGCGGTCGGGATTGGCCGCGGCATCAGCAGCGATCGGCGCAAAGCTGCGGAAGAGATGGTGCGCAATTTCCGCTGCGGCAAGGAAGGGTCTAACGAGTATTGCTCGGCATTGATTCTGACCGACGCGCTCGCTGGTCACGCCGATGAACTGATCGAAGAGCTGACGCTCACGACTGGAGGGAGCCACCAATTTTTCGGCGGCGGCGCTGGTGATGACGCAAATTTCCGCCGCACTGAGGTGTTCGTCGGGAAAGATATCGCGAGCGACGCGGCCGTAGCCCTCGAGATCGTTTCCGAGAAACCGATCGGCATCGGTGTGCGCCACGGGTGGCGCCCGGCGACGGCCCCGATGCGGGTGACGGAATCGCGCGGCGCTGTGCTCGTTAGTCTAAACGCGTCACCGATCCTCGATGTTTTCCGCGAGCACGCAGAAAGCACAAGCCAGACATTCGATGAGAAAGATCCAATGCCATTCTTTCTCCATAACATCCTCGGGATTGAGACGGGCGACGGCTATAAGTTGCGCGTGCCGCTCGCGGTGAATCTCGATGGTTCTGTTGTTTGCGCGGCAGAGATTCCGCAGGGCGCGGCGGTCTGCTTGATGAGCACGGACTCGGCCTCTGCGAAAGAAGCGGCGGCCAATGCCACCCGCGCCGCGGTCGAACAACTGAATGGGCATCCGCCTGGGGTCGCCCTCTTTTTTGATTGTGTGGCGACTCGCCTGCGCATGGGGCGCGAATTCGGAAATGAGCTCGACGCGCTCAAAGAAGTTCTCGGGGAGACGCAGTTCGCAGGTTGCAACACATATGGACAAGTCGCTAGAACGACAGGGCAATTCAACGGCTTCCACAACTGCACCGCCGTCGTTTGCGTGCTGCCGGCGTAAACGGACATTAGCGCCCCGAGGCCAGCTTCTTTCGCTCGTCGCAGCGCTGGCAACGCCGGAGAACCGTCGCGCGGCTGCAAAGACCCTGGCAGCGCATACGGGGGCAGAAGATCTGATTATCTTCGTGCGCGATCGCGAGCTGGGAATCCTGCTGCCGGCGCCAGGTTTTCAGCAGACACTTCCGGATGCAAAAGCGTGGCGCGTGTTCCTGGAAAGCTGCCTCCAGAATTCCTTTGAAAAAGGCGAACTCCCCTTCCCCACTGCAGACGCGACCACGCACGTCACCGGTTTCGCGGCCGAAGATGGCTCGGCGATGGTCTTCCTGGGAGACAATCACGAGATAGATCGAGGCGTCGACATCAGCTTGCTCCTCCCTATTCTCGCCGCGGCTTTCGAAGGCGAGCGCATTGCGACGGTCTCGGAAGGCAACACCGCAGTCGCCAAGCAGGTGGCCACGCAGGCAAAGCTACTCGCCGCTTCGCTCGATAAAGCTCACAACGAATTGAGGCAGACCCTCGGCGAGGCGCACCGGGCCAACGCGGCCAAAGACCGCTTTCTCGCGGTGCTCAGTCACGAATTGCGGACACCATTGAATCCCGTCCTCATGGCCGCAAGCGCGATGGAGACCGACCCGAATATTCCGCCCGAAATCCGCGCTGATATCTCCATGATTCGTCGCAACGTCGAGCTCGAGGCGAAGTTGATCGATGATCTCCTCGATCTTACCCGGATCGCGAATGGCAAGGTGCAATTGTATCGCAGAGTTATCGACGCGCATGATCTTCTCGAAGAAGCAATTTCCGTCGTGCGCGGCGATCCCGCTTCGCTGCAGCCTGAGATAAAACTCGATCTCGCCGCGACCTATCGTCACGTCGATGGCGATCCGGCGCGCATCCAGCAGGTCTTTTGGAACTTGATGCGCAACGCCGTGAAGTTTACCTCGCCCGACGGCCTTATCACTGTGCGCACTAGTAATCCGAGCGGCCACACCCTGCGCATCGAAGTGATCGATACCGGCATCGGAATCGCTCCCGAGGCGCTACCGAAAATTTTTAACGCTTTCGAGCAGGGCGACACCGACATCAATCGAGCCTTTGGTGGACTCGGTCTCGGGTTGGCCATCTCGAAAACGCTTGTCGAATTGCACGGCGGCGTGCTCCGCGCAGAAAGCGCTGGAGTGGGCCAGGGCGCTTCCTTTATTTTCGAGTTACCAGCGGTTGAGCGTGGCGTCGCGACGCTTGAATCTGCCGGCGAGGCCCCACTCGAAGCCGGTCGTCGTCGCATTCTGGTGGTTGAGGACCACGCGACCACCGCAGCGTTGATGGCGCGGCTGCTGCGAAAGCGCGGTCACCTCGTAGAGGTGGCGCACACCAAAGCCGATGGCGTTGCGATCGGGCTGGTGCAAGAATTCGATATAGTCATCAGCGATCTCGGCTTGCCCGACGGCAACGGCTATGAGGTCATGGAAGCGTTACGCTCGCATTCGCCGGTCGTCGGTATAGCGCTGACTGGTTACGGAATGGAAGCAGACGTTGCGCAGAGCACGCGAGCGGGATTTCAGTTTCACCTAACGAAACCAGTCGACGCGCAAAAGCTCTACCAGGCGATCGAGCAAATCCCATCCGCGGCGCCATCTCCTTCTTAGCGAATATCGCGGCGCGCTCCTTCTTTTGGAAGATGGGCAGGAACGTAATTTTCGAAGGAAGGCGCGCAATCTGGCAAAGCCCCTTGGATGGTGCTTATACCACAGCCGTCTCTGTCTCCTCGATCACTTCGGGTGGTCTGGGTTTTCCGTAAAGGACTGCGAGCAGCACTCCTGCGATGACCAGGGCAATGCCGAGCAGGGTTTGCACAGTGTAGTGTTCAGCGAAAATCGTGACGCCGAAGATGAGGGCGTAGATAAGGCCAATGTAATTCAGCACTGCTACCTTCGCGATGCGCTCGGACTGCAGTGACTTGGTCAGGCAAACCTGGCCGATCTGGGTGAGGACGCCGCACATGAGGAGGCAAAACCATTCCCATGGCAACGGTGTTCTCCAGCGGAAGAAGGTGAAGACCAGCCCGGCCACGATGCCTACGAGCTGAAAATGGAGCACGACGACAATCGGCTCTTCGCGCTCGCGGAGGCGGCGCACCAGGTTGTAGGCCATGCCCGAGCAAAGGGCGGAGAGGATGCCGATGAGCAGATAAGGGGTGGAGACCCGTGAGCTGAAGCCCTTGAGGACGAACACACCGGCAAAAGCTATCCCGTAGAAGAGCCATTGCCGCGCGGGCACCATTTCGCGCAAAACAAAAACGCCGATGAGCGCGGTGAAAATCGGCGAGAGATATTGGATGGTAACTGCGGTCGCGAGGGGCATACGCTGCAGCGTGAGGAAAAAGGTGAAGAGGGCGAGCGTGCCGAAGGTGCCGCGCGCAATCAGCAGGGTGTGGTTGTTGCCTTTCCAATCGAACTGCCGGCGCGAGATCGCCACGCCACAGATCAGCCCCGAGACGAGACAACGGAAGAAGACGATCTCCATCGCTGGAATGCGATCGAGCTGTTTCACGAAGACGTTCATGACTGCAAAGGCGAACGTCGCCAGAAGCATGTTGGCCACGCCGCGGCTGAGCAGGCGTGACTTTGCATGGGAGGCAGTCTCAGCCGGCTGATGCATGCCGCAAGCTCTACGTGGGTAGGCCGGTTGAAACAAGGTTGCGATCGCGAAACCGATAAGGCAATGACGGCTGGACCGGCCCTCTTAGCTTCGACAACGTTGCGCGTAGCCGGTATTGAGTGATCTCATGAATCCAAATAAAGCTTTGTGGGAAAAGGGCGACTTCACTGAGATCGCCGCCGTGATGCGTCAATCGGGCGAGGGCCTCGTCACGTCCCTTGGGCTGACGCCGCCGCTGCGGGTGCTGGACCTCGGCTGCGGAGATGGCACAACGGCAGTGCCGCTGGCGCAATTGGGCGCGGAAGTTGTCGGCATCGACATTGCCAGGAATCTCGTGGAGGCCGGAAACAAGCGAGCGGCCGAGGCGGGTCTTAGTCGGCTGCGCTTTCAAGAGGGAGACGCAAGCCACCTGGAGGCAGTCGACGACCACTCGTTTGATCTAACTCTCTCTATCTTCGGCGCCATGTTTGCGCCTAGACCTTTCGACGTCGCCCGGGAGATGGTCCGGGTGACAAAACCCGGCGGTCGCATCGTCATGGGGAACTGGATCCCCAACGATCCGACTTCCTTTGTGTCCCAGTTGCTCAAGATCAGCGCGGCGTTTACGCCTCCGCCGCCGGAGGGCTTTGTTAGTCCGATGACTTGGGGCGTGGAGTCTCACATCGTCGAGCGATTTGGTCAGGCTGGGGTGCCACGGGAGAAGATATCCATGGAGAAGGATACCTTTTACTTCATCTCGCCGGACAAAAGTCCCACCGATCTCATAGAATCGTTCCGACGATTCTATGGCCCGACTATGAACGCTTTCGACGCGGCGGAGAAGGACGGGAAGGAAAAGGAACTGAGCCGCCAGCTGGTGGAGCTGGCGCAGTCCCAGAACAAGAGCGCGGACGGCAGCACTTCAATCCCGGCGACTTTCTTGCGAGTGACGGTATCGCTGTGAGAAGCGTGAAAGGCTCGGGCCACGGGGCATTAGTGTAATGCCAAGTTATGATTTGGCACGCTCTTCGGTTCATCCTGGACATGCGGAAGCATGTCCCTCCGGAGGGACGCGCTTCTGCGCGTCCAGTTGCATCTGCTACAGTGCACTAGGTTGCCATCTTTCTCAAACAAGAATCCAGCAGGACGACAGCTACGGCAGCAAAAGCCGTCTCCTATACTTATGGGATAACTCTGTAGCGCGCTCGACGCCGAGCGTTAATTGAGAGTCAGAGGTCTGCGTTGACCGTGCGCGGGTTTGGAGTCCGGGCTGCGTCGACTATTTCCAGGCCAGGGCGTGACCTTTCAAAGCAGAGGATAGCCCAGCAGGGTCGCGGCCACTCCGCAGTTGAGCGGCTGCTAAGATGGGGGTAAGCATCTCGATGCAGATTGCTCGCGGTACTTTTCTTCTCGTCTCATTCGTCGTGCTGGCGGCGCCTGCCTTCGGGCAGATCGGTCGCGTGCTCGACGCGCACGGAGGCCTCGGGAAATGGCGCGCCGCTGCCGGAGTGGAGTACGATCTGACTTGGAAATCGGTGAAGGGCGACCGGCATGACCACCAACTCTTCAACCTTCAGGACCGCTCGGGCTTGATCACGAGCGAGAAGCACACGGTCGGAAGTGAACACGGCGAGGTCTGGATCAAGCCGGGGCTGGATGCGATCGGCGGAACGCCGCCGCGGTTTTACATCGGGACGCCGTTTTACTTTTTCGGGATGCCGTTTGTCTTTGCCGATCCTGGGAGCAAGCAGGAGTCGCTCGGCAAAAAAATCTTTCGCGGGAAGGAATACGACGCGCTTAAGATCACGTTCGCCAAAGGGACGGGTGATACCCCGGACGATTATTACATTGCCTATACGGACCCGGCATCGAACCAACTGAAGCTGACGGTTTACATCGTGACCTACCCGTCCGTGCGTAAAGACAAACCGATCGATCAACTCGATCGGCATGCGATCGTGTTCGACGAATGGCAGGCGGTTGATGGACTGGTCGTGCCAAAGAAGGCCCAGTTCTATAAGTGGAGCGGCATCGACCTGGAAGGCGACGCACTCGGCGTGCTCGAATATTCCAGTGTCCGTTTTCTGAAGGAGCCGCCGGACGAGGCGAAGTTTCGTAAACCGGCTGACGCAGTCATCGCGCCGATGTAGGGCGGCGTGAGTTGAGAGTTGAGAGCTGAGAGGTGAGAGTGCGCAACGGTTCGGCTTTTTGTCCTGTCTCGCAACTCTCACCTAACGAATCCTCATCTTTCCATGACCCTGAGCAAAAAAGACAAACTTCGGCTCCTTACAATTCTGCTGGAAAGCCGGCACGGCGATCTGCGCGAGCAGAATCTAAATCGCCAGGGCAAGGGTCATTTCCATGTGTCCGGGATGGGTCATGAAGCGCTGGCCGCGCTTTCATTCGTGACTGAAGAGGATGATTACATCTGCGGGTACTACCGCGATCGCGCGCTCGTCCTCGGGCGCGGCGTGACTTCGCGCGAACTCGCGCTCGATTATTTCGCGAAGCGCAAAGGGCAAAGTCACGGCCGGCAAATGCCGTCGCATTACAGCTACGCGGCGCGTCACATCTGGAGCGTCCCCACTCCGACAGGCGCGCAGTTGCTCCCGGCCTGCGGGATCGCCTGGGGTCTGAAGCTCGACGCGAAAGCAAACTTCGTCATCGCCACCGTGGGCGACGCCGCGACGCGCCAGGGAGATTTTTTCGAGGCGGTTTGTTTCGCGAAAGAGAGAGTATTGCCCGTCCTTTTCGTCGTCGAGGACAACGGCTACGGGATCAGCAGCCCGACTCGCAAAATCAATCCTCTGGCTATCGACGTCCTCCAGCCTAACGACTGGCGGCAGATCGACGGCAGCGATGTCGGGGCCATGTATGACGCGGGGCAGGAAGCGATCGCGCATCTCCGCGCCGGGAAAGGGCCGGTCTTTTTTTGGGTGACGATGGAGCGTCTCTCCAGCCACACCAGCTCCGATGACCACAAACTTTACCGCGCCGCCGAGGAGATCGAGAACCTCGCGAAGGGCGACCCCCTAACGAAATGGAAAGAAAACCTGCTCGCCGCGGGCGACCTCAGCGCGGAGGATTACGCCACGCTCGACCAGGAAATCAAGGAGCGCATCCGGCAGGAATTCATCGAGGCGGAGCGCGCCGAAGATCCATCGGCGGATGAACTCGAACTCCATGTCACCGGCGAGCTACCACAGCTCGACGACGAGGTCTTGCCTGCCGGCAAGTATCGCATCGGCGACGTCGTCAATCTGACTTTGCGCGCTGGCCTAACGAAAGATTCCGGACGGATTATTTTCGGCGAAGATATCGAAGATCCGAAGGGTGGTGTTTTCCGCCTCACCCAAAAACTTTCCACCGACTTCCCTGAGCAGGTTTTTAATTCGCCGCTCGCGGAGTCGACCATTCTCGGCGTCGCCTGCGGTCTCGCCTCCTACGGGAAGCGGCCCGTGTTCGAGTTACAGTTCGTCGATTTCATCAACCCCGGCTGGAACCAGCTCGCGACCAATCTTTCGACGTTGCGCTGGCGTTCCTTCGGCACCTGGACCTGCCCGATGGTCCTCTACGCTCCCTACGGCGCCTACCTCCCCGGCGGCAGCCTCTGGCACAGTCAGGCGAATGAAGCTCCCCTCGCCCACTACCCGGGGTTGAACATCGCCATCCCCAGCACCCCCGCGGACGCCGCCGGGCTCCTCTGGACCGCGATGCACTGCCAGGATCCGACCATCATTCTCATCCCCAAACATCTGCTCTGGGCCGAACACGAATCGGTCGAGCCGATCCGTGCGGTGTCGTTAGGCAAGGCACGCCTCGATCGCTCCGGCTCCGACGTCACCGTCGTTGCCTGGGGCAACACGATGGAGAAATCGATCGAAGCGCTCGCTAAACTTGGGGGCAAATCAAGTGTCGAACTGATCGATCTCCGTTCGATCGCGCCCTGGGACCGCGAGACGATCGAGGAATCAGTCCGCAAAACCGGACGCCTCGTCGTCGTCCAGGAAGACACCGAGAATTGCAGTGTCGGACAGATGATCATTTCGCACATCACGGCACAGGCTGAGCTCTGGGAGACGATGATCAGTCCGCCGATTTTGGTCAGCAAAGGCAACGTCATGATCGGCTACAATGCGATCTACGAATACGCCGCACTTCCCGATGTGGAGCGCATCGTTAGGGCGATCGAACGCTCGGTTTCGATCCGCAGAGACCGCGCTGTAGCCGGGATCGGTGATCCCGGCCGCTCCACCTCGAGGCCAACCTCGACCCCGCCGAGGTCACCGATCCCAGCTACAGGCGCCGCTGCGCCCTCGCAGCCAATCACCGTCCCGATCATGGGGGAAGGCATTCGTTCCGCCAAAGTGGTTGCACTCCTCAAACAACCCGGCGATCGCATCGATCTCGACGACCCGCTTTGCGAAGTCGAAACCGACAAGGCGGTTTACCCGATCGAGTCTTCCTTCGCGGGGACAATGGGCGAATGGAAAATCGTGATCGATGACACGGTCGAAATCGGCCAGGAATTGGGCGCCATCCTCACGGAAAGCAATGGCTTGGCCGAGCAGCTCGAAGAAGCGGCCGAAGTGTTGCCGCGACAGGAAACCGTTGCCGCTCCCGCGCCCGCTCCGAAGAAACAAGCGCTGCGCGAGCCGGCGCTTTCCGCGACGATCACGAGAAAACTCGGCCGCGTCGTGCCCGCCAACTTGCAGATCGATGCGCGCTGGGAGCCGATCCGCGAGGCGCGCGAGGCGGCCAAGAAAATTGACGGAAAGGCTGCCCCTTCCCCATCGGTCATGGTCGCTTGGGCGGTGGTGCGCGCGATGGAAAAGCACGCCGCGTTTCGCTGCATGATTGAAGACGACGATCGCATCGTCGAACACGACGATTTCGATCTCGGGATCGCCGTCACCCTCGAGGACGATCGGCTCGCAACCGCGGTCATCACTGCCGCGAACACCCTCGCCTGGCCGGACTTCGTTAGGCGTTACAACGAAACCATTGCCGCCACTCGCGGCGGACGCATCGATGCGATGAATGCGCCGCTCGTGATCAGCAGTCTCGGAGCGTTCGGCGTGCGCGCGGCGGCGCCTATTGTTGTCCCGCCGTCTGTGGGCACACTTTTTGTCGGCTCCGCCCATCACACGCTTTTGCCTAACGGAAAGAAGGCGCAGAGCGTGGAAGTGATCACCCTCTCGCTGACCTTCGATCATCGCGTCGTCAATGGCGCCGGCGCGGCGAATTTCGTGCACACGATTAAGGAATTGATCGAAGGGTTCGCGATGCCGGCCGCGCCGGTTGAATAGGAACCAAATCGCGACCGCGAAGTCTTTCCGGGGAGCACAGGTTGTTAGCCCGTGGGCAAAGGCTGTCAGCCTTCGCGGACTTCCCGTGCAGGGTCGCATAAACGAGCGATCCCCGCTCTGCTTCCAACCTCAAAGTTCGCCGGCGGAGACTCCGCCGGCCAACGGGCTAACAGCCCGGGCTCCCCGGAAAATTCCGCGCGCCGCTATTTGCCTAACAACTCCCGCGCCACTGGGAAAATAAGCTCCCCCCACTGCGAGTAAGCCTTCGCGGAAGGATGCAGCCCATCTGCGGCGACGAGCGAGCGATCTTTTCCCATCTGCTGGCTGAGCGGAAAGATGTCGACCACCCGCACACCGCGCTTCCCCGCTTCCTCTTCGATGATGTGATTGAACTTCGTTAGGCCGGCGCTGATCTCGCGTCCGCGGGCGTAGGTCGGTCCATCGGGGGTTACGGAAAAGTCGGGGATGTTGATCACCAGCAGCCGCTCATCGTTAGGCAAGGCCTTCAGCATTTCATCCATGAGATGAGCGAGGTTTGTCCGGAAAGTTTTCTCGTCCACCCCCTGCGCCCAATCGTTCACTCCGAGCATAAGCGTGCCGAAATCCGGCCGGGCGGCGTGAAATGCCGGGAGTTCGTGCGTGATCGCGTCCTTCGTCGTCCAGCCGGTGCGCGAGGGATTGGAGACAAGCGTCACCGGGATTCCGCTTTTCGTTAGGCGCCGTGCCAGGAGCGCGGGCCAGGATTGCTCTTCGCTCGCGCCTTCCCCGATGGAATAGGAATCGCCCACGGCCGCATAACGAAGCGGCTTCGAGCTATGCGAGAGCTGCGATTCCCCGGGCATGATGGTCGCCGCCAACAGTAACGCCCAAAGCTTCACGCCGGGCGAAAGGCCGCGCGCGCCGCTTCGATCAGTTGCGTCTCGACGCGGTTCAGTTGTTCGAGTGCGCGTCTTTCAAGGTGATCAAAATCGGTCTGCTCCAGAATCGGCGAGGCGTCCCTCGTCGCGCGGAGAGCGCGCCAGAGGATTTGCTTTCCGGTGATGCCGAGGAAGAGACTCTCAAGCGATTGCAGGAGCCGAAGGTGTGCATCTTCGCCCGATGAAAAACCAAGTTTGACGCGACCGGCCTTTTCCGCCACCCAGGCGCCAGCGTTGCGCACGCTGCTCGCCTCAAACCTGAGCGTGGTCATGAGATTGTGAAGCTGCTCGTGGTCGGCCTGGATCGCTGTGCAACTCCCGGAAAAAGCGGCCGAGCGGATCATCCGCGTGGGTCTTACCAAGGTGCTCGAGCAACTCCAGCGCACCCACCGCGCCGGCGTAATGATCTTTCAAGTACACTTCGAGATTGTTGCTGCTCTTTTCGCCAGACATGTCGCCTAAAAGATAATCGTGTTTCCGTTAAGTCGAGGTCGTGAGATAGCCGCGGGCTCTTGCGCGAGCGCTCGTCTGCGGTTGCCTTATCGATGTGAAAAACGAGATGCCGCCCCGCGCCATCATTCATCTCGACATGGATTGCTTTTACGCGGCCATCGAAGTGCGCGATCGGCCTGAGTTGCGCGGGAAACCGGTCGGCGTTGGCGGTGCGCGCGACCGACGGGGCGTGCTCACGACCTGCAATTATGAAGCGCGCAAGTTCGGCGTGCGCTCTGCCATGCCGACATTCATGGCCCTGCAACGCTGCCCGAAACTGATCGTCCTGCCGACGCGCTTCGATGTTTATCGGCGCGAATCGGCCGTCATCCGCGCGATTCTGCATCGCTTCACGCCGTGGGTCGAGCCGCTCTCACTCGATGAAGCATATCTCGACGTGACCGCGCACCCGGGCGCGCCAGCCGCACTCGCCGAGGTGATCCGCAATCTTATCTTTCGCAAAACAAAACTGACCGCTTCAGCCGGCATCGCGCCTAACAAACTCGTCGCCAAAATCGCGAGCGACCTGAACAAGCCAAACGGCCAATACGAGGTCGCGCCCGAGGAACTGCCGGCATTCATGGCCGCGCTCCCGGTGCGAAAAATTTGGGGCATCGGCGCCGTCACGGAGCGAAAACTACAGCAGCGCGGCATCACCACCTGCGGCGAGTTGCAGCGATTTTCGCGTCTGCAGTTGCAGGAAAATTTCGGCAAATTCGGCGCCGAGCTTTTCGATCTCGCACGCGGGATCGACGACCGGCCGGTCGAGCCGCATCGCGAACGCAAATCGCTTAGCAACGAGGAAACCTTCTCAATTAATCTCGAGACGCTCGCTGCCTGCGAAGAGAAGCTGGAGGAATTGTTCGCTGAACTCATGGCCGAGCTCGCGCAGAAGGAAGCGACTCGGGTCATCACCAAGATTTTCGTGAAACTGAAATTTGCCGATTTCACCCGGACGACAGTGGAACGCGCCGGACTCACCTCGTCGTTAGGCGATTACCGCACGCTGCTCGCCGAAGCCTTCGCCCGCACCGGCAAAAGTGTGCGCCTAATGGGAGTCGGCGTGCGCTTTGCCCCGCTGACCGAGCCCGAAGCCGCGCAGTTGTCGCTGCTGTAGCAAGCGCCTGCGCGCTGAACCGCCCGGGTAGCGAGAGAAGCGAAGAGTCTAACGATTTTACGCTCTCATCAACGGTGCCCTTTTCTCAGGTTACATTTTGGGCACAGCGGCTGGAGGTTTTCGCGAGTTGTTCTTCCACCCCGCGAGAAGGCGAGGATGTGATCGAATTGATAGCCGGTCTTGCGGAGCTCCGCGTGACAGATGGCACAGCGATAGTTGTAATGTTCCAAGAGAGGAATCTTCCATGAGGGGGGAATGGACCGCGTGTATTCGCGAACTCGCGCCGGATCCCGAACGCCGGGTCTATTGAATTCCAACGGGCCACGCTCCGCGAGAACGCCACGACGCTCGCCTGCTTCGAGACGGGTAGAGAAGCGGTCGATAATTGGAATGAGAATCGGATGTACTGCCGAAATTAGGTCCACATATCGAGGCAAGAGCAGATCGGGCAATGCGCGGAGATTCTTTGGGTAATTGAAGTCGCAGCCAATGTTGAAGGCCCGATTTCCATTGCGGATGATAAGTGAAGCCTTCAGGAGCAATCTTTGGCAACTCGCGATCTAGCCTCGTAATGATATCCTCCCGCTGCCGGTAAATTCTGATTCGGTTCAGCCAAAGGTGAAAATAACCGTAATGCGTCGGATGATTGGGCCGATAGCCGAGACAGTATTTGAAATGCTTCCGGTCGAGAACATCCGTTTGATGCGAATCCCACACGTCGAACAAAAACAAATTGGCATAGTTGCCGTGGTTTACGACTTTTCGATTGCTCCGGAGTCGCATCGCGATTTCGCTCGGAAGCGCCCGCTTGACCTGGGCGAACAACTCAAGAGCGTGAGGAGTTAGCTGCTGTTTCGTGAACATCTTTTCTCCATCTTACTGCATCGGGAAATCAGCCCCCTTCTTGATCTGCGCCGGACGTGGTTATGACCCTTGCCGAAATTCAGCAACGAGTAGCTGACGAAGCGCGCCTTTCGTTTGAGCTTTCCGTTGATCCTCACTATCCCGTTTCCACCGATGTGTATGCCTCTGCACTTTTCGAGGTGCTGAAGTGTCGAGTTGAGAATTCGGACTTGGAAGCACTAAGCGACGAGATCATCAGCGGTTTTCGAGCGTATTTCGACGAAGGCAGCTTAAGACCTCTTCTCCCGGGCGTGGAGAATTTCCCGAAATTCCTCCTGATATTTATAGATGCCGAAAAGTTTCGCCGACTAGAAGAAAGAGCTGAAGAGGA
>JBBSGS010000042.1:0-15156 GCA_038253875.1 Chthoniobacterales bacterium
AGCAACTGCGCCGGCAATTCTCGTTAGGCTTAGACGGCTACGGAAGCACCCTTGGTGATGCAGGTCACCGCGTTTTGGATTTCCTCAAAATCGAAGGGCTTGGACATCATCATGTCCACCTCCAACTCTTCGTAGGCTTGGATGTCCTCGTCCGATAAATGCGCGGAGAGAACGAGAATCTTGCCATCAAAGTTCCGCTTCCGCAGTCGGCGCACGAGGTCGAGGCCTCCCATCCGCGGCATGCGATGGTCCGTGATCACGAGATCGAACGGACGCACCGAGGCGCCGATCTTGATCAACGCCTCCCACCCATCCGCCGCGCTTGTCACTTTGGCGGCCGGGCCGCCGAGCACGAGAGCAAGCATTTGAGCGATGGCATTTTCATCCTCGACCGTCAGGATTTGCATTGGCGCTTTCATCATACTGCTCTGAGGGAAGCAAATGACGGGCCGCGGAAATGGCCCTTTATCCGGGCGGAATTTCTGCGCGGCTGAGCATGAGAACTGCTTTTTTGTGATCTCATGCAAGCGACTCTCCCGCATCGCCGATCCGAAAAAAATCGTTCTAACAAATCCACTGCGCGCCCGCCCGCGCCCGCCGACAACGACGCGGTGGCGGAGGAAATCTTTTCCTTCATCGCCGTGCGCGATCTGCTTCTCGCCGAGGCGGAAGAGCTGACCACGGAAACCAGTCTCCATCGCGTCTGGATGGCGAACGAGTTTGCCGAACGCTGTCTCGAGCCGGCCCGGCCGCCCTATCAGGCGCAGTCGCTGCCGGAAGCGGAGGCGATTTACGAACGCCGGCGCTGCAAGACGGCGAAAGTGCGCATTGCCGAGTTGCGCACCCGCGTGCGCCGTCACGCTGCCTGATCTTTTCGTTAGGCAGCGGAAATATGGACGGCTCGTGATCCGGCCGCGAATCCGGAGAGCCCCTTGGAGGTTGAAGGACGCCGCTTAGCCGCTCTGGCCCGAAGCCAACTCCGCCGTCGCGGAGGCGCGCATTGGGACCAAGCGGATGGCGGTGCCGTGCGTCGATTCAGCTTCAGCTTCGCCGCTTTCGTGATATTCGGCGTCGCCGTTGACCTGCCAGAGGTCGTAAAGCTTCTCTTCCGCTAGGATGTTTTCCACGCACAGCATTGCGGTCATCATCGCGTGATCCTGGTTATTGTATTTGTGCATCCCGTTGCGGCCGACGAGGTGCAAGTTCGGATAATGCTGCTCCAGCGCCGTGCGAATCGTCGCCACGTGGCGCGCGTAGTCGTCGTCGTAAACTGGGTAGGCTTTTTTCTGCCTAACGACACAGCCGTCAACCACGTGCTCCTTGAGGGCGAGGCCGATCTGGACGAGTTCGCGCTTGGCCAGATCGATCAATTCTTCGTCGGTCGAATCCCAGAGGCCATCGTGTTCGAAGCAAAAATACTCCAGGCCGTAACAGGCTTTATCCGGCTCGGGCACCATCTCGGGCGACCAGGAACGAAAGTTCTGAATGCGCCCCACTTTGACGCTCGGGTCGTGGATGTAAATCCAGTTGTCGGTGAAAGCGTCCTGCGCGCGAACTACCAGCATGACGGTTAAAAAATCACGATACTTCAAGCCGTCAGCCGCTTCCCGCACGCGCGGCGCGACCGTCGGGGTGAGCCCGCGGACCAACTCCCGCATCGGTGCGGAGGAGATTACGTGCTCGGCTTGGAGCGTCTTCTCCCGCCCCTCGCGGTCGCGGAACTGCACACTCCAGGTCTCAGTCAGCTTGTCGTATTCACAGCCGGTCACTTGGCAGCCCATCTCGAGTTCGCCGCCGAGCGCCTGCATTTTTTCCGCGCAGACTTCCCACATCATGCCCGGCCCTTTTCTCGGATAACGAAATGAATTGATCAGGGTCTTGATGATCTTGCTCTTGTCGCGCGGCTGACGCTGGGGGAAGAGCGCGTTTTTGATCGCGCTGCCTAACGACAAGCCCTTAATCCGCTGCGCCGCCCAATCGGCCGAGATCTCGCGGCAGCTCATGCCCCAAACCTTCTCCGTATAGCTTTTAAAGAAGGTGTTAAAAAGACGGCGGCCGAATTGGTTCGTTACCCAGTCCTGGAAGTTGCGCGGATTGATCACGGGAAAAAGCCGCGCCCGCAGCCACGAGAAAATGCAAAGGATCGAGCGCACTATGCCCAGTTTGAGCAGCGCCTCGAACGGTTTCAGCGGATAAGCGAAAAACTTCCCGCCATAGAAAATGCGCGAGGAACGCGGACGCTGCAGCATGTCGTTAGGCAGAATTTCATTCCAGAAATCGTCCACTGCTTTCGACTTCGAGAAAAATCGATGCCCGCCGATGTCGAAGTGGAAACCTTTGTAGCGCGCGGTGCGCGAAATGCCGCCGACATAGACCGGGTCCAGTTCCAGGACCGTGACCTCGACGTCGTTTTTCGCGAGCAGATAGCCGGCCGTTAGTCCGGCCGGTCCCGCTCCGATGATGGCTACGGCGGTTTTCATATTTCGATCAAGCAATCCAATTTCCCTGCGTAAAATTCCAGACATAATAACCCTGTAATGCGAACCCGGCGGCGGAGGCGAACGCTGCGACGCTCATCCCGAGCGCACGGATGAAGACCGGTGCGACCCGGAATTCCCGCGCAAAGTGGAGCAATCCTAGGACAACAAGGGCATGCACGCAAAGGTCGTAACGCAGCATGCTTTCCATCTGCACCGACGCCACCCCCGCGAGCGAGATGGAGTAGATAGTCGCCGCGCAAAAATAGAATCCGATACGCTGGCGCCAACCGCTCCTCCGACCGATCGCCCCGAGGAGTTCCGTCGCCGCGATCGCCACAAAGATCCCGCCCGCCACCGCGCTCGCGAACTGGCTCACCACCGAAGTGTCGTCATATGGGGGGAGTGCCCAGCGGTAGTTTTCCGGGCGGAACGCAGCCAAGTAATCCGGCTCGATCGCCCAACCGGCGCTCTGCGTGAGCATGTAAAGATCCCAGCGACCCCAGCGCACCTGGCAGTAGATAAAAAACGAAATCCCTCCGAGCATTGAGAGCGCCATCACCAACAGCGGCGCGCGCTGCCGCCAGAGCCAGCCACGCAGATTCTCCGTGCGACGCCACCCTTTTGCGAATACCGAGTGCACCACCGGAAACGCTGCACAAGGCAGCCCCACGATGCGCGTCGCCGACATCATCCCGCCGTGCAACACCGCCAATACCTGAGCAGTGCGCCCCTCCCGCGTGCTCCAATAGATGAATCCCACGAGAGCCGCGAGAAAAAGTGATTCGGAGTAACCGGCTACCAGATAAAACGCAGCCGGATGGGCCGCGATCGCAAGTGCCCCGAAGGTCTGGGTCGGCAGCGAGAGCTCCCACCGTTCCGCGAAAAGGAAAAAATAAGTCCAGAAACCCCAGGTCGCGAGCTGCGCTGTCACGAGGAGGGCGGCGTAAGTGTCGAGCCCTGTGACCCGCCGCGCCGCGCGCGCGAGCAGCGGGTAAGCCGGGAAAAATGCCACATTCGACACCTCCATCTCCTTATGATCGACCGGCGGCAGCGTGGTGCCGTAACCGCGATCGATAATATTCGCAAACCAATAGCTATCGTGCTGCGCGAGCGTGCGGTAGCGATCAGTTAACGAGCCTTCGGGATTGGCAAAGCTTACCGCGAGCGCGATCTGCCCGATGGTCACCAGGAGTCCCAGCGCGAGACATTTCAATGGCGATGAATGACGGAGCATAACGAACAGGAAAACGCGCTGAGGAGATATTAGAATGGCAGGCTTGGCAAGAGAGTTGGCATCGGTCTGGCGCAAAAACTTCGCATCTGTCGGCATGATTGGACGGAACGGGCAGTTTTCCAAGGTCGCAATAGGACGCGTTGACCGAGCGGTTTATTCGCGCAATCGATCACGGGCTCGGCGGCGAGCGACTGGATCAAGAAATCCCTTGGAAACTCTGAAACGGGAGCCACTCTCGGAATTGAAGCGGACCGGTCCGCGACATTGGATCCCCCGACGGCTCTGCAGCCGTCCCTCCCGGAGAAGCGATCGCGTGGCTCTCGTGGAAGCGTACGAGAGGCAGTACGACGAACGCCAGGCTAAGTGAGTTTAGAGCACCTTCTTCGTCGCCACGACACCAAGAATGAAAAAGATCAGGCAGAGCAGCAGGAAAAGACCGAAGAGGAATTTGGCGATTCCCGCGGCGGCAACCGCGACCCCGGTGAAACCGAAAACCGCTGCAACAAGCGCGACGACTAGGAAGATGATGGCCCATTTAATCATATATATTTCGCAGCTCAACCGCACGCTGCGCTGCGGAGAATCTCGCGCAGCAATCCCGGGCCGCGATAAATGTAGCCGGTGTAGACCTGCAGGAGTTGCGCGCCCGCTTCGCATTTCTCCCGCGCGGACGCGGCGTCGAAAATCCCGCCGACCCCGATCAGCGGTAACGTTGTGTGCGCGCGCAGAAATTTCACCACCTCACTCGAGCGCGCGCGCAAAGGCAGACCGCTTAAGCCACCTTGCTCGTCCGCAGCAGAAGAGATCGCCGAGTGATCCAACGTCGTGTTCGTCGCAATAATTCCGGCAATCCCAAATTCCTCGCAGGCGCTGATGATCTCCTGCAGCGCAGTTTCAGCAAGGTCGGGCGCGATCTTGAGAAGGATCGGCTTCGGGGTCGGGGAACGCGCATTTTCGGTTGTGATCGCGCGGAGCAAATGGACCAGCGCTGTCTGCTCCTGAAGCGAGCGCAACCCAGGCGTGTTCGGCGAGCTGACGTTGAGGGCGATGTAATCGGCGAGGGGCTGAAGCAAGCGGAAGGAAAAGAGATAATCGGCAGCCGCTTCCTCAATCGGCGTGCCGCGCGATTTGCCGAGGTTGACGCCGATCGGGATCGACGGCGGACGCGCGCGCGCGCGCAACCGGTGCAGGCGTTCCGCAATCACCTCCGCGCCATCGTTGTTGAAACCGAGCCGGTTGATGAGGGCTTGCTGCGCGGGATAACGAAAGATGCGCGGCCGAGGATTTCCTGGCTGGGGTCGCGCCGTGACGGTGCCAATCTCGACGAAACCAAAGCCGAGCGCTTCCCAGGCCGGAACGGCGACGCCGTTCTTGTCGAAGCCCGCCGCGAGCCCGAGCGGATTGCGAAAGGAAATTCCAAAGAGCGTGAGCGGCTTCGCGGCCGGCGCGAAAGAGCGCAACCCCGCGAGCGCTCCGGGCACGCGCAACGCTAGCAAAGCGAGGTGATGCGCCGTTTCCGGATCCATCCGGAAGAGCAGCGGGCGGACGAAATGCTCGTACCACCCCCGAAAGCGTTCGGGGTTCATTTGCCGATGCAAAAAGTGGCGAAGAGCGAGTCCAGGATATCCTCCATATCGGCATGGCCGATCACTTCGCCGACCGCGTGGAGCGCCGCGCGCAAATCGACCACGATGAATTCCGGCCCGAGATTTCCGAGGAGAGCCGCCCGCGCGCGGTCGCAGGCTTCGAGCGCGCGCCGCAGGCAATCACGGTGCCGCGCGTTGATCGCCACCGCGCTGGGCACGTCCCAGCGCTGCCCATTCACTTTGGCCAGGATCCTTTCCTCCAAGCCCGCGAGCCCGTCTTCAGTCGCGCAGGAAATGCGCAGGGCATCGCAATTTTTCCAATCCGAATGCTCCGGTAAATCGCTTTTGTTTAAGAGCAACAGCTCCACCCGCTCCGCGTTTTTCGCGGTGCTATATTGCGGCTTCGCCGCGTTCGCGTCGAAGAGATGGAGAACAAGATCGGCCTGGGCCAGCGCCTTCTCCGTCCGCGTCATCCCCTCCTGCTCGACGGCATTCGCGCTCGGCCGCAGCCCTGCCGTGTCCGTTAGGCGCAATGCCACTCCACGCAGACTCACCACCTCCTCAATCGTGTCGCGCGTTGTGCCCGGCACCTCGTTTACGATCGCTCGAGGAACTCCGAGCAGGCGGTTAAGCAGACTCGACTTGCCAGCGTTCGTGGCCCCGTAAATCACGACCCGCACTCCTTCACGAAAAACCCGGCCTTGATCGGCGGTGGCGAGCAACGCTTCCATATGAGCGCGAATCTTATCGAGCCGCGCGCGAAAGGCTTCGCCCACGTCCGGCTCGATGTCCTCGTCCGGAAAATCGATATATGCCTCAAGATTCGCAACGAGGGAGATTAGATCTTCGCGCAATTGCGCAATGCGCTCGCCGAGGCGTCCTTCGAGCTGTTCGGTGGCGGAACGGAGGGCGAGATCGGTCTGTGCCCGGATCAGATCGATCACCGCTTCGGCTTGGGTGAGATCGAGTTTGCCATTCATAAAAGCGCGCTCGGTAAACTCACCCGGTCGCGCCGCGCGCGCCCCCGCGTGCAGGCAAGCTTCCCAGACGCGCGCGGTCACGAGCAGCCCGCCGTGACAACTGATCTCAACCACATCGTCACCGGTGTAACTGGCGGGCGCGCGATGCACCGTGAGCATCACTTGGTCGATCAGCCGCTCGCCCTCGACGATCTCGCCGAACTGCTGGAAGTGTGACGGGAGTTCAGACGGCTTTTGTTTTCCGCGGTAAATCTGATCAGCCACCTCAATCGCTTCCGGCCCCGCCAGCCTAACGAGTGCGATGGCGCCTTCGCCTGCTGGAGTCGAGACAGCGGCAATGGTTTCTGTGGTCAGGCCAGGAGTCACGGTTCCCGCACCAATTTTAGTTGAAACCTCTCGAAACCTGCAAAGGCGCGAAAATTTAAAGTCGCGAGAAGCGCGTTTCGCCGGATGGCATGCGCGGCAATCATGCAATCAATATGGCTGCGCGTGCGCCGGCCGGTGTGATTGAACAAATCGCCTGCGAGTTCCGCGTCCTCGTCGGTAAAGGCTTCGATCCCGCTGAGAATCCTCTTCGCCTTTGCGACATCCGCTTCGTCAAGCGGCCCGCAAAGATATTCCGACCAAGCAATGGAACTCATCTGCACCGCGATACCTTTCCCGACCCAGCGCTCCAGTTGCCGAGTCACCGTCGGATTACTGCTGACTGCGGCAATGAGATAATTCGCGTCGAGTGCGATCAATTCGGCCGTCTTAACGGCGGCCATCTTTAATCGTTTGTTGCCATTTTTTGAAGTCGACTTTCTTCGCCGCGAGGCTGCGCTGGAGGGCATGGAGAGCGGCAATCCGCTCCTCTGGAGAAATCGTTTCGCGCTCCGCGGCCTCACGCAAAGCCCGGCGAACAACCTCGGTCTTCGAAACCTGCCAGCGCTGCGCGAGCCGATTTAATGTCGCGAGGGTAGAAGTATCCAGAGAATAAGTAGACTTGTTTGCCGCCGGCATACCATACCCGTGCCATACCGGGGCCATCTGTCAATCATGCAGCCAGCTCCAGCGCTTCGCGCAGCGCTGAGATGCAGCGCCGATTCTGCTCCATTGTGCCGATGGAAACGCGAATCCACTCCGGGAGTTTGTAGCCTTTGAGCGCGCGCACGATCACTCCCTTTTTCAGCATCGATTGAAAGACCGCCCGTCCATCGCCCACCTTCACGAGGACGAAATTGGCGACGCTGGGAACGAATGGAAGCTTCATCGCGGCGAATTCCCTTTCGAAATAACTGCGGCCATCGTCGGTCACGCGTTTCGTTTTCCCCTGATGTTCTTCGTCGGCGAGACTGGCGATGGCGCCGGCCTGGACGATGCCGTTGACGTTGAACGGCTCCCTCGTTTTTTGCAGGACACGAATCAGTTCCGGTCGTGCGATGCCGTAGCCGAGGCGGAGATTGGCGAGACCGTGAATTTTCGAGAAGGTCCGCAGGACGACGACGTTGCGGCCTTCCCTAACGAACCGGAGCGTGTCCGGAGGTTGGTCGAGGTATTCAAAATAAGCTTCATCGAAGACGACCACGACTTCGTTAGGCACGCGCCCCATGAAACGGTCGATCGCTTCCTGATCCACCAACGTTCCGGTGGGATTGTTGGGATTGGCGATGAAGAGGACGCGGGTCCGTTCCGTTATTGCTCCGAGTAAAGCCTCGAGGTCGAAGCGATTTTCGGATGCGGGAACCTCGATCAAGGTCGCACCGAATAGAGCGGTGAGCAGTTTGTAAGCGATAAAGGCATTCTCCGAGGTCGCCGCCGCTACCCTTGGCCGGAGAAAAGCGTGGCCGACGAACTTGATGATTTCGTTCGATCCGTTGCCGAGAATGATGTTTTCGCGTGCGACGCCGAGCTTTTGGGCGAGGGCATCGCGCACATAAAATCCGCCCCCATCCGGGTAGAAATTCGCGCCATTCAAGGCCCGCTGCATTGCTTCCACGGCGCGCGGCGAAGGTCCGAGGGGATTCTCGTTGGAGGCCAGTTTGACGATTTGCCCCGGCTGCAAACCCAACTCGCGCGCGGTCTCCTCGATCGGCTTGCCAGGCTCGTAAAGAGCGAGATCGCGCAGGTGCGGGTTGGCGTAATCCCAAAGGGAGGTCATGCAGGAATTGAACCACAGCCTTCCCAGAGTTCACAGAGTTTCGGATCCGATTTCAAAAAAATCGCTGTGCAGCGATGCGGGCGCGGTGGTTAGTCCTCGCTTATGCACACTTTTGTCCTCGCGGCGACGCCGTGGTATCACGTCACTCTTACGCCCTGGAAGTTTGTCGGGCTCGCGGGGAGCCTGATTTTTGGCCTGCGTTTCGTCATTCAATGGATCGCTTCGGAGCGGGCGCGGAAAAGCGTGATTCCAATGGGATTCTGGGAATGCAGCGCGCTCGGTTCGATTCTGACGCTGAGCTACTTTGCGATCTACCGGCACGATTCCGTGGGAATTTTGCAAACCGCCTTGCCGCTGCCAATTTATTTGCGAAATCTTTACTTCCGCTGGACGCATCACCATGCGCAACATCCAGGTAACGAACCGCGACCGCCGGAATAAATTCCTCATCGGCCGCGGGCACAAATCACATGAGCAGCGACGACCAGATTATTTATCTCGACAACAACTCGAGCACCCGGATCGACCCGGCCGTGCTGGAGGAGATGATGCCGTTCCTGACTGAGCGCTACGGCAATCCCTCGAGCGCGCATCGTTTCGGTGCACAGGTGAAGGATGCAACGAAACTGGCGCACGAGCGCGTGGCAGCACTGCTCGGCTGTCAGCCTAACGAAATCGTTTTTACGAGCGGCGGGACGGAGTCGGACAACACCGCGCTGCACTCCGCCCTGCAGATGACGCCTAACCGGCGGCATATCGTGACGACCTCGGTGGAACACAACGCGGTTTTGAGTTTTTGCCAGGCGGTCGCGAAACGCGGTTGCGAGGTGACGATCGTGCAAGTCGATGGCGACGGACATCTCGACGTTGCAGAGATCGAGCGCGCGATTCGACCAGACACCGCGGTTGTTTCGGTGATGTGGGCGAACAACGAGACGGGAGTCATCTTTCCGCTCGAAGAGATTGCGGCGATTTGTCGCGCGAAAGGGGTGGTCTTTCACACCGACGCGGTGCAGGCGGTGGGCAAAATGCCGATCGATCTCTCGCGGCAATCCTTTCAGTTTCTCTCGCTCTCGGGTCATAAACTGCATGCGTCGAAAGGGGTGGGTGCGCTCTTCGTCAACCGCAATTCAAAATTCCACCCCATGGTCATTGGCGGCCCGCAGGAAGGCGGTCGCCGCGCCGGCACCGATAACGTCGCTTCGATCGTCGGGCTCGGGAAAGCAGCGGAACTGGCTGCCGCAACTCTCGACGCAGAGAACACCCGGGTGCGGGCGCTGCGCGATCGGTTTGAATCGACCATCCTCGCGCGGGCGGAAGACGTGGCGGTGAACGGCGATCCCGGCGCGCGCCTGCCGAACACTTCCAACCTCGCCTTCACCGGCATCGACGCGCAGGCGATCTTGATCAAGCTCGATCAGGAACTGGTCTGTTGTTCGTTAGGCTCTTCCTGCACGACCGGGGCGGTCGAGCCGTCGCATGTCTTGCGCGCGATGCACCTGACGAACGAGCGAGCGCGCAGCAGTCTCCGATTTTCCTTCGGACGTTACAACACCGAAGCGGAGCTGGATCGCGTCCTTGAGATCATCCCGCGGATCATCCGCAAACTGCGCCGGCTTTCGCCGGCGACGGCATAAGGATCTCACTTTAACCCTACACGTCACTTACACTTACTCCCCAGCGGAGGGTGTAAGTGCAGGTGCCGTAACGCAGCCGGAGGCGAGGCCGGGCTTTCAAAGTGTAAGATCAAAGTAGGAGAAGAGTCTACCGCGAAGGCTCGTAGTCGCCCGGCTCGGCGTGCGCTTGTGGCTGCGGCTGCCCTTGCGGCTGATCGTGGCCTGCGGGGCGATTCTCGCCGCCTCCCCGGTTGTCGCTACTCTCCCGACGAGGTCCACGTCCGCCGCGACGATCTCCGCCGCGGTCGCGTCGCGGCCCGCGGTCATCGCGACGTTGTTCGTGACGCTGCTCTCCGCCACCACCGTCACCTTCGGCTCCGCTGGTCGCGCCGGCGGTCTCGATTTCGCCGCGCTCTTTGAGCGCCGCTTTGCGGCTCAGTTTGATCCGGCCTTTGTCGTCGATGCCGATGCATTTCACCCAGATCATCTCGCCGATCTTGGCGACGTCTTCGGTCCGGTTCACGCGGAAATCTGCGAGCTCGGAAATGTGCACGAGCCCGTCTTTGCCCGGGAAGACTTCGACGAAGGCGCCGAACTCTTTGATGGAAACAACGCGGCCGTGATACATCTCGCCGATCTCGATTTCCTTGGTCATGCCGCCAATGATTTCTTTCGCACGCGCCATGCTCTCGCCGCTCGTGGCGTAGATGTGAACGGAGCCGTCGTCTTCGATGTTAATCTCCGCGCCGGTCTCGGCGACGATCCCCTTGATCGTTTTGCCACCAGGTCCGATGAGCGCGCCAATCTTCTCGGGATTGATTTTGAGGGTCTCGATCCGCGGCGCGTATTTGCTCAGTGATTCGCGCGGCTGGGCGAGCGCTTCGGCCATGATGCCGAGGATCTTGATGCGCGCATCTTTCGCGCGGTGGATTGCTTCGCCGAGAATTTTGTGGCTCACGCCCGCGAGCTTCAGGTCGAGCTGGAAACCGGTAACGCCATCTTTGGTCCCGCAAAGTTTGAAGTCCATGTCCCCGAAGTGATCTTCGGACCCGATAATGTCGGTGAGCAGGTTGTAACGCTTGAGGTTGCCGCTCTCGTCGTTCTCGGTGACGAGGCCGACGGAAATTCCGGCGACCGGCGTCTTGATGGGAACGCCCGCGTCCATCAATGCGAGCATGCCGCTGCAAACACTCGCCATCGAGGTGGAGCCGTTTGATTCCATCACTTCGCTAACCACGCGGATGGCGTAGCGGAAATCTTCCTGGCTCGGGACGACGGGCTCGACCGAGCGTTCGGCCAACGCGCCATGGCCAATCTCGCGACGGCTTGCGCCGCCAAAGCGGCCGGTCTCGCCGACGCTGAATGGCGGGAAGTTGTAATGCAAAAGGAAGCGCTTCGAGGTTTCGCCGCCGCCATAGGCGTCGATGTTTTGTGATTCTTCGATCGGCGCGAGAGTGGCAAGGGCCATCGCCTGCGTTTCACCTCGCTGGAAGATAGCCGAGCCATGCGCACGCGGGAGAACGCCGACTTCGCAGGTGATCTTGCGCAGATCGTCGGAGCCGCGGCCGTCGACGCGCTTCTGCTTGTCGAGGATGTTGCTTCGGAACGTTTTTTTCTGGATGTAATCGAACGCCTGGTTGATCGCGAATTTCTCCGAGTCTGGGAATTGTTCCAGCACCGCCGCCTTCACTTCATCACGCAGACCGCCAACGGCCTTGCTCCGCGCCACCTTGCCTTCGGTATAGAGTGCGGCTTCGATCCTATCCCCGGCCACGCGGTCGGCGATCTCGAGAATTTCCGGCTTCACTTCCATCAATGGCATTTCGCGTTTCGGTTTGCCGACTTGGGCCGCGAGTTCCTTCTGAATGCGGATCATTTCGCGGGCGTGCCCGTGGGCAAACTCGAGCGACTTCACGAACTCCTCTTCGGGCAACTCGTCGGAAGCGCCTTCAATCATGATAACGTCGTTCTCGGTGCCAACGTAAACCAAATCCAGATCGCTCTGCTCGCGCTCGGCGTGGGTCGGGTTGGCGATGAACTCGCCGTGCACGCGAGCGACACGGACGGCGCCGATCGGACCGGCAAAGGGAATGTCGGAAACGGTGAGCGCGGCGGAGGCGCCGTTGATGGCAAGAATGTCGGGATCATTTTCGCCGTCCGCGCTGAGGAGAATGCTGATGACCTGCGTGTCGTAAAGGTAACCCGCCGGGAAGAGCGGCCGCAGCGGCCGGTCGGTCATCCGGGAAGTGAGTGTTTCCTTCTCACTGGGGCGGCCTTCGCGTTTGAAATATCCGCCCGGGAACTTCCCGACAGCAGCCGCTTTTTCGCGGTAATCGACGGTGAGCGGGAACCAGTCCTGCCCTTCCTTCGTGGCGGTGGCTGAGACGGCGCTGGTGAGGACGATGGTTTCGCCGCAGGAGACGATGACGGAGCCGTCGGCGAGCTTGGCGATTTTGCCGGTTTCGATACTGATTTCTGTGGACCCGATCTGGGCCGTGACCTTGTGTTGCATACTTGCTTTCTGGATGTGCGAAATCCAGGCCGGTCACCCTGACTGTAGGTTTTAAACCCGGCGCTACGTCGGGGCTAAAACCTATACTCAAGGTGCACTCACGGCCTGGAAAGGCGGTTGTGTTCTTGCTTTAAATAAATGGCTCGAGCCCTGCGCGAGGAATGCGAGCGGCGCCAGAGATCGGTGCGGAGTTATTTCCGCAGGTTGAGTTTCCCGATGACACTCTTATAGCGGTCGTTTTTCGACCGGCTTAGGTAATCGAGAAGGCTCCGGCGAGTGGCGACCATTTTGAGGAGGCCGCGGCGCGAGGAGTGATCTTTGGCGTGACTCTTCAAGTGTTCGGTGAGCTGCGCGATCCGGCGAGTGAGGAGTGCAACCTGCACATCCGCGCTGCCAGTGTCTTTCTCGTGAAGCTGGAACTCCTTCATATCCTTCGTGTCACTGCTTTCTGCCATAGCGAAGCGGCACTGTAGGTGAACTTCGCTCTTCCGCAAGTGCAGGGGTGTCTGCGCCGACTCTGGGGCGCGGCCGGGTCTTCTGCTTCTCTTTTTCAGAAAGCGCGCGAGCGCCAGCAACGACGGGTAAAGGTTAGGATCGACAGAAAATTTTCAATCGCCAATCATTTTCGATGCTTAAGACCTGCGCTGGCTGGCTAATAATTTCTTTTCTCAGCTTCATCCTCACTGGATGCGGCACCACCACCGCGACAACAACGACCTCGCGAACTACGACCACCGCCGCTCCCGGCCAACGTCCGGCAGCGAAACCCGCAACGTGGCAGAGTGCACCGCATCAGACGGGAACGAATCTTTAGGTCAACCATGACCGCCAGTGGTGCGAGCTGGTGCTATTAAGAGGCGCGGGCCCGTTAAACGGCGGACCATCCTACTCGAAAAATCCCGCCCTACATCCGCCCGCGGCGCTGGTAAAAGCGATAACGCGCCAGGATCGACTCCACGTACTTTTTCGTTCCGGGGAAATCGATGTTCTGCTGAAATTCGCGCGCCGCGATTGCTAGTTTGTTGTTGCCACCGGCCCAGCGTTGCGCGCGGCTCGCGCCCGCATTGTATTCCGCCAGGGCGAAGGGCGTCGGATTCTCTTGCGCCTGCCAATGGAGCATCGCCCGCCGCAGATACCACGAGCCGGCTTCCAGGTTGGTCTTCGGATCGAACAATTCCTCCACATGAAAATTTGCGATGCCTTTCTCGGTCGACCATTCCTGGGCCGCGATCTCGCTCACCTGCATGAGCCCGCGCTCACCCGCGCCCCCAAATTTCTTCGGATCGAACCGGCTTTCCCGCCAGACCACCGCCTTCACCAGCGTCGGATCGAGTTCGTTAGACTTGGCCACCGCCCGGATGAGCTGGTCGTATTGCTGGAAGCGCGCCGGGCTGATCCATTCGTAAAGGGTGTAAAACGGATCGCCCGAACGCCAGGCGAGCGCGGCGATTCCCGCCGCCGACGCGAGCAGGAGGCAAATGATCAGTTTGAAGGTAAATCGGATCATAAGCCTAACGACTCTCTGCCGCGGCGGGAGCATGGTAGCGGCGGCCGTGTCGGCCGCAAAAAGCTCTGCCGACCAGAGAGAACGACTCGGGTGGGAAAGCGGCCGGCACGACCGCCTCTACAATGTTCACGCTGGATCCTCGCTGGATAAGTTCGGCGGCGGAGCGGAAAGTCATCGAGAGCAGCAATTCACGCATCCCTTGGCTGAGCAATCAAATTCCACCAGATTCGTCCGGGTCGTGATCGATCGCTCGATCCGGCGCGAGCTCGATTACAGCGTCCCGCCTACTCTGTCCGAAAAGGTCGCGGTCGGCTCTCGCGTGCGGGTGCCGTTCCGCGAGAAAAAACTCCTCGCCACCGTCGTCGCGACTCTCGAAGAAAGCTCGGCCGACGGGATCAAGCCGATCGAAGCATTGTTAGGCGAGAAGCCCGTCCTGAGCGCAACCTTGATCGAGCTGGCCCGTTGGATGGCCACCTATTACTGCTGCCCGATCGAGACGGTCATGCGGAGCCTTCTCCCCCAGGTCATCCGTCGCGCCGAGGTGAGCTGGAAGAAACAGCTTTTCGTTAGTCTGCTCCGCCCCGCGACCGCGGAAGAACTGGAAAAGTTGAGAAAACGCGCGCCGCGCCAAGCCGAGCTGCTCGAAGCGATCGGGCGGCTGACTGCGCCGGCGTCAGCGGCAGACGTCTTGCGCGACACCTCGCTCGACAACTCCACCCTCCGCGCACTCGTCAAGCGAGGCTTCGTCGAGTTGCGCGAACAAGCGATCGCACGCGATCCGCATGGGTTGGAGACGTTCCTCGCCGACGCAGATCTGACGATGAACGATGAGCAAACCGCGGCGCTGCAGTTAATCGAAACCGCCCTGGAAAATCCGGAGTCGCATCCGCCGATTCTGCTCCACGGCGTCACCGGCAGCGGCAAGACGGAAGTCTATTTGCAAGCGATCCGGGCGACCCTGGCGCGCGGGAAAAGCGCCATCGTGCTCGTTCCGGAAATATCGCTCACGCCCCAAACGGTCGAGCGCTTCAAGAGCCGTTTCGCCGACAACCCGGAGATGGTTGCAGTCCTGCACAGCCATCTCTCCGAAGGCGAACGCCA
>JBBSGS010000043.1:0-15134 GCA_038253875.1 Chthoniobacterales bacterium
ACTGGGAGGCTTGGACGGCGTCGATGGCGAGACCGCGGGCCTGATCCGCCGCGCGCGAGAGGATTTCCAGATTTAAACTCATGCGCTTATATGAGCACAAGCGGCGACGTTGGGAACCCCGAGTTTTGAAGGGAATTTACTTGGGTGCGATTCGCTTTTCGAAGGCCGCTTTAGCCAGACTGGACTTGCGGAAGCAAGTCTCTTCGCAGGTCACGGCTTGGCCGGCGACGGTGCGGGCGGGGGCGCGGCTTTCGCTTTCGCGGCCGCCTCTTTCAAAGTAAATGCCCAGCGCGCTTCCACTTTTTTGCCGCCCGATTTTGCTTCCAGGATCACGGTGCAGGCTTCGCCGTGCAGCGGTTGCGTCACCTGGTAGGAGATGATCTTGGTCTTCGGGTCGAACTTCGACGGAACGAGACCGAGCCCGCTGACGCGCAACTTCGCGGAACCGGGATCGAGCGTCGCCAGACCGCCGAGGTTCGCCTGGATGAGAGGCGTTTTGTCGTTCACGACCGCGCCGTCGGCCGGCTGCGCCTGCAGGCTGGCGGTCGGGATAGCCTCCACCGGCACGCTTCCGCCACTCGACGATCCGCCGAAGCCGATCGCGTCGGCGAAAACCTTGGGTTTGTTCGCTTCCATCATGTAGCGGCCTAACGAGTCGTTAGGCGAGCCGTAAGTCAGCTTCTGTCCGTAAACGGTAAAGACCGCTTCGAAGCGCGCTTTCTTCGTCGCCTCTTTTACCCGCTCGTTGTAATAACCGAAGGGCACGGCAAAACAGTTTACCTGGATGCCGAGCTTTTGTTCGAGCGTGGCTTTCGAGCCTCCGACTTCGCCCTCCAGCCACGCTGTGTATTCATCGGGATTGAGGCGGCGCTTGGTTACTTTGTCGTACGGCTTGCGCAGATCCTGGTGCGTCGCGCTATGCGCCTCGATATCGACGCCGGCGTCGCGCATCTCGCCGAGCTGCTCCCAGCTCATCGCTTCGCCGCCGCCAAATTTCCCACCTTTAATACCCTCCGTGTAGATGAAGAGCGTAAACGGATAGCCGTACTTTTTAAGGATCGGCCAGGCCACTTCGTAGCCCGACTTGTAGCCGTCATCGATCGTGATGATGGCGGCATGTGCGGGGATGCTTTTTTCGCCCCGTTTCCAAGCCAGAAAATCCTGCATGCCGATCACCCGAATTTTGTGATCCTGCAATTCCTTCATCTGCGTCTCAAACGCTTCCGGCGTGATCTCGGTGTCAGGCCGACGGACCTTTTTCTCCAAACGGTGATAGCCGAAGACGATCACCTGGGCGTTCTGGTCAACCGCCGGCTTGGCTGGCGTCGGCGGGGGAGTGGCCACCGGCGCGGCCGTTGGCACCGGGCTCGGGTTCAGCAGTTGCGCATTCTTTTTTGTCTCGCTTCCCTTCTTGCATCCGCCGAAGGCCAGCCCGCAGAGCACTAAAGTAATCGTTAACCGTTTGACCATAAAAAGAGGCTAGCCTTTAAGTGCGGACAGACAAAAAACAAGCGATTTCGCGCGGCGCAGACGAGTCCGGCCCCGAATCTTCTGCTTTCACTTTGCGCGGCACGAGTTTCGCTTTATTGAAGTCGATGCCCCGCCAAGACCTCTTGCTGCTGCTCTGCGCCGGCACGGCCCTGGCGCTGCTCGGCGGCTGCGCCACGGTCGCCACTAATACCACCCATACCTTTGATACCGTCGTCGTCGATGCCGGCCATGGCGGGAAAGACAGTGGCGCCGTGCGCCGCTACAGCCCGGCGGAAAAAAACGTTGCCCTCGATGTCGCGCTGCGGCTCAACCGCAAGTTAAAGGAATCGCAGCTCGCCACTGTCCTCACGCGCGACGACGACACCTTCATCCCCCTCGACAACCGCGTTGCGCTGGGGAATGCGCAAAAAAATTCCATCTTTGTCAGTATTCATTTCAATGACTCGGGCCGGCGCGGCGCTCGCGGTTTCGAGACTTATTATCACTCGCCCTATGCCTTCAATCTCGCCGCCACGATCGAGCAGAAACTTCTCACCCTGCCCCGCGCCGCCAATCGCGGAGTGCACGTCGCCGGCTTTCGTGTTCTACGCAACGCGCAATACCCGTCGGTCCTCGTGGAATGCGGTTTCCTGAGCAACAAGCGCGAGGGCGGTCAGGTCGGCAGTTCCGTTTACCGCGAACAACTCGCCGACAAAATTGCCGAGGCCATCGTCGATTATCGTTATGGCGACGGGATGTATCGCCGCCAGCCGGCGACCGTGGTCGCGGGTTCATCCGCCGGGACAGCGGGCGTCGGTATTCGTTAGGGCTTTTCCCACGGGGGGACGAGGTTGTAGACGCTTCGCTCTGCGAAGCGTGAGTCTGCACTCGGCCGCGGATCGCAGAGGGAGGCGCCTACACTTAAAATTCGATCCCGCGCGCTTCCCGCCCGATCCCGGCGAGCGCGATGAGCGTGGCGAAAACGACCACCATCACACAGGCCATCGTTAGGGCGTAATCCGGCTCCCCGTTTGGCCTAACGAAATGCTCCGCCAGCTTCGCCTGCACCATGGCGGCATTGGCGGAAAAGAAATTGCCCAGCTGATAAACGACTCCGGGAAAAGTTCCGCGCCAGGCGGCGGGCGAAAGTTCGTTTAAATGCACCGGCACCACTCCCCACGCCCCCTGCACCATGAATTGCATGCAAAAGCCACCGGCAATAAGCAACGGCAGCGCCGGCGAAAAAATCCAGACCGGAATGAGAAGGAGGCCAAGCCCGGCCGCGATCATGATCGTCCGCCGCCGGCCCCAGCGCTGCGAATAAAATCCGAACAGCGTTCCGCCGCAGATCGCCCCTAGATTGTAAATGATCGCGATCGGCGCGGTCTGGTTGACCGGGAGACCGCGCTGTTTTTGCAGGAAGGTGGGATAGAGGTCCTGCGTCCCGTGCGACATGTAATTGAAGGCCGTCATGAGCAGCACCGCGTAAAGGAGGAGCCGCCAATTTTTCGCAATCATCCGGCCCGCGCCCAACGAGCGCCCTTTGGCCTCCTCCCGGTTGCGTTTCCAAACTTCGCTCTCCGGCACGCGCGCGCGGATGTAGATGACAAGCAAGGCCGGCAGCGCGCCCACGACAAAGAGCGCCCGCCAGCCGAAATGCGGAAAGACCGTCCAGTAAACGATCGCGGCGAGGAGAAAACCGAAGGAATAGCCCTGCTGCAAAATGCCCGAAGCGAGGCCGCGTGCTGACGCGGGCAGGCTTTCCATCGCCAGCGACGCCCCCAATCCCCATTCGCCGCCCATCCCGATCCCGTAGAGCGCCCGAAAAATAAGGAAGACAGTATAGTTAGGCGAAAACGCGGTCAGCAGCTCCATTAGCGAGTAGAAAACAATATCCACCATCAGCGGGAGGCAGCGGCCGTAGCGATCGCCGAGCATGCCGAAAATGAGCGCGCCTAACGGGCGCATCATGAGGGTGAGCGTGATTGCGAAAGTCACCTTGACGATCGAAACCGAGAACTCGGCGGCGACATCGCGGACGACGAAGGTGAGGAGAAAAAAATCGAGAGCGTCGAGCGTCCAGCCGAGGAAGCAGGCGAGGAAAGTGTTGCGCTGGGCGCGATCGAGCGAGCGGTAAATGCGGAGTCCTTCCACGCTGCGGAGGTTAGCGTCCGATCTGACATTAATGGAAGGGCGATTCTCCCAATCCTGCTCCTGCTCAGATCGATTAGGATTGGGAGCAGGAGCAAAAGCAGGATAAACATGACGCATTGACGTATCATGATGCGTCAATTTGTTATTTGCCTCCGCTCCCGCCTTATCGTAACTACTCCTCACCGTGAGCACCCACGCCATTCACCCGCTCGAGAATCTTCTGCGCGAGCGGATCGTCATTCTCGACGGCGCCATGGGCACGATGGTGCAACGCTATAAACTCGATGAAGCGCAGTTCCGCGGCGACCGCTTCGCCAGTCATCCCGCAAAACACCTGAAGGGGAATCTCGAGCTTCTCCAGCTCACCCAGCGGCAGCTCATCGGGGAGATCCACACCCAGTATCTCGAAGCCGGCGCCGATCTCATCGAGACGAACACTTTTAGCGCCACCACCATTGGGCTGCACGATTTTCTTTTCCCCGGCCAACCGGATGGCGACCGGAAAGACGCCGCCTTTTTCCAGCGCGTGGTCGACGACCCCGAGCTCGTCGCGCTCGTGCACGAGATGAACTTCAGCGCCGCGCAGATTGCGCGCGCTTCGGCCGAAAAGGTCGCGAACGCAAGCGGCCAGGCGCGGTTTGTCGCCGGTTCGTTAGGCCCGTTGCCAGTCACGGCTTCCCTCTCGCCCGACGTCAACGATCCCAGTTTTCGCGCCGTCACCTTCGATCAGATCCGCAAGGCCTACGGCGAACAGGCGCGGGCCTTGATCGAAGGCGGCGTCGACGTTCTTCTCGTCGAAACCATTTTCGACACCCTCAACGCCAAGGCGGCCATCTTCGCCATCGCGGAAATTTTCGAGTCGTTAGGCAAGAAAGTGCCGGTGCTGGTTTCTGGGACGATCACCGACCTCTCCGGCCGCACTCTCACCGGACAAACCGTGGGGGCCTTTCTCACCTCGATTCTGCACGCGGCGCCGCTCGTCGTCGGCTTCAATTGCGCGCTCGGGCCGGCGGAAATGCGGCCGCATATCGAAGAGCTTTCGCGTCTCGCGCCCTGTTTCACGGTCGCCTATCCAAACGCCGGGCTGCCCGATCCTTTGTCGCCGACCGGTTTTCCGGAGACGCCCGAGTCGCTCGCGCCGCAACTGCGCGATTGGGCAAAACACGGCTGGCTCAATATTGTCGGTGGCTGCTGCGGCACGACGCCGGAGCACATCCGCGCGATCGCACAGGCCGTTAGGGGATTCCCGCCGCGCCCCTTGCCTAACGAATGAACCTGGACCTACATCTCGCCGGGCTCGAACCGCTCGATGTCACATCTGACTTCGGCTTCGTCGTCGTCGGCGAGCGCACCAACATCACTGGCTCGCCCAAGTTCTCGAAGCTGATCCTCGCCGATGATTTCGAAGGCGCACTCGTGGTCGCGCGGCATCAGGTGGAGGGCGGCGCGAACATTCTCGACGTCAACATGGACGAAGGAATGATCGATTCCGAAGCGGCCATGACGCGCTTTCTTCACCTTATCGGGAGCGAGCCCGACATCTCCCGGCTGCCAATCATGATCGATAGCTCGAAGTGGAGCGTGATCGAAGCCGGCCTGAAATGCGTGCAGGGCAAAGGCGTCGTCAACTCGATCTCGCTCAAAGTTGGCGAAGAAGAATTTCTGCGCCAGGCGCGACTCGTTAGGCATTACGGCGCCGCCGTCATTGTCATGGCCTTCGATGAACAAGGCCAGGCCGACACACTCGAGCGCAAAACGGGCATCTGCGCCCGCGCCTACCGGCTCCTCACCGAACAGGCGGGCTTTCCGCCTAACGACATTATTTTCGATCCGAATATCCTCACGATCGCGACCGGAATCGAGGAGCATAACAACTACGCCGTCGCCTTCATCGAAGCGACCCGCTGGATCAAAGCCAATCTTCCGGGCGCCCGGGTCAGCGGCGGAGTGAGTAATATTTCGTTCTCTTTCCGCGGCAACAACACCGTGCGCGAAGCGATGCATTCGGCATTTCTTTATCACGCCATCCGTGCCGGGCTCGACATGGGGATTGTCAACGCAGGACAACTTGCGGTTTACGAAGAGATCGCTCCCGACCTGCGCGAACTGGTCGAGGATGTCCTTTTCAATCGCCGTCCGGACGCCACGGAGCGGCTGGTCGATTTCGCCGAAAAGGTAAAGTCGAAAGGCAAAGTGGCGGTTAAGGATAAAGCCTGGCGGAGTGCGCCGGTCGAGGAGCGGCTCTCGCACGCGCTCGTCAAAGGCATCGTCGAACACATCGACGCGGATACCGAAGAGGCGCGGCAAAAAGCGGGCCGGCCGCTCGACGTGATCGAAGGCCCGCTGATGGCGGGAATGAGTGTGGTCGGCGATTTATTCGGCGCGGGGAAAATGTTTTTGCCGCAGGTGGTGAAGAGCGCGCGAGTCATGAAAAAAGCGGTCGCCTACCTGATGCCTTTCATGGAAGCGGAGAAACAGTCCGACTCGAAACCGCAGGGCCGCATCGTCATGGCGACGGTCAAAGGCGACGTCCACGACATCGGCAAAAACATCGTCGGCGTCGTCCTGCAGTGTAATAATTACGAGGTCATCGATCTCGGGGTGATGGTCCCGGCGGAAAAAATTCTCGCGACCGCGCGCGAGCGCGAAGCGGACATTATCGGGTTGAGCGGGTTGATCACGCCCTCGCTCGACGAAATGGTGCACGTCGCGCAGGAGATGGATCGGCAGGACTTTCGCCTGCCGTTGTTGATCGGCGGCGCGACCACGAGTCGCGCGCACACCGCGGTAAAAATCGCGCAGCATTACAAAGAAAGCGTGGTGCACGTCCTCGATGCCTCACGCGCGGTCGGTGTGGTCAACTCGCTTTTGAATGCGGAGACGAAGCGGAAATTCGACACGACCACGCGGTCCGATTACGAGCGGCTGCGGACGGAACACGCCGACCGCACGCGCGAAAAGAAGATGCTCACCTTCGCGCAGGCAAAGACGAATCGCCTAACGATCGACTGGAGCGGCTATGAACCGCCGGTACCGGAGTTTTTAGGAACGCGCGTGGTCGTGACGACTCCGGGTAGCGCACTCGTCTCGAGTGCTGGCGAAGGCGTCTCGCCTTCGCGGACTTTTCTGGAAACCGAGCCGGGCGCGAGGTCCACGGTTTCAGAAAGTTCGTCGCCGCGAGACGCGTCGACCAGCACACGAGGCGCATGCGCTACCCGGAGCAGCGGCGACCTCGCGGGAAAACTCGTTAGGGAAATTCCGCTCGCCACCCTGGTCGAGTTCATCGATTGGTCGCCCTTCTTCCACACGTGGGAATTGCGCGGGCGTTACCCGGCGATTTTCGAGGACGCGTTCGTGGGCGAACAGGCGCGCGAACTCTTTGCTGATGCGCAGAAGCTCCTGCAGCGGATCGTAGATGAGAAGCTGCTCACGGCGCGCGGCGTTTTTGGCTTCTGGCCCGCGAACTCGTTAGGCGAAGACATTGCAGTTTACCGCGACGAGACGCGCCGCGAACGGCTCGCGACTTTCCATTTTCTCCGTCAACAAATGCAGAAGCCCGCCGGCCAGGTGAACTATTCGCTCGCCGATTTCGTCGCGCCGAAGAATTCAGGCCGCGCCGATTATATCGGCGGGTTCGCGGTTACGGCGGGGATCGGCGCGGATGAATTGGCGGAGCAATTCAAGACCGAGCACGACGATTACAACGCGATCATGGTGAAGGCGCTGGCTGATCGCCTGGCGGAAGCGTTTGCGGAATATCTGCATCGTGAAGCGCGCCTCGCGTGGGGCTTCGGCGCGGAGGAGCGGCTTACGCGCGGTGACTTGATCCGCGAACGCTATCGCGGAATCCGGCCGGCGCCGGGTTATCCCGCCTGCCCGGATCACGTCGAGAAACGCACGCTTTTCCAGCTGCTCGCTGCCGCAGAGAACACCGGCATCCGGCTAACGGAATCGTTCGCCATGCATCCGGGCGCGAGCGTCAGCGGGCTTTATTTTTCGCATCCCGATTCGCGCTATTTTGCGCTCGGAGAAATCCAGCAGGATCAGGCCGCGAATTATGCGGCGCGTAAGGGCGAGTCGTTAGGCGAAGTCGAGAAGTGGCTCTCGCCGAACTTGAATTACGACCCGCGCCCGCTGGCGCGACTGTAGACGCTTCGCTCTGCGAAGGGCGGGCCTGCCCGTAAACGGCGGCTTGGCGGTCGGCGGATGCCACTCTCGCGCCTCCCAGAGGGAGGTGTCTACAGAACCGCCAGCCGCGCGACCGCGGAGAAACGGTTCTCGCCTAACGAATCGCCAACTTCTGGAAGCGCGCATCGCTTCGCAGCGCATCCCATTCCGGTCGATGCGCAGAAGGCCGGGGGTGGTACCGTTCGGAAGCGAGAGGAGCGGCGCGAGCTGCGCGAGGACGAGGTCCGCCTCGCCGATCTGTGCGTAAATAACCGCGAGATTGGTCGCGAGGACCGGTCCGTCGTAGGCGTCGACTGCGACCGGCAACAACTCGACCGCACGACGGCCGCAGCGCAGGGCATCTTCCTTGCGGCCCCGCATCGCGTCGATCAATCCCAGCATCATGTTCGATTTGGGATCGTTAGGCGCCTGCCGCAGGCAAGGCTTCACTGCCTGGTGCGCCGCCGCGAAGGCGCGTTGCGCGGCCTCCGGCATTCCACGACCACGCGCGATCAGACCTTCAAACCAGCTTCTTGGAAAACCGAATCCGTCGAGCGACCCCGCCACGCCTCCCACTCCTTGATCGCTGTACTCGTCGCGCTGCGTTCTCTCGAGCAAGCGCGCCGCTTCCTCATAATCATGCTCGATCAAACTCAGCGCAACGCCACAATTGAGACCGCTCCGCCCGGATCGAACTCGCGCGGAACCTCTCGAATCATACCGCGCAAAGCCGAGGTTTCGCCGCTCCTTCTTAGCTCGATCGTCGCTTCGGCCAGACGAAAGAGATGCGCATCAGGCCTGATCGCGAACCCGTCGGCGAAGGCGCGCGCGGCATCTTCGAAGCGGCCGCGCGCCAAATAAGTTTCGCCGAGATTCAATATGACCGCGGCGTTATGCGGATCGAGTTGACGCGCGCGCGCGAAATTGGCTACGGCGTCGTCCCACTTGCCTTCGCGACGAGTGACGGCTGCGAGACTATCCCATACCTCAGCGTCGTTAGGTGTAGAGCGCGCGGCGAGGGCGATCTCGTGCCGGGCGCGTTCGTAATCGCGATAGCCGTAGTAGTAATGGTAGGCCAGCGCGAGGTGCGCATCGCCCAGCTCGGGCCGCAATTGTAAGGCGCGATCGACCGCCGCTTTTGCCATCGCGAGCCGTTCCGCCGTGCGGTCGAGTGCGGTCGAAACCGAACCAGTAGAGCTCGCTGTGAAACCGCGAGGCCAGACTGGAGGCAAGCGCGAACTCGGGATCGAGAGATGCGAAGTGGGATGCACCTGCAAGCTCGCCCGTTCGCGCGCCGAGAGATTGGTGCCGCAAGGCGGCAGCGATTTGTTCAGCCAATTCGCTTTGCAAGGCGAAGAGATCGGTCATTTCGCGATCAAAACTCTCCGTCCAGACATGTGCGTCAGTTCGTGCATTGATGAGCTGCGCGTTGACCCGCACTCGATTGCCCACCCGGCGCACCATCCCTTCGAGAACATGAGCGACGCCGAGCGCCCGGCCGATCTCGCGCAGATTGCGATCGCTCCCGCGGAATTGCCGCACCGATGTCCGACTGATGACTTTCAGATCGGCGACCTTCGCCAGGCTGGAAAGGATGTCGTCCTGGATGCCGTCGGCTAAGTAGGTGTTTTGTTGATCATCGCTCAGGTTATCGAAGCGAAGAACCGCGATGCTTTTTTCCGGAATCTCGATTGAACTGGGAGCAGCCGGCGAGGAGTGCTCGGGCGCGATCTCGTCGGTGCGCTTGATCCCTGCCGGCGTGATATCGAAAGCCCAGGAGAGAATCAGCGCGAGCGGAAACCCGAGCACGACCAGGACGACGACGAGTTGGACCGTCCAGTTGGGAAAGAAAAACGGGAAGACCCGGGTGGCGACTTGCGCGACCAGCCATCCGGCGACGATGTAGGCAACGGCCACGCGATAGACCCGGCGCCGTTTGAGCTCGGCGAAAAATCCGCGCATGAGGTGAGATCACCCGCGCGCCGAACCTTGCAAGGGCTGTCGATTGATTCGGAGCGATTGACGACGCTTCGCTATGCGACGCGCGGGGAGGTTAACGACCGAGCGCCCCGCAAGGTCGCGTTTCGCAGCGCTTACGAGCGAAATCAATCCCATCTCGCGCTCGCGTGGCCTTGCCTTCCGGGGAGCACAGGCCGCTTGCCTGTCGTTCGGTGCGGCTCGCGCCGAACTGCGGTGTAGGTAGCGCGATACGAAACCCGCGCGCCACGGGTTACGCTTCGCGCAAAATGCATTTGGCGATCCACGAAATGCGAGGCCAACGGCCTGTGGTGAAATGTCTAGAGGAGCGAATTCGGATCGGCGCTCGTGATGAGCATCGTCCCAGCCTGGTCGGCTGAAAGAGTCTCGGTCGTTTCCTCTGCGGGGACGGGCTCAGGCCAGACGACGTTCCATGCGAGATGAAGCTTCTCGAGGGTCCAGATCGTGTAACGAGTGACGTCGAATTCCCACCATTTCAAACCGTGGGCGGCGCAACGGGGCTTCGCGTGGTGGTTGTTGTGGTAGCCTTCGCCGAGGGCGCCGAGACCGACCCAGAAGTTGTTTTTGCTCTCGTCGGAGGTCTCGAAGGTCCGGTAACCGAACTGCTTCATGTGGCAGATGGAGTTCACCGCCCAGGTGCAATTGTAAACGATCAGCATGGGCACGTAGAGGCACCAAAGCATGCCGGCGAGGCCGAGCGTCGCGTAAAGGAGCGCCGCCAGCCCGAGATGCGGAAGCACATAGAACGCGGAATTTTCCCAAACTTTGCAGTACCAAATCTTGCGGACATCCGCAGCGTAACGCAGCGAGCGCTCGCGGAATGAGGCGGGCTTGCGGATGAGCCACATCATGTGGGCGTAAGGAAAGCCGTGGCGCGGGCTGTGGATATCCTCTTCCGTGTCGGACTTGAGATGGTGATAACGATGATCACCAACCCAAGTCACGGGATCACCGGCGAGGCCGACGGCAGACCCGGTCGCGAAAAGGAACTTGAGCCAGCCGGGCATCTCAAACCCGCGGTGAGTGAGATAGCGATGCAGGTAAAGAGTAGTGCCCAGCCCGATCAGGAGATAGACCGCCGCCATGATCGGGAGGTAAGCCAGCTGGAATCGAGTCCAGATCGCGGCCACACCAAGGAGTTGCAGCAGCACGAGGATCGTGAAAATACCGATGTTGAATTTCTCGTTTTTGAACATAACAATGCGAAATCTGAAGCAGGAAGCCGACCTCGGGGAAAAAGGAGCCGCACAGTGCTTCGGAATGGCCGCAGCGGCAAGCGGTTTCTCCTCGAATAGATTTGAGTGCGAGCTTCGCTGAGCGCTCGGCTAATTTATCGGCTGCGACGCAATCAGGTAACCCGACATTTCCGGATGCGCGTTGGGTCACCGCATGGTAAAGGTCGCCCTGACTTGCCGCCCGGGGTGTAGCTTAGCTTGGTAGAGCGCCTGGTTTGGGACCAGGAGGTCGCAGGTTCAAATCCTGTCACCCCGAGGGTTTCCGATTTGAGATGAAGATGCACATAACCCAGCGACTCAGCTTTGGCGCAATGTTGTTGGTCGCAGTGGCGGCATGGGCACAATCACCAGCCAGCCCCGATAACACATCAGCGCAAGCCGCCAAGGCGCAGGAAGCCACCACCGAGATACCCGCAGCTTCGCCCAGCGTCGCTCCGATCGAACCGCCGTCACTTATTCCTCCAAACAGTTTACCCGGGCCCGATGCCGGCTCCCTCCCCCAAATACCAGCCGCGCCGGAACTGCAACTGCTCAACTCGCTATTTAAACAATCTTCGCTCGGTAAGGCGGCCGATGAACACCGACTCCATGTGCAGTTGGCGGAATTGGAAACCCTTACTCGGAATGAAGAGGATTTGCACGAGCTGAAACGATTCGCGTTCGCAGCCCGCACCGACCTCAAGCGGCGCCATCGGCTGCGGGCCTATTACGAAATGTATTATCGAAAGCTGCGCACTCACGCCGCCACTCCGGAATTGCGGGATTACGTCGACGCTCAGGCCGCCAGCCACGAGCTGATCTTGTTGCAACCGCGCGTCCGGCACCAATCGGACGAAGCGGAAGCTGCCAGGCTGGCGCAAGCTAAGGCGGGTGCCTCCGCCGCGCCCCTTCCCACTCCCGCGCAGGCGAAGGTAAACAACGTCTTTCGTCCCTAGCGAAGCCGACCGGAAACCGGCAGTTGCCGCCCCGGGAGAGTGCAGTTAAAATTGCGCAGCGGAAATTGGCGCATTCGTCTAGTGGTTAGGACACAGCCCTCTCAAGGCTGGTGCACGGGTTCGATCCCCGTATGCGCTGCCACTTTCTTTGGAGTAAGAAGGTTCGCTGCCGAAATCGAAGCCGGCCCGCAGGCCGCGCGGGTTGGCTATCATGACCAACGAAAGCACGTCGAAACGATCGCTGAAACGGCCATCATAGAAAATCGAAACCCCGAAGCAGTGTCCTCAGTGCAGCCAAGCCATCATCAAGCGGGGTAATGCGCTTCGGATTGTCTCGCCCAAACCGAGGCCAGGTTCGCGATGGCTCCATTGGTCGAAAGCCAAATAGCTAGTCGGCGGCAAAAAAAAATGCCGGGCGGGATCAATCCCGCCCGGCACGTTCGTTGTTAAGTCTTCAGCCTAAGCCGAGACAAGTTTCCGGCGAAGCAGCGCGACGCCGGCGAGTCCGATCCCCAAGAGCGAGACGGTTGTGCCACCGTCTGGTACCCCTTGAGCATCAGTCCCAGATGAGAAGCTGAATACTCCTCGGGCCGACGGCGATTGCGACGTGAAGCTCCAAGTGCCAACCGTTGGGTCGAAGCCGTTTCCTGAGATCGTACCGGTTCCGGTGATCAGGAGGAAACTGGAGCTTTGGAGCACAACGGTCGAGCTGGTCAGGTCGAATGTGAAGCCACCCACGCTCCAAAGAGCCGGCGTCGCTGTCGATGGGACGAACACGTAAGGTGTTGCCATGTTGACCGAAGAACCATCGAGCCCCGAGAAGTCACCGTCACCGCTTTGCACAGTCACGTTGCTGAACTTTTGAACTGTCGTCGCCGTTGCCAGCGAATTTGTATCGTATTTTGCGCCACCCGAGAAGGTGATCGCACCATTGATTTGCGCTGCTTGAGCCTGGTGGCTCCCGAGGCCTGCCGTTACCAAGCCCGTTGCCAGTAACGCCAGAGCCAGTTTTTGTATTTTCATCTTCCTTTTTTCCTTTGTTTTTAGTTGTTATTGCTTCCACTCAATTGCTGGATTGTCGTTTCTAGCAATTATAGATATTATTCGCTTAGCACGATTGGTGCCAGATTTTCTAGGTAAATGTAAACAACTAGATCCCTGTTACTTACTCATATTTGCTCGTTTCCCAAAATTGATTGAACCGTAAACGGTTCCGACGTTTAGCATCGAACCCACCCTAATCTTCCTGGATTAAGGTCGCCAGACTTCGCCGCCGATTCCGAACAAGGATGCGTTCGCCCGAAACCACCCGGGTATAACCCCGCAACCGAATAAGGGGCGTAGATGCTGAACAACGGACCGCGCAATCGACGGTCTACAGTTGCCCCAGAAGGTTGCGACGCGCGAATTGCGGGGCAGATAGACGAGCGTCTTTATTGCTCCGACCTTTACCAGCAGCTCCAATGGAACACGCGCCCTTTCAGCCTGCATTCCCGGCGGTTCCGGTGTTGTCCCAACGCCGGTTTAACTAAAGCCTCGTACCTGGGATCGGTGTAGCCTTACGGAAAAGTAATTTCGCATCCGAGATTTTGGCTTGCTATTTTTAAGGTCTCTCCATAATTTCATTGCTCCCGCTCAAAAAACCAAACGAAAGACCAAACAATGTTGAATTATTCTTATTTTCGGAGAGTCGGTGTCGCTCTCCTGCCCATTGGCTTTGCATTCCTCGCCGTCAGTCAGTTAAATGCGGATCCCCAAGGAGGGAATGTAAACGCCACCACCGGATCCACTACTAGCTGGACCGGAGATGGAACGGGCGGTGGTGCTGCCGGGGAGGATAACTGTGCGGATGTCGTTTCGGGTACTCCCGACGTTAATTGCGACCAATTTCAACTCACCATTGCTCCCGGCACCTACACCGGCAAGGTGGTCCAGGTAGAGATTCACTGGACGGTCCCGGCTAGCGACTACGACCTCTATATTCATAAGGGAGATGTCAACGGTCCGGTGGTCGCGTCCTCCGCTTCGGGAGCCCCGAACACCAGTGAAGCGGCGGCGATTGATCCTACCGCTAGCGGCACCGGTCTCTACACCGTACATGTAGTCTATTTCTCGGCTACGGCTGCCGACCAGTACAGTGGCTCGGCGACGACCGTGGCAGCAGCCACGACACGAAGCGCGAATTACATCGATGGCGCAAAGCTGAGCCCGCCCCTCGCCTTTAGCCCAAACAAGCCTCTAAAAGCGCCAGTCACGAACTCCGACGGAGAACCCAGCAATCGCACCGATTTCCAAGGCAATGCTTACATCGGCGGGATCCGGGGTTTTCCGGCGGGAGTCGATCTTTGGTACTATGATCTGCGGCCGGGCAGCGCAAATTATGACCCGAAAGCGCGTAATCCGCTTTACCGGGGCCAGCCGGACGGCTTCTCTCCGGATAATGAGATTGAGCTGGGAGGAGATGGTGGCGGCGACATCGATTTAGCCGTTGGTTTCAAGAGTCCGGCCCCCGGAAAACCCCCTTTCCTTGCTTTCAGCAGCTTGATCGCTGCGAACCTATCGGTAGGGAATTCTACCGACCGAGCTCAGACTTATACCCTAAACCCGATCGGAAGCACCGTCCCGGTTGACGATCGCCAATGGCATGGTGCCTACGGCGCCAGCTCCGTCTACCTCCTCTATCGCACGGACGCGCCGGTCGTCGGGTTTATCCAGCGATCAAACGACAGCGGAGTTACCTATCCGCTCACCACTACGCTCGGACCGACCGATCAAACTGGTGGGATCGACGTTAATCAAAAGACAGGAACCGTTTATGCTTCCTTCGACGACGGAACAGTGTATGTCGGCGAGGATCCTGACCCGACCAACCCGGCGAGCACGGGGCCGCTAACTTATACTGCGCATCAGGCAGCAACCGATCCAAACGGCGTTGGCCACCTCTTCTGCACAGTCAAAGTCGCGGAGGGCACCGCTAGCAACCCCGACGGAGTAGTCTATCTCGCCTATTCAAATGATCACGATGTGTTTTTGGTTCACTCGACCGATAAAGGCGTCAATTGGAGCACGCCTGTCCGGGTCAGTAATATTCCCGGTGGCACCAATATTTTCCCGTGGATCGAGGTAGGTAGCGGTAGCAATAGGAATTCCGTTGGGGTGGTTTGGTATGGCACAA
>JBBSGS010000044.1:0-15005 GCA_038253875.1 Chthoniobacterales bacterium
CGCAACGTCGCGCGACGGCACAACAAAACCGTGACCTTCATGCCGAAGCCGCTCTTCGGAGACAACGGCTCCGGCATGCACACCCACATCTCCCTCTGGAAGGACGGGAAGCCGCTTTTCTCCGGCAACGGCTACGCCGGCTTGAGCGACCTGGCGCTCTTCTTTATCGGCGGAATTTTGAAACACGCGCCCGCGCTGACGGCGATCACAAATCCGACGACGAACAGTTACAAGCGGCTCGTTCCGGGATTCGAGGCGCCGGTCAATCTCGCCTACTCGGCACGGAATCGGTCGGCGGCGATTCGCATCCCGACCTACTCGGCGAATCCGAAATCGAAGCGGATCGAATTCCGCACCCCGGACGCAGCGGCCAATCCTTATCTCGCGTTCGCCGCGCTGTTACTCGCGGGGCTCGATGGAGTGCAAAACCGGATCGACCCGGGCGATCCCCTCGACAAAAATCTCTACGAACTGCCGCCGGAAGAGCTGGCCGATGTCCCGAGCGTGCCGGATTCGTTAGGCGGAGCGCTCGCGGCGCTGCAGGCGGATCACGCCTTCCTTCTCCGCGGCGATGTTTTCAACGCCGATTTCATCAGCAACTGGATTGACTTGAAGCAGAAGGAATACGACGCGCTCCGGCTGCGGCCGCATCCTTACGAATTCCAGATGTACTACGACGTATGACGCGATCGCGTCCGGAGGGACTTGCTTTCGCAAGTCCCGATTGCGGCGGGCGCATCGTCTAATGGATGATATTCGGGATCGCGTTGGAGCGTGCTGCTCTGTCAGCGCGAGAATCTGACAATGACAGCGTAGAGTTTCGCTCTCGTTTTAAGTGGATGCGGGCGACACGCCCGCCTCTACACTGGTGCCGTCAGGGGATCGGAAACTGGACGTGCGGAAGCACGTCCCTCCGGCGCGTTTCGTTAGGCGCGGCGCGGCTTCCAGGCACCCCAGCGTGCTGCTCTTGCCGGACCTCTTTCCCTCACCCCGCGGGGAATTGTCTTGCATGGGCGACAGATAGTCCGATGCTCTTTGCCATGAACGCCCTCGCCTTGTTGTCCAACTTCGGCGGCCCGGATCTGATCATTATTCTCTTGATCGTCCTCGTCCTTTTCGGAGCCAAAAAATTGCCGGAGCTCGCGAAGGGCATGGGTCAGGCCGTAAAAGAATTTCAGAAGGCGAAAGACGAGTTCAGCGACGAGCTGCACAGCGCCGGCAACACGACCGCTCCGAAGCCCGACGTTCGTCAGGCAGAAGCGAGCGTGCCGCGCATTCCCGACGCCCCGACGGCGCGGGAAGTTCCACCTGCGCCGCCGGCGGGGACTCCCGAAGCGGAAGTGCGGACTTCGCGCGAAGTTTAAACTTAGCGCGGGCTGTTCCATCATAACTAGGCCCGCGCTTCGCAGAGCGAAGCGACTACAAGCGGACTTCCGCGCCCAATAGAAGCCTTCCTCTGGAGGTGCGAGGAAGCAGCTGCCGCGGCTAGCAGAATCCTGACCGAAGCTTTTAGGCGATGACATCCGATAGCTTTTCGTCTAAGCATACCGTCCCAAAAAATTTTCCATGGCCGAAGACGATCTCCGTACCCGCATAAAAGAGATGATGGTGCAAAGCCTCATGCTCCAAACCCCTGCCGACCAGATCGGCGATGATCAGCCGCTGTTCGGCCCCGGCGGCCTGGGCCTGGATTCGATCGATGCGCTCGAACTCGTCGTCAGCATGGAGAAAACTTTCGGGGTCGGCGTGCCAAACTCCGAGGTGGCGGGCAGGGCGCTCCAGACCGTCAACTCGATCCACGATTACATTCTCGAGAAACGGGAACGTCCCGCCGCCTAACGAGATCCGCTATTTGTCCGGCTCCGTCTCGGCGAGGTTGATCGCATCGATCAATTGCCGGTAACGACCAAAGACGTGACGATGCGGATTCAAGACCAGGCGCGGCAAGTGCGCGATCTCCGGCTGATTGCGCTCCTGCGGCAACGCCTCTGTCTGCTCGATCTCTCCGCTGCGCAGCAGATCGGCAAACTCCTTGTTTAATCCGGCCAGGGCTTTGTCTGTGAGCTGATGGCTGAGTCGAAATACGAGGCTGGATCCGACCCAGCGCGACGATTGATAATTCTTATAGAAGCCAATGATTTCGGAGACCGCTGCCTCGACGGTGTGGGCGATTTTGATGAAGTTGAAATCCTCCGGCGAGATGAGCCCTTGCCTGAGCAGATGATCGGTCAGGAAACGCATCCATGTTTCCCAATAACTTCCGTCGGGCCGATCGATCAGCACGATCGGAATGATCAGTGCCTTCCCCGTCTGCATGAGGGTAAGCGCTTCGAAGCCCTCGTCCATCGTCCCGAAACCACCGGGGAAGAGCGCATAGGCGTGCGTCTCTTTTACGAAGTTCAGCTTGCGGGTGAAAAAATAATTGAAGTTGATCAGCTTCGGATCGCCGTGGATGACCTCGTTGGCCCGCTGCTCGAAGGGCAGCCGAATGTTCAACCCGAAACTGTTTTCCCGTCCGGCGCCGCGTTGTGCTGCGCCCATGATGCCGTCGCCGCCGCCGGTGATGACCATGTAATTGTGCGCGACCATTTGGCGGCCGAACTCCTCCGCCAACTGCGCATCCGGATCGGCCGGAGCGGTGCGGGCGGAGCCAAAAACGACAACTTTTCTACGGCTGCGAAAAGGGGCAAAGATTTTCGCGGCATAGCGCAGCTCCTTGAGCGAACGGTTCATCAGCTTGAGGTCGCCGGTGCCCATGCCGTCGCTCGCCATCTTGAGCGCGGTCGCGATCAATTCCTCGATCAGCTCGGGCGATTTGCCGCCGCCCCAATCTGCGACCAATTGACGGACACGGTCTTCAAACTCCCCGCCGAGATTGGCCGTCCGGCGCACAGGTTGGTCGACAACGGCGCTGCCAGTAAAATCTTCCACAGTTTGGAATGGAGCCAGTTTCGCGCCGTCGAACAAGTGAAACCGCTGTCGTTAGGCTGAATCGAGATCGGCCAGGATCTCGTGCATGTGACGGATGGGAAGGGAATAGTGCCCTTCGTTTTCGACCAGATGTGCAGTGCAATTCAGGAGGCGCCGCCCGAGCACGCGCGCCAGTTCCCAATGGAAGCTGCGATCCTTCCGGCCATGCCAGAGCCGCACCGGCACCTTGATTTCCTCCAGCTGAAAACCCCAAGGTTGCGCATAAATTTCCGCATCCGTCATCAACCCATCGGCCGAGGCGCGCCAGGCCTGGCGCTGACTTTCGAAACAGGCCTCAAAAGCCGCCACGTCGCGCATCACGGCCGCATCGCAAGGCTGCAGAAGCTTAAGCAACATCGGCCGCAAACGGATGGGCAATTTGGCCGATAAAAATGGTCGCGCGACGTGAAACGAGAACCGCAACAACTCCCGATGGCGCGGATAAAAAAAGAGCAGCCAGCGATAAAGCGCGAGCAATCCATTGCGATCCGCCATCTCCGCCAGCGGCGGCGCGCCGCTCACGACAGCGATCGCCCGCACTCGTTCCGGCAGCGCCCACGCCGCCGCGAGCGCGTAGGGAGCGCCTCCGGAAATTCCGAGAATCTTGAACTGCTCGACTCCCAACTGGTCGGCGATCTCCGCGAGGAGCGGAGGCCAATCGAGCAGCGTTCGCTCCGCGTGAAATGACGAATCTCGAATCCCCGGCCGATCGGGCGAAATGATGCGCAGACCGAGATCGCGCGCCGCCGCATCGGTCAGCTCCCCCATTGTCCGCGAGCTTGGCCAGCCATGGCAAAAAAAGATCGGCGCACCCGATCTGATCCCGTACTCAGATACCGCAACCGAACGGTTGCTCGAGAGCGCGATGACTTCGTGCGAGGGATTAAGCGGGGGCATCACATTGACTACCATAACGGTATGGTGCCGAAATGCAGAATTGACCCTGAGAACATATCGGGGGAGCTGCGTCCGACTTTGAAGAACCAAGCCAAAGCGCATCATCGCAGCTTGAACAAGAAGGTGATTGCGACATTGCCAGCGGCCACCGAGAAAACTCCGATGATCGACGTCGCGCAACAGCTCGCCGAAGCGCGCGAGATGCGCAGCAAATGCAAAAGGATGGTCACCTTGGACGAAATCCAAGCGTGGAGAGTGGAAGGGCGGCGGTGATCGTCGTCGTCGCGGATTTTCTGGCGGCGTAGCCGGCCATTGGACGCGCGCGGAGCGACGCGCTACCCTTCGCGCTGATCACCCGATGCCGCAATTTTCTTATCGCGCACGCAACGCTCAAGGCGGCCTCGTCGAGGGCGTGCTGAACGTCGCCGACCGATCCGTCGCGATCCGGCAGATCGAACAACTGCAGTGCATCCCGATTCGGATCGAAGCCATCGCCACCGGTCCGGAGATGGTGAAAGGGAAGGCGGCGGGAAGCGCCGCAGCGACGCAGAATCTGAAGGTCCCGCACAGTCAACTCCTCGTTTTCACGGAGCAGCTGGGCCACTTGCTCCAGGCTGGGATGACGCTCGACGAGAGTCTCGGCGTGCTCGAAAAACGGTTGAAACAACCGCGCGTCCAACAGATGACGCGATCGCTCCATCAGGCGCTGGTCGATGGCCGCAGTTTCTCGCAGGCGCTGCGCGACTTCCCGCGCGTTTTCTCCCCGCTCTACGTAAACATGGTCGGCGCGGGCGAAGCGAGCGGCGCCCTCCCGGAGATCCTGACCCGCGTGGTGCAGCATTTGATGCAGGAAAAAAATTTGCGCGATCGCGTGCAGCAGGCGCTCATTTATCCCGCTTTTCTCGCCCTCGCGGGCTCGGCGCTGATCATCATCTTCATCACCTTCATGGTGCCGCAGCTGACAAATTTCATGTCGCAAACCGGCGGCGTGCTTCCCCTGCCGACGCGGATTTTGCTCGGCACAAATCACCTCATCACCGGCTATTGGTGGCTGTTCATCCTGCTCGTGGTCGCGGGGTCGGTGGGATTTCGCGCCTTTGTCCGGAGCGAGGAGGGACGGCTGAACTGGGATCGTTTTCGTTTGTTCATTCCCGGTTACGGCCGAATCAAACGGCACCAGTATTACGCCCAGTTTTCGCGAACGTTAGGCACGCTCATGGAGAACGGCATTCCGCTGCTCAAGGCGCTCGACCTCGTGACGGAGATCGCGGCGAACAAGTATCTCGAGAAAAAGTTGCGCGACGTCCGCCGCTCGGTCATCGACGGCGCCAATCTTTCGAGCGCGCTCGCCGCCGAGAAATTATTTCCTGAGCTTCTCACCGACATGATGGCGGTGGGCGAGCAAACCGGACACTTCGCGCAGACGATGCAGACGATCGCCGATGTTTACGAGCGAGAACTCGACCGTACGGTGCAGATCATCTCTTCGCTTATTCCGCCGGTCATTATCGTTTTCATTGCCGTCATCGTCGGGTTTGTGGTCTACAGCATTCTCTCGGCGGTCTTCGAGATGACGCATAGTTTGCAGTTCCGACCCCACTGAGTTAACCTCGCCGCCGACATGCTCTCCCGCGTCGTCGCGCTCGCCTTTCTGGCCGCCATCGCTTCCCTCGCCCGCGGGCAACAGGCTGCGCCAAGCGTCGCTGAGACGTGGCTGAAACCGAATCCTTCCGCGGCCGCCGCGCCCGACAGTGCGTGGCTCGATCTGCGTCAGGTCGAATCCTCTCACGCGACTGCTCAGGCCGCGCCCTCATGGGTTGAATCCGTTTCCTTCAACTCCACCCAAACCGAAGCGGAAGCGCCCGCGCACAGCACCTTTCGCATTCGCCTGATCCGGCCTAACGACGACTGTCAGATTCTTCTTTTTCGACTTTTCTTCGACGACGACCCGAAGCAACGGCCGGAGCTGGTGGCCTGGGATGAATCCGGGTCCCAGGTGTTCCGTTCGGGCTCGTTAGGCGAAGGAACCGGTCTGTCAACCTCCGTCAGCTCGATCGTGCCCATGATCGGCGTGACGGCGATCGATCTAGAGGTGCCGGGCAACGGCCGCACGGTGCGCGGTGCTTATTTGGATTGGATGAAAACGAGCACGGTGATGCATCCGATGCACGCCGAGCAACGCGAACTGATGTCGGAGCCTTTTGCCGCGGCCGTTCCGCTCCGCACCGAGTCGGCGGATGCGGAAGTTTATGGCACAGTGACCGCCCCGCTTGCGCTCGAGGCAATTTCCCTGGAGCCGAGCGTTGAAAAAAGCGCCTCCTTCCATTTCGAGATCGAATCGCGGCCGCTGGTCGCACTCCTCTCCTTCGAGCTGGCGAGCCCGCAGATCGACGCGGCGCCGGAAATTTACATCAACGGCACCGATCTCGGAGTGGTCTCGTTAGTCCTGCCCGATCTGGCCGACCCGGCCTACCGCGGCGTCTCGCGCTCGTTGCTCGACGACATGAAATTTCAATACACCGGCTGGATTCGCGCCCAGATCACCGTGCCCGGCTCGGTCTTGAAGGCGGGAGCAAACGATGTGATCGTGATGGCCGCAGCCGGAACACCGAAGTCGGCGCTCAGGGCTACGCAAATCCAGCTGAAATATCTTTGGGATAAATCGGACTACCTGCTTTTGCCATTGAAGTAATTCCGCTCGTTCGCCGTTATGCGCAAAAATCAATGTGCCTTCACCCTCCTCGAGATCATGCTCGTGGTGACGATCATCGCCCTGCTCCTCGGCACCGCGATTTACAAGCTTTCGGGCAACGTCGAATACGCGCGGCACAATCGCGTGGCCGCCGACGTGCAGAGCATTTCCACGCAGCTGAAGCTCTACGAAAGCATGAACGGCTTTTATCCGACCTCCGAACAGGGTCTCCAGGCACTCATGACCCAGCCTTCCAGCGATCCTCAGCCGCAACGCTGGTACCAGCTCTTCAAGGAGATGCCGAAAGATCCCTGGAATAACAACTACATCTACCTTAGTCCCGGGAAAAAGGACTCTTCCGGTTACGATCTCTACTCCGCCGGTCCGGATCGCAAACCCGACACGGCGGACGACGACTGGGGCGGCAGTTAATCGTTTGGGTGTTCCGCTCTGCGAACACGGATAGCGGGAAGCGAAAACTTGGGATAGTCGCAGCTCCCGTCGTTAATCCTGGCCGCGCGCCGGTGCCGCGTTTCGCAGAAGTGGAGCGTCTACAATCCTCTCCCACTATGGATTTGCATCATCGTCATCGGGATCGCTCGGCGTTTGCGGGATTTGCGGACGTTGGAATTGTTGCGTGGCACCTGGGTTCCGGCGAATGAGGGACCGCGAATGCGGGGGCGGCGTGGGAATGGCCGGCACATTCACCGGCCGAGGCAACTGCATCGGCAGGTTGAGGGGGGGACGCCCGGGAAGACCCGGCACGCTTGGCTGCAGACGCGAAACTTGCGGCACGGAGTTTTGGATCGCCTGGCTTAGCACCGCCTCGTTAAAGCTTAACGTCGCGTACTGTCCATCCTTGGCGATGGTGACCTTGGTTTCGCCCACGCGATCCGACCACTGGATGTTCGGAATCGAGTAACCGTCCACCGGCGCGCTGGTCGTTAGGTATTCCTTAAAGTCGCGGTTGCTGGTGGAAGCGATCGTGACGAAATCGCCGGTCTCGGAATGTCCGGCATTGGCCACGTAAAGATCTTTCGCAAAATCCGGCGCCCCCGCGACCGGCACGCCCGCCGTCGCCACGGCAAAGGGCGAATGCTTCAGCATCGGCTCATAACGGGCAAACTTCTCCGCTTTCGGGAGGCTATCGCCGCCCCACGCAGTCGTTAGGCCGAGGCAGAGCAGGCCGAAGAAAAGTGAGGGGTATTTTTTTGTGGTCATCACTTCGCGCCGGCAGGCTTGAACCATTTCGCGATCTTGAACCGCCCGCGCATCACAGTCGGATCGCCACTGTCGATCATCAAGTTCACATTTTCGACGACGATGAAGGCCTCCGGTTGTTGCGCGTCGTAGAGGAAATGGACAAGCGGTTCCCAGCCGCTTTTGGTCTCGATCGTGGCCGCGACGGACTGATGCGCCGGCGTCTTTTCGACTGAGCCGATCTGTGGATTATCAACCTGCACTTTGTATTTGCCGGCAATCTGCTGTAGTTGCGTGAGAAGAGAAGAAGCCTCTGCCGGATTCGTTAGGCTGGGTTGATGCTTCTGCAGCCACTCCGCCCGCTCCGTCCAGGTTTGGGATTCATCCAGATAAACTTTTTGCTCGGCGCGCGCGGAGCTTTGCGCAGCCCAGTTGGCCCGCAAATTGGCGCTCAGGCGGAGGAGCGCGCTCCAGAGGCCGAGATTGATGAGGAGGAAAAGAACGCCGGCGACGCCCAGTGTGAGCAGGCGCTCGCGTTGATTCATGCGGGCAAACCAAGCGGCGATCATTTCGGTTTTCCTTCCAGGCGAAATTGGGCGTGGCCGTTAGGCAAAATCCGTGGCGGGCCGAGGTCAAACGTGAAGGCGCGCAAGTCTGTATTCTTTTTCACCTTCTCGGCGAATTGATAAGCGAGTGCGGCGTTGGGCGCCTCCCCTTGCACGGCGATGCTCCGCGCGGTCTGATCGTAAACCGTGATCTGCACATCCGGAGTGGGCAGGCTCTGGAAGAGATGGAAGAGAATTTCGACGGGGTAAAAGTGGGGATCAATCGCGGGGGCGAGCGCCTTCCAATCAGCTTCCGTGCGCTTGATGAAATCGACCTGCGGCGCGTCGTGTTTGATCGCGCTCTTCACCCGGCCCACTTGAAAGTGAATGATCAAAACATAAAGCGCGAAGAGGAGAAAGACCGCGGCATAGGCGCCGCCGGCCCAAAGCATCCGCTGCCGCCATTGCGCCTGCCTAACGAGCGCGAGGCGCTGCGCCTTCCAGCTTTCCGGCACGAGATTCAACTTGACCGCCGCGGGGGGCGCCTCAGCGCCGATCAGCTCCGGCCGTTGCGTAAAGATTCCCTCGATCGTGTCGCGCAAAGGCAGGCAATTTTCGTCGAGAAGCACGCTTGGAAAAGAGCTGCTGATTCCCTGCAACTCCGCGCTCAAGGCGAGCTGCGGAAGATCGCGTTGCAGTTGCTTCGGCTCACCAGTTTGCAGAGTGCGGGTGAAGCTAATCTTACCGTTCTCGCTGATGGCGGAGACGAGCTTTTCGCCTTCCGGATAGATGAAAAGTGCGCGGCCGGAGGCGGCGTGGGAAGCGGCGCGTTGAGCGGCGTAGACCGTGACCTGCCGCGGGATATGTCCGCGAGAGAGAAGCGGATCGGCCAGCTCGGTCAGCTTTTGGTTATGCACGGCGACGGCAGAAACCACGCTGTCGGTCTCTGTCTGTTCGATGATCTCGAAATCGCTCGTCACCTCCTCGGGCGGATAGGGCAGCGTTTTCTCGATCTGAATCCGCACCATTTCGCGAAACTCCGCCGGATCGACCGTCGGCAGGCGGAGGCGTTGCGCGAGGACCGCGTCGATCGGCAAGCCGAGCACGATGTCGTCGCCGACCACGAGCAGGCCGGCTGCTTCGTTCAAGTCACTGACCGCGCGCACATCCCAGGTGCCATTCCCGTCTTTCGTGCGGACAAGATTCCAGCCCGTGCCTGAGGGGGCGATGAAAACAGATTCGGATGCCGGTTCGATATTACAATTCCTTCCAACGAATCATCTGCGGGATGCCGCTCTTGCGAACAATCATCTGCACGGTGCGAGTGGCGTCGCCCGATTTACCCACGCTGACGACGCGCACTATCTTGTCTTTGAAGCCGACCAGTGTGGAGATCTGCGCAAACTGCGCTGGCGAGAATCCGAGCGCAACTCGGACCTGATCGAGCGTTTCAAACTTCGGATCGTCCTCGGTGCCATCGATGCCGTCGGGGCCGCGGCGCAATTCCAGGAAACGATCGACCACCGAGTCGTTGAAACCGGGCAGGGAGAGGAGGACATCGCGCGACGCCCAGGCGAGATCGACCGGGCCGCTGCTGTAAAGCGTGAAGTCGGAATCCCAGTCGGGACGGGCAGTGAATTCCTCCCAGCCTTTCACCTCTTTCAGCTCTTCGATCCGCTGGAGGAGCGCGTTCTTGGGCTTGTAATTGTCGCTCGCCTCCGCGCCGTTTAGCCTAACGAGATCATCCGGATCGACGTAATCGAGAAGTGAATCGATCATGCGCTCGCGTTCGTTTAGGTCGACGCCTTTTGCTTCCAAAAATTTGCGCAAGATCTCGAGACGTTGCAGATTCTCGCCCGCCAGGACCCAGGTGAGATTGAGCCGGCCGCCTTCGCCGGTGATCCGGGCCTGATAGGTTTGCGCCTTGCCGAACGAGCCTTTGAGGACGGAATCACCCGATTCGACTTGCGGCGCAAGCGCGATCTCCGCGCCCGAGCAAGCCGCCGCTTCCGCCTCGAGCGTGCGGCTGGCGTTTCCGCTCAAGGTGATGCGCGAATCGATATCGAGAGCCCAGTTAATGATTAAGGCACTGAGCAGGAAGAGCGCCCAAAGCGAGAGCATTAAGGCGGCGCCGGAGCGCGGGTGGCGAGTGGAGCGTTTCATTTTCTAAAGAGGAGTGCGTCGCAAAGGGATGACCGCTTCCCAAGGAACGGATCCACCGACGCGGTCCAGGCTCACCCGCACGAGATGCGGCAAGGTGCCCCGATCCGTCCAACGATCGACCCAGGCATTCAGCCGCGGATCGAAGTAACGAATCTCCATGCTGCGCAGATCTTCAATCAATGGCACCCATGATTTGTTGGCATCGGTCGGCACGGTGTCGTCCTCGGGCTCGCGCGTCACGCCCAGCTCCATCAAGTCGGTTTTCGGGATTGGCTTCAGCCGCAGGGTGACTGTATAATCGCCCATCGCATACCGAGTGAATAAACCCGGACCGGCCGAGCAGATCCAGGTCATCTCATCACGCGAACGGCCGCTGAATTTATACGGCTCCCCGCCGAGCGTCCCCTGCCCCGGCGGCAGGTTTTGCAATTGATCGGTCAGCAAATTGGCGAAACCGGCGTAACGCGCGTCATCCGCGTTCACCTGCGCCGAGACCCGGACGGCGGTGAGATTGGTCGCAACGAAGCGGTAAATCGATACCGCCATCAGCCCGAGGATCGCGACCGCTAGCGTGATCTCGAGAAGCGTAAAAGCGCGAAGACTGCGCCTAACCAGACCGATATACATAAAAGATCAGCTGCTTGTTTTGAGTCACGCCGCCGCGCGACCATTGCGCGGTCAGCGTCACCTGGTTGATGCCGCCGACGACGGTTTTATCGTCTTTTGACAACTCCTTCGGCTGGGATTTCTGGATCAGCCTAACGATGCCGTAGCCGGTGTTGATTTTGTCTTCTTTCGACGCATCGGGAGTCTGCGGCGTGGCCTGCAACTCCGCCATGCGGTTGCTCAGGAGTTGGCGCACGCGGTTTTCCTCCTCGCTCAGCTCGCTCGCGTTAAGGCAATTTTCGACCGCGCGGCCAAGCGCGAGCACTCCGACTACGAAGATCGTCAGGCCAAGGAGCACCTCGTAGAGGGCGAAGCCAAAGATTCTTTTATTTCGCCGCATAACGAACAATTTCCGGCCGAGCCGTGAGGGCAGGGTAATTAACCTCCCATGTCCCGTCCGAACCTTTGAAGGTGACGTTGGCCGGCTCGCAGGTGCCTGACGGCCAGAAAATCCATTGCGCCAGCGGCGCCTTTTCCAACGCCGCCGGGAGATGCAACAGATAGGCGTGGCCCTTATCGAGCGCGAGCTTGGCGACCGGCGCATCCGCGCCTTTATCGGTCGCTTCCGGCCGCAGGATAATCGCCTCTTTTTCCCAAACGATGAGGTAAGGCCGACGCTCGCGCACGCTGTGTTCCTGGGCCTGATGCACGATCTCATTCATCGAGGTGAGGGAACGCTGGAGGCGCCGATCCGCCAGCACCCCGCTGACGCTCGGGATCGCGAGCAGCGTCAGGATCATCAAAATGAAAACCGAAATGGCAATCTCGATGAGCGTAAATCCCCGGGCGCAATGCATCTTCGATTTTACGCTCTCGCGCACGATTCACAAGGCGCTTGCCGAGGGACGCGTGAAGGAAACGCAAGGAGCCGCTAAAAAATCGCAACCGCGCGACAGCACTCCTGGGCGGGTGTGGTAACATGCCAATCAGTGATCACGTCCGCCGCCGGCTCGCCGAACGTTCCCGCGCTCCCTCCGGAATTGCCCGCGCCCCGTCGGGGCGTTGTCATTAAGTTGGTCGTCTTGTTCGCAGCCCTGGCCGTGCTCGCGATGATGGTTTGGCAAGGCATCGCCGTCGGTGGCTCGCCCGATCCGACCGCCGCGAACATAAGTCCTACCGTCGCCGCGCTCGATATCGCCGTGCTCGTTTTCCGCGAAGGTCTCGAATGCATCCTCGTCATTGCCGCCATCACCGCGAGCATGACGGGCGCTCGACGGCACTGCCGCCGCCCGGTCGCGTGGGGCGCAGGCCTTGCCTTCATCGCTACTTTGATCACTTGGATGATCGCCGTTCGCATCATGAGCTCACTGGCGGACAACGTCTCGGCGCTCAATCTGCAAGCGGCCACCGGCCTGCTCGCCGTGGTCGTGTTGCTCGTGATCATGAACTGGTTTTTTCACAAGATTTATTGGGGCGGCTGGATTCGCGCGCATAATCGCCGCCGCAAAAGCTTGCTCGCGAATAGCACGAGCGCGCAGACCCGGTTGGTTTGGGGATTGGTCCTGCTCGGCTTTACTTCGCTTTATCGCGAAGGCTTCGAGGTGGTCTTGTTTTTGCAGACGTATCACCTCCGCCTTGGCGGCGATGTAGTCCTCAAGGGCACACTGCTTGGTCTCATCCTTTCGGGCTTTGTCGCGGTGCTTACCTTTGTGCTGCAACAGCGCCTGCCCTATCGGCAGATGCTCGTCACGACCGGCGTGCTCCTGGGCGGCGTGCTTCTCGTTATGGTGGGAGAACAAGCGCAGGAAATGCAGCTTGCGCATTGGATCTCCACCACGCCGATGCCCTGGCTAAGTAAGGTCACGCCTGACTGGGCCGGTTTGTGGTTCGCGATTTTCCCCACCTACGAAACACTGCTCGCGCAACTGCTCGCCGCAATCGTCGTAATCGGTTCCTACTATGCGGCGCGGCGTGTTCGCTGTACTGCGGAGCCGGCGAGTGAGTCGGCGGCATCGACCCCAGCCGCGCACGCCCGGCAGCTCGAAACTGCTCCTCGTTAGGCGGCGCGGCCGCTCGTTTTCAGGTCGCGACACTAGTGGATTCGTTCTGCTTAGTGGCTCCATCGCGGCAGAGGGCAGTGGTGTTGTCCACTGCCCCGGTTGAACTATCCGTATCTGTTTTTCCTGTCGCGACGACCGCTCGGCGCTATTTCACGTCTGTTCTCAGAATCTGTCCCAAACCAAGCGGAGGAGGACCAAAGCCGACGTTCGAAACGTAAAGCGCGCCGTCTGGGCCGAAGGTCATGGCTGTCGGAAGGAAGAGCCCTTGGCGGATGATAACCTTTTGGCCGTCAGCTGCGATTCGGACCACCTTGCCAGTGAAAGGCGTTGGGAAATTATTCCCCTTCCCAGTGGTGTTCTCAAGCACATACATTCTACCTTTATTATCGAAAGCAACGCCGAGAACAGTGGTGAGACTCTCTGTCGCAACCACATTTATATGGCCTGCCGGTGTAACTCTGTAAATGTGGGATGAGCCCTGAACAATAGGGAATGTATTGAGATTTCCGATAAAGAAGTTCCCCTTGTGCTCGGCGATCGCCGTCGGCACGATGTGGCCCTGGCTGGCGGAAATGTCGATAACACGGGAAACGTGACCCGTCGTCGTGATCTTATCCAGCTCACCATGGTTTGGTTCGACCGCGTAGAGATCACCGCCGACCGCTAACATGCTGTAGGTCGTTCCGTCGGGTTCAAAGTCGTCAGCCTCAGGATTCGCAACTGGATGAGTCATGTAAAACGCGCTGAGATCGGCGACGAGGTTCCAACTGCTGTCTGGGTTAACTCGTATCACACCATTGGGAATACCCGGCACCCCATGCGAGCAGCCAGCTCCAGCGAGTAGGGCGTAAAGGGTATCTCCAATAAAGGCGACATCGGCTACGCCACTAATTAGACTGCCAGATTCTGGACTTGTCTGGCTGGACGGAAGATTGTCTACGACCGTTGTCCGGAAGCCGTGGGCATCGATCTTCGAGATGCGCGCGCCAACAGGACTGCCGGTGTACGGCCCAACCGCGGGAACCTGGTCGCAGCTTCCAACAGTCGAGTTCAATCCGCCAGTTCCGCCCTCGGCGACATAAAGGTTGCCGTCGGGCCCGACCTTCAGGCCGCGCGGATTGTTCAGTCCGGTAGCGAAGACCGAAACTGGATCAGCGTAGGCGCCGCGAAGAGAAACGATCGCACTTAGAGCGAGGACGAAACAGATAGCACGGAGACGAAGGAGCGTTTTCATAGTTGAGATGGTGAGTTGTTGTTTTGTTGTTGGTTGCAAAGCGATGATCGCTTTCCTTTTCCAAAGGGATTTAGGAAGCCGCGCTGCAAGAAATCGTCCATTCTCTTGGCTTGCCTATTCCCGTGTTCTTGTTACACCGGTCGAGTGCAACCTCTGCCGGGAGCCATCCGCGGCGCGAGCGATCCGTTCGCCTCGACCCATTGGAGCGTCATTCTCGCGGCTGGGGAAAGTCAGGCCGGACCTGAGATCGCGCAGGCTGCTCTCAGCCAGCTCTGCCAGATATATTGGGCGCCGCTTTACACTTTCGTGCGCAGCCGGGGGTATGCGACTCACGATGCGCAAGACCTGACTCAGAGCTTTTTTGCCTATCTCATAGAACACAAAATTTACGCGCGCGCCGATCGGCAAAAGGGCAAGTTCCGCTCGTTCCTTCTCGCCTCCTTAAAGAATCTCCTCGCCGACGCGCACGACCGTGATCAAACGCTCAAGCGCGGCGGCGGCTATGACTTATTGCCCTTGAATGAAGACCAGGTTGAAGAGGCCGAGTCGATGTTCCAAACGCACTCCGGAGCGCAGAATTCGCCTAACGAAGACAGGGTATTTGAACGCGCTTGGGCAGAGACCCTGGTGGCGGGAGC
>JBBSGS010000045.1:0-14984 GCA_038253875.1 Chthoniobacterales bacterium
CCCCGTCGTTACAACAGAGGCGATCTTGCGCGGAAGAAAGGCCCCGTCGTTACAGAGGCGATCTTGCGCGTCAGGAAGGCCCGGATCTCAGCTTCGGGCGCCTATCCGGCGCTGCAGATTGCCCGCATGAGGCCAACCGAGCCGGTTTTGGGCCGAAGATCGACTCGCTCGATCAGGCGGCTTCGCTAAACTTATTGTGCTTCGGCGGCGGCTTTCGAAAACTTCCTCCCGAGGTTAGGGTTCACCGCCATGCAGGAACTCCTTAAAATCGGTGAAGTGGCGGCGAAGTCGGGAGTGCGCGTGCAAACGTTGCATTTCTACGAGCGCGCAGGTTTGCTCCCGAAGCCAAAACGCTCCGCTGCAAACTACCGGCTGTATTCACCTGATTTCGTCCGCCGGGTACAGTTCATCAAGAAGGCGCAGGCGGTGAGCTTTACGTTGGAGGAGATTAAGGACATTCTTGACGTTAAGGACCACGGGAAAGAGCCCTGCCGTCGTGTCGCCGAGATCGCGGGCGAACGGCTCGCCCAGATCGAAGCCGAGTTGGTGAAGTGGCGCCGTTTCCGTCGCGCCTTGGGATCCGTTCTGCCGCAATGGCAAAACGAAACCGCGGTGGAGCGCGTCTGCGCGGGAGAGTTTTGCGACTTGATCGAGCGGCTGGAATAGGCGCGGAAAATAATCCAAAGATTCTCTTTGACCCTCTACCTATGTGGAGGGTCTAGCCTGCCCGTATGAACATAAAATATCTTGTCGTTGGGGCGGCTCTCGCTGGGTTCGCTGGTCACGCAGTGAATGCGCAACCGGCATGTTGCGCGGTTCCGAAAGCGGTGGCTCAAAATAACTCGAGTTCCGCTCAGGAGATTAAGACCGTGAAACTCGACATCGAAGGAATGACTTGCGGCAGTTGCGCGGCATTGGTCACAAGCGCACTCCGACAAGTGGACGGCGTTCGCCTTGTCCAAATCAGTTTCGAGCAGAAAGGCGGGACGGTTGAATTCGACGCTACGAAAGTTAGCGAAGCAAAGATCGTGGATACGGTCAATAAGTCCGGTTTCAAAGCGCAGCGGACCGCGACGGAGAAGAGCTAATGAAAGCCGCCAAAGCAGGCGTCGTTTCGGCCCTTTCGGCTTCTGCTTGCTGCATCGGGCCGTTGTTGCTGATTGCGATCGGACTTGGCAGCGGCGCGGCGTTCCTGGGTCGCTATCATTGGTTCTTCCTGATCGGCGGCTTCGCGGTACTAACCTGGGCCTGGGCAAAGTATCTCCGCGAAAAGACTGTCTGCGATTGTGAGCGCACCCAGATGGAAGGCCGGCGCGGTGTGATGTTCACCCTGCTCATCGCGACAGTGATCGTGCTCGGCTTCGCGGGATTAAACATCAGCCGGTATGTCTTTGCGGGCGCTCTTACTTCGACACAAGAGCCGCCTGCAGCCGCTGGGTTGAGTCGTGCTGTTATTCCGATTGAAGGGATGAGTTGCGTGACCTGTGAAATCGCGGTCCGCAGGGCTCTCACGAACGTCGCTGGCGTCAAAGCCGCGCGCGTCAGCGTCGCCAACAAAAGAGCGGGAGTCGATTACGACCCCAAGCAGACCACGACCTCGGCTTTAGTTGCGGCGATCAACTCGACCGGCTATCGGGCGTCGCTTCCGGCCAGGTAGCACTCCGATGAATGCTCTACTCTCCGACCCCTGTTGTATCGCCCTGCTCGTGGGCGCGGTGATCATCTCGATTTTCACCATTGCCAGACGGCTCTTCGGTGGCAGTTCGTCGCAGGACAACAGAAGAAAGTAAATTCATGCTCAACAAGACACACTTCGACCTTGTCATCCTCGGCTCCGGTTCCACGTCGTTCGCGGCGGCATTACGCGCGCAAGAACTGGGCAAATCTTCGGTCATGACGGAGGAGCGCGCGGTAGGCGGCACCTGCGTTAACCGCGGTTGCCTGCCGTCGAAAAACTTAATCGAAGCGGCCAGGATCATGCACGATGCGCGGCATCCCCGTTATCCCGGCCTCGCGCCCGCAGAGATCAAATTGGATTTCAAAAAACTGATCGAGCAGAAGGACGAAGTTGTTCACGGCTACCGCAAAAAGAAATACGACAGTCTCGCGGGGGGACAGTTCACGGTTGAAGAAGGCCACGTCGAGTTTGTTGATGCACACACGGTGGAGATCAACGGCAAACGGCTGACCGGCGACAAAATCCTGATCGCGACTGGCTCGCGACCGGTCATTCCTGAGATCGGTGGTTTGCGTGACATTCCGTTTTTGACCAGCGATCTGCTCACGCATGATGAGCCGATGGAGATGCGCGAATTGCCGCGCTCGCTCATCATTCTAGGCGGCGGCTACATCGCGTTGGAGCTGGGCCAAATGTTTCGGCGCTTCGGCGTGGAGGTCACGATCCTCGACCGCAACAGCCAACTCCTCGCGCACGGTTACGAACCCGAAGTAGGCGAAACCATCGGCGAAGTTTTTGCGAAAGAGGGCATCAACGTTCTCACCAACGTATCTGTCCGCTCAGTTCGCCAGGACGGAAAAGCAACCGTTGTCACGCTCGAAGCCGCGGGTAAGACTCGCGAACTGCGCGCCGAGAGATTGCTCGTGACCACGGGCCGACAGCCGAACTCGGATATGATCGGAATCGAGAAGTCAGGCGTCGAACTCGGCCAGCACGGCGAAGTGCGCGTGGACGCATCCCTGCGCACGAACGTGCCGCATATCTTCGCGGCGGGCGACATCATCGGGCGCGAGGTGAACAGCCAAATGGCGACACCGGTCGGCAGTCAGGACGGCGGCATCGTCGCGCACAATGCTTTCGCCAACGAAGAGCCGCGCCGCGTGAAACACCGCGTCATTCCGCGCACCATCTTCACCGATCCGCAGGTCGCGGTAGTCGGTATGACCGAGGAAGAAGCGCAAGCCGCAGGGCACAAATGCTGGTGCAACGTTGTCCCCATGGCGCTGGTGCCGCGCGCAGGAGCGATCCGCGACACCGCCGGCATGATCAAGATGACCGCGGACGACGAGACGGAAGAAGTGCTCGGCGTCTCCATGGTCGGCAACAGCGCCGGTGAAGTCATCCACGAAGCCGCAATGGCGCTGCGCTTCCGCGCGAAAATCCACGACTACATCGACATGCTCCATGTCTATCCGACGATGGCCGAAGCGCTGAAAATCGTAGCCATCTCCCGTTACAAAGACCCCGCGAAACTTTCCTGCTGCGCGGAATGAAAGGGTTTCACAAATGAAGACTGAAGATTTTGCAGGAGACGTGCTTAAGGGTGCTGTCGCAGGAGCCGTGGCCACATGGGTCATGGGAAGGGCGACCACTTGGTTCTGGGAACATGAGAGCGTCGCTTCGCAAGCAAAGTATAAGGAAGTAACGGGCGAGAAGTATGTGCCTGAGCGCGCGGCCGAGAAACTGGAGAACCTTGTCGGGTTACACCGCTCAAAAGAACAACACCAGACTCTTGCTCAGGTGAATCATTGGGCCGTCGGGATCGGAGCGGGGATCGCTTACTCCCTGCTCAAGCGGCAGAACAAGCTCGTATCGACCGGACGCGGCCTATTATTCGGGGCCGCCTTTTCGGCCTTATTCGATGAAGGGTTAACTGTGCTCACCGGCCTGGCCGAACCGCCGCAAAAATATCCGTGGCAAGCGCACACGCGCGGACTCTTCGGGCATCTCGTTTACGGAGCCATTGCCGACGCCACTCTCAACGTGCTGGAAAATACAAAACTATGAACACAACCATTGCTATGAACGGAATGATGGGCGGGATGAGCAGTTGGATGCTGCTCTGCTGCGTCGGCGGAGTCTTACTTTTGATTCTCCTCGTTGTCGTGATCGTGAAACTCTTGAAGTGAGGCGCGACATGGCACGAACCACCCACGAACTCTTCTGGAGTAAGCACATCGACAAGCTTGGAATCGGCGGATCACTCTTTGCCGCGCTCTGTTGTCTCGGATTTCCCGCGCTGCTCTCAATCCTATCGGCGATCGGACTCGGATTCATCGTCAACGATGCGATCCTGATCCCACTGCTCGTCATCTTCTTGTTGGTGACATTGGGCGGGCTTTATCTCGGCGTCCGTCATCACGGCTCGTGGCTAGCGTTCATCGTGGGAGCGGTCAGCGCGGTTGAAATGTTTATCTCGATCGTGGTAGTGGGAAATAAGGTGTTGGCCGGCATCGGAATCGCAGGCCTAGTCGCCGCCAGCATCCTAAACATCTGGTTGCAGTCCAACAAAGGAGCTAGAAACCGACTTTAGGGTTTTCCCGGGTTTCTTATTGTCAACAATTCGCCGCTCCCTCGGTACAGCCTTGAGGTCGTATATTAATTAGCGGCTGCGACTCTGCGTCCGTCTCGACGCTTTCCTTCTTGAAATTCAGGTCCGGACCGTGATTTGAATGCTTGGCCAGATGTGCGAGCGCTATCCCTTCACGTATTGACTGCCTATTGACGGATCGGATTTCCGGCAGGTGAACGTGCGCAAATCGCGGTTTTTGAGAATTCCTGGATTCCAGAGTCTTCCAGCGAACGAATGACAGATGCACAGTCGGGCCGCCCTACCGCTCTCGAAAGCGCAGGGCGTCGTTATTATTTGGGCATCGCGACCGAACCGCGGCTGAGATAGTCGCCGCATGTGAGCGCGAGCATGATGGAAAACCAAAGCAAGCCGGCGAACGCCGCCAGATGGAGGAGACGGCTCTCGTTTTTGATGTGCATAAAGAAGAGGGCGATCAAAATCATTTTCGCGAAGGAAATGGCGAGTGCCACCACCAGGTTGAAAGCACCGAGGTTGATGTGGCCAATGCCCCAGGTAAGCGCGAGCAGGGCCATGAGTGCGAGGCAGGTGATCCAATAAAGCTTAGGCGAATGGACTATGAGGCAAATGCGGAATGCGGCCGTAACGCAGCCTGCGGAGCCGTCGAGGCCGGGCTTTCCATGCGGAATGCGGAATAGGAAGCCCGCCTGAAAGCGCGAGGTCGCTCTTTATTCGGCATTCCGAATTCCGCATTCCAAATTTCATCGGTGTCCTGCGAGATAGAGCAGCGGGAATAGAAACACCCAGACGATATCGACGAAGTGCCAGTAAAGCCCGGCAATCTCGATCGTCATGTAATTGCCGTTCTCGAATCGCCCGCGCTGCGCGAGCAGCGCGAGCACGAGCATGACGACAATGCCGATCGTGACGTGGATCGCGTGCAGGCCGGTCATGGCGAAGTAGAGGTAGAAAAAAATTTCGGCCGCCTGCGGGTTCGCCTCGTGCCAGTGAAAGCCGCTGCCGGGCACGAGGTGATCGGTAAAGTCTTTATAATACTCGAGGCCTTTGATGCCCGTGAAGAGGAGGCCTAGGAGAGCGATCGCGAGGAGCAACCAGACCAGGTGGCCACGGCGGCTAAGTTGTGACGCGCGTACAGCCAGCGCCATCAAAGTGCTGCTAAAAAGAAGGAGCGCGGTATTGGCGCCGCCAAGAATGAGTGCGGTGTGCCGGCTCGCGGCCGCGAATGTTTCCGGATAAAGAGTGCGCTAGACGGTGTAGTTGAGAAAGAGTCCGCCGAAAAAGAGCACCTCGGTCGCGAGGAAGATCCACATTCCGAGCCTGGCGGCGTCGCGCTGTTGTTCGATCTCGTCGAACGGTTCGGCAACAAGGCTGGGCGCGGCGGCTTCGTTCATCACAATCAAATGATCGAGCCTCGTCGGAGGACTGAGTGGATCGGATTCCAGAGCACTGGTGCCGGCTCGCTTTTTCTCAAGCATGCCGCCAGTTGAGCGGGTCCTCGGTGTCTCCAGGGGAAAGACCCAGGGTGTCGCCTGCGGTGGTCACGCCGAGGCCGAGGACGGTGCGATTGGCGTAGGCGAAATAGCTCGTCACTTGATTGACTTCAAGAATCTCGCCGTCCTCCAGGCCCGCCGCTCGCAGCTCGGCGATGTGGGACTCTTCGACGCTGGCCGGCGACTGCGTCAACCGGCGGGCGTAGCGGAGGATGGCTTGTTCGCGGATCTCGAAAACCGGTTCGAGATCGCCGGATTCCAAGGCGGCGAGAAGGGCGGCGGCGCGGACGTCATCGCGCAAGAGACGCTGCAATCCGGCAAAGTGGTGATCGACGCAATAGCGGCACCGGTTGAGCACACTCACGTAGATCCCGACCGTCTCGAGGAGCCATTTGGGTAATTGATTGCCGGAATGGTGGAGGACGCTTTTGTAGAGCGCCATGTGACCTTCGAGAGTGTGCGGGCGCAAACCATGGGCGAGCAAAATCTGATCGATCGAATCGTTAGGCCCTTGGAGTCGCTGGTAAAGGGCGCGGAGCCGGCCCTCGGCGCGGGCCAGGGGAATGGTTTCGATCCAGCTCATCCTGCCTAACGGGAGTAACTACTCTTCGCCATCGTAGTAATCCAGACTCTCGGAACGAAGCAGCCGGCGCTCCGGGGAACGGACGATCCATTTCTGACTGTCCGGGTAGTAACCCGATTCGCCGAGTGGATTATCCGCGATCACATAGAGGACTAGATCTTCAGCGCTGTTGTTGATCAGTTGATGGGCTTCGCCTGGGCCGAAGAGAAAGGCGTCGCCCGCTTCGATCGGAGTGTGACCGGTCTCGTCCCGGGCGAGCCCGCGGCCGGCAAGGACATGGTAGAATTCCCATTGCGCCGAGTGCGAATGATAAACGTAGGGGGTCTGCCCGGGAGGGACCCGCAGGATCTCGACCGCAAAAGGATGCCGATCCCGGGCGCTGGCCGATTCCGGATTCCAACCCAAGCCCTCGGAAAGATCTTTCCCCGCGCCCTGGAATTTTCCCTTGGGCGAGGTCCAGGAATATTCCTCGAGGTCCTTGGTATTGATTTTGCGCATCGCGAGATCTTTCGCCGCGATGCAAACAGGCCGCAAACGAGAAGTCCAGACCGGAAGCACAGTCGAGACCTTGGGAAAGTGAGAGTTTGATCTGCGCGCGGTTCTGCGACAACCTCCCGGAATGCGAAAGCCGATGCTGAACCGGATGGTTGCGGGGGTCTGCCTGCTTGTGGCCAGCGCTTTATTGCTCAGCGGATGCGCTTCGGATGACGACGCCTTGACCGGTCGCCGGGACCCCGCCGCAGCGGGGGCCGCGGAAGTGCCGGGAGCGGCCACGCCCGCTCCCAACGCCCACAGCGGGGGCTGGTGGTGAGAGAACAGTTAGAGTCGTTAGGCCAAAGCTCTTTTCTCGTTCCTTCCTTTTGACAAGAAATTTCCCGAATGCTAGGATCGCCCGACCCGGGCGAAACCGCTCCTGAACCTCTGCACTCCTTACTAAACACCCAGGTGTTGGTGCTCAATCGCCTCTGGCAGGCGGTCAATGTTTGCTCGGCGCGGCGTGCTTTTACCCTCCTCTATCAAGGGCACGCCCAGGTCGTTTTTTCCGATCAGCAGAATAATTTCGCGACCCACGATTTCGCCAGCTGGCTCGATTTCTCCATCAACGCCCCCGAGGCCGAGCACGAGATGGTGACGACCATCTCCTGGAAGATCCGCATTCCCCGCGTCATCGTCCTCCTGCTCTTCGATCGGCTCCCGAAGAAGGAGGTGAAATTTACCCGCCACAATGTCTTCGAACGGGACAACAACACCTGCCAGTATTGCGGCAAAATATTCGAGCGCAGCGACCTTAATCTCGATCATGTCCTGCCCCGCGATAAGGGCGGCCTAACGACCTGGGAAAACGTGGTCTGCTCCTGCATCCCGTGCAACACCCGCAAGGGCAACCTGCTCCCGCACCAAGCACATATGACGCTCATACGCAAACCGAAGCGGCCCAAATGGCGGCCCTTTGTGCATGTCACCTTCAGCAGCCAGCAGCACGAAAGCTGGCGGCACTTTGTCGATCTCGCCTACTGGAACGTCGAGTTGAGCGACTAGGCCGCGGGCAGACGAAAAGATTGATGACTGGGTGGAGCGCGATGCTCCGTCATCGCGTGTTTGAACCTCGCGCCTACAGATCGGCGCGCTCCAATGTCCAACGAAGCTTCGAGCGTCATCCCTCGCTCCACGCGCAGCGTCGGAGGCGCGGCATGTCTATAGATCCACGAGACGAATGATCTAGCTCCAGAGGAGCGGCCTGTAATAGCACCTGAACTTAACATGCCGTTCCTGCCGGAGCTTGGTCTGTTTCTTGCAGGGTCGGTCTATAGACTTGTCGTGCCTAACGGCGCTCAAGATCGCGCGTGCCCGCGCAGCAGAGCTCCGCCTAACGAATAGCCGTTCGCACTGCGGCCGGGCGCAGCGCATTGAGAATCGGCTGCGGATAGATTCCGAGAGCGAAAATGCCCGCGATCAGGACAATGATTGCGCCGCGCGAGAGCGCGCTGATTCGTATGACCGAGACGTTGTTAGGCGGCTCCAGCCAATACATCGCGCGCACCACTTTGAGATAGTAATAAAACCCGCAGCCGACCGTGATCACGCCGAGAACGATGAGGAGCGTTTGCCCCTGGCGGACGGCGGCGTCGAAAATGTAGAACTTGCCGAGGAAGCCTGCCGTAAAGGGAATTCCGGCAAGCGAAAGCATCCCGATCAGCATCGCCCCAGCGAGGAATGGCGAGCGCCGGGCGAGGCCGGCATAATCTTCAATCTGCTCGCCGCCGTTCGCCGCCACGAGAATAAGAACGGCGAAGCAGAGCAGCGTCATGAGAAGGTAACCGACGAGATAAAAGGCCACGGCTACGCCCGCGAAACAGGCGACGCCGACGAGCAAATAACCAGCGTGCGCGATGCTCGAGTAAGCGAGCAGACGCTTCAAATTCGTCTGTGGAAGCGCGGCAAAATTTCCGTAGATAAGTGTGAGCGCGGCCATCCCGACAAGCACTTTGCCGACCTCCGGGAGAATTAAAAACGGCCCGAGCACGCGCAGCAGAACGACGAAACCGGCAGCCTTCGAGCCGACGGAGAGAAAGGCGGTCACCGGCGTCGGCGCGCCTTGATAAACATCCGGCACCCAAATCTGAAATGGCACCGCGGCGATCTTAAAACCGAACGCAACCAGGACAAGTGCGACACCGAAAAGCAGCGGCCCGCGATCGAAATCCTGGGTCGCGAGGACGGCGCTGATTCGCGCAAGACTTGTCTCGCCCGTGACGCCGAAAATCCAGGTGATTCCGTAAACCAGAAAGCCGGTCGAGAGCGCGCTCAAGATGAGATATTTCACTCCTGCTTCGAGCGTCGCGGGATTACGTCGCGTAAAACTCACCAGCACGTAGAACGACATCGTCACCAACTCGAGCGAGACGAAAATCATCACGAAATCGATCGCCGATGCCAGCCACATGAGCCCGGCGCAGGTGAAAATCGGAAGCGCAAAAAACTCGCCCAGCCCGGCATGAGGGTTTGCTCCCGGCACGCCCATGCGGATCGTCGGTGCGTAATCGATCGCCATGATCAGAACGAAAATTGTGGTCACGAGCGCGAAGCGCTTGAAGAAAATCGCCAGCGGATCGGCGCTGTAGAAGCTCCAAAATCCCGTCGTCGCGACAGGTGGCGGCGGGACAAGGAAAAAGCTGCCTAACAACACCGCGGCGAGGCCGACGATTCCGGCGATGGCGTAGACGCGTTTATCGACCTTGTCGAGGAACGCTTCCGTCAGAAGCAGCACCAGCCCCCAGACGAGCACGACAATTTCGAGCGCGGGCGTAGGGATCATCGTGCGCTCTCAGCCGCCGCTGGCGCGAAGGTCGGGCGGAGCACGTGCAACGCCGTATTAGGGAAAAAGCCGACGAGAAGCGTTGTAGCCACGAGCAGGATGACGGGAAGGCGCAGCGCAATCGCAAGATCGGGTAACGCGCTCCATTTGTCGTTAGGCGGGCCCATGAAAATCGCGCGATATGCCCGCAGCATATAGACCGCCGAAATCACCACGCCCCAGAGCGCGAGCACGGTCACGACCTGAAAAACGTGCAAGCCTTGTAAATCCGCGCCGACGCGAAAGGCTCCAAAAAAAACCATCACTTCCGCTGCGAAATTAGCGAACCCCGGCAACCCGATGGCGGCAAAAGTCGCGATACCAAAAGCAAATCCAGCGAACGGCATGATTCTGCCGAGCCCTCCGAGGTCGGCGAAAACGAGCGTGCCTGTGCGACGGCGAATTTCCCCGGCGAGCGCGAAGAGTAGCGCGATAGAAATGCCATGCGCGAACATGAGCACGGCGGCGCCGTTCAGTCCGAGAACATTCGCGCTCGCGATTCCGAGAAAAATGTAGCCCATGTGCATCACGCTCGAATAGCCGAGCATCCAGTCGAGCCGCTTCTGCGCGAGCGTGACGAGGCCGATGTAGATGATGTTGCCCGACAAGAGCACGAGGAGAAGCCAGCTCCAGTGCCGCGCGCCCTCGGGCAGTAGCGGCAGAGCGATCCGGAGCAAGCCGTAGAGGCCGAATTTTTTCAAGACTCCCGCGTGCAACATTGCCGCCGGAGCCGGCGCCGAGGCGTACGCTTCCGGCGCCCAACTGTGAAATGGGAAGAGCGAGATGAGGACGCCAAAACCAACCAGCAACAAAAGAAAGATCGTGTTCTGCGCCCCCGGCGCGATCCCACCGGCGCGGGCGACAGACTGGAGCACGCGCAAATCAAAACTGCGCGCGGGCGGCGGCACGCTTCGGTAAAGCAGGATCAAGCCGATGAGCAGGACGAAGCTGCCAAGCGCGAGGTAAAGCGTCACCTTCCAGGCCGCAGCGAAGCGATTTCCCGAGCCCCAGATTCCGATGAGCAAAAACGTCGGAATGAGCGCGAGCTCGTGGAAGGCGTAGAAGAAAAAGAGATCGAGCGAAGCAAAGGCGCCAATTGCGCCGCCCGCGATAAGGAGGAGACAGGCGTAAAAGAGCGGCTCCGATTTCTCGACCGCTGGAGTGAACCAAACGGCGCAGAACAAGACCAGCGCCGCGAGCAGGAGCATAAGAAGGCTGAGCCCATCCGCGCCTAACAAGAAGTGAATTCGCCAGCTCTGGCTCACCGTCCACGAGCTGACGAACTGGAATCCACCCCGACCCGCGTCGTAGCTCAGGAAGGCAATGAAGGTCGCAATCGCTGTCGCCGCGGAACCGAGGAGCGCCGTCAAGCGCGCGGGCGCGCCTAACAAGATCAGGAGCGCCGTAATCAGCGGCCCGAAGACGATGAAGAGCAGCATCAGCGAAAAACCGCGAAGTAGATGAGACCAATGATGCCAAGCCCAAACAAAAATCCGTAAGCTTGGAGGTTGCCGACCTGGAGGAGGCGAAGAAGGAAGCCGCTGCCCCAAACGCCTCCGCTCAACCCGCGCACGATCGCGCCATCGAGGACCCAGCGATCGAGAAAGGCCGAGAGCGATGCGAGCAACCCTTGCGTCGAGCGAGTGAGAAAGGTGTAAAATTCATCGAGATAAAAGCGCTGGCGGAAAAGCGCGATATTGAGCGGTTCGCTCATCCGATTGCGGTAGAGGAGCGTCGCGCTCACGACCCCAACAATCACCGCAGCAAGGGCGATGATCGGAACGACCGCCGCCGGCTTGGCCTCGTTAGGCAAAGTAAGAAACCGCCGCGCAAAAAAACCGTAGCCGCCTAACGCCGCCGGGACGCTGAGCAGAAGCAACGGGGCGACCATGACCGCGGGAGATTCACCACTGCGCGCGGCGTGATCGCTCCTCGGCTTTCCAAAGAACACTACAATGACGAGGCGGGTCATATAGAAGGCCGTGAGCAGCGCGGTTAAAGCCCCGAGGATGAAAATCGGGCGGTTGCGCTCGAAGGCGAGAGCGAGAATCGCGTCCTTGCTGAAAAAGCCGCTCGAACCCGGGAAACCGATGAGCGCGAGTGTGCCGATGAGGAACGTGAGAAAGGTGAGCGGAAGACGTTTCCCGAGCGCGCCCATGCGCCAGATATCCTGTTCATGATGGAGCATGTAGATGACCGACCCGGCACCGAGGAATAGCAGCGCTTTGAAGGCCGCGTGAGTGAAGAGATGAAACATGGCCGCTTCACCCGAAGCGAGCCCGACCGCCATTACCATGTAGCCGAGCTGCGACAGAGTAGAGTAGGCGAGGACGCGTTTAATGTCGTTCTGCTGCGTCGCCATCAACGCGGCGAGCACCGCGGTGATGGTGCCGATCCAGGCAATGACCGTGAGTGCTTCCGGCGAGGCATCGATCAGGAAGCCCACGCGCACGAGCATGTAGACGCCCGCCGCGACCATTGTCGCCGCGTGGATCAAGGCCGAAACCGGCGTCGGGCCTTCCATCGCATCCGGCAGCCAGACGTGGAGCGGAAACTGGGCCGACTTCCCCACCGCACCGCAAAAAACGAGCAGCGCTGCGGCGGTTAAATAGCCGGCGTGACCGACGAATCCTGACATTCCCGCATCGATGTCGCGAAAGACAAATGAACCGGTTGCCGTCCAGACCATGAGGATGCCGAGCATAAATCCGAAGTCGCCGATCCGATTGGTGATGAAGGCTTTTTTGGCCGCCTCGGCGGCAGCGGTGCGCTCGAACCAATGGCCGATGAGCAAATAGGAACTGACGCCGACAAGCTCCCAAAAGATGAACATCATTACGAAATTATTCGCGAGGACGATCCCGAGCATCGCGAACATGAAGAGCGAAAGAGAGGCGAAGTAACGCGACTTGCCCGCGTCCGTTCCCATGTAGCCTAACGAGTAAATGTGAATGAGCGCGCCGACTCCGGTGACCATGAAAAGCATCGAGCGGCTGAGCGGGTCGAGCGTCAGGCCGAGCGGCACTTGAAAGGCCGGTCCGAGATCGATCCAGGAGATCGAATCGGCGGCTGTTTGCTGGAAAAAGATAAAACAAGCGCAAATAAAACTGCCGATCACCGCGCCGACGGAGATGAAGGCGCTCGTCGTCTGCAGCGGCCGCGTGGCGATCGTGATCGCGCACGCAGACACGAGCGGAAGCAAGAGTGCAATCCACGGCAGGGGAGAAGTCATGGTGCGAGTGGGTCCTTGCTTGGGTAGCGCGCGCGTCCCGCGTGCTGGTTGCGGTGTTCCACCGCAACGAACTTTCCAAAAGACGCGAAGAAGAGATGACGCGTAAGGACCAGATCGAGCACGTGAAGAAAGTCCGCGACGCCGGCGACGCCATTGGCAGCACGCGCCCTAACGCAGCCGGCGGAGGCGGCGAGGCCGGGCCTGCAAACACATGCGCTAACCGGAATGCTCTTTCCCCGCGGCGCGATCATTTCAAAACTTCAGCGTGTTGATGTCCTCGACATGGATCGTTCGCCGCGCGCGGTAGAGGGCGACAATCACCGCCAGACCAACCGCGACTTCCGCCGCCGCGACTGTGACGATAAAAAAAACGAAGACCTGGGCGTGATAGTTAGGCATGCCTAACGAATCCGTGCGAAAGCGCGAGAACGCGACCAACGAAAGATTCGCTGCGTTCAGCATCAACTCGAGGGACATGAAGATGATAATGATGTTGCGCCGCAGGAGGACGCCGGCGAACCCAATGGTGAAGAGCAGGCCGCTGACGAAGAGATAATCGCCAAGTGTGACCATTTCAGCGGAGCTCGCGTTTGCTCAGTACGATCACGCCAACCGTCGCGACGAGGACGAGGACGGCGATGATCTGGAACGGCAGGTTGTAATTTCCGAAGAGCAGGAGCCCCACACTGCGGACGTCGTCGGGGTGATGGAGCGGCAACGCCGGGAAGGGCTGCTTCGCCTGCCGGAGCTGTCCGATGACGAGATAGACCTGGCCAAAAAAGACGAGCGCGACCGCAATCCCGCCGGTAAAGGCGACAAGATTGGTTTTGCGCCGTTCCTCCGCCCGCAAATCGAGCAGCATGATGATGAAAAGGAACAACACCATGACCGCGCCCGCGTAAACGAGCACCTGGATGATGCCGATAAAAAAGGCGTCGAGCGACATGAACAACACCGCCAACCCGAGGAACGAAACCACCAGGCTGAGCGCGCTCGCCACCGGGTTGCGGTTGATGATCACGGCCGCGCCGAAGACGAGCATGAGGGCCGAGGAAATCCAAAAGAAGACGGGAGACATTAGGGAAATGCGGAATGCGGAATGCGGAATGCGGAATGGAAAGAGAACGCGGCCAGGTCTGGCATTCCGCATTCCGCATTCCGAGTTCTGCATTTCCTGCTCATTTCTTCTCGTTCCATTTCAGGACCAGCCCGTGCATCACGCCGCCGATCTCGAGCAACTTTTCCTTGTTGTGGACCATGTCGGCGCGGGTCAATCCGGTGATGGCATAGTCTTTGCGCAGGAAAATCGCCTGTTCCGGGCAGACCTCTTCGCACATGCCGCAGTAGATGCAGCGGATCATGTCGATGTCGAATTCTTCCGGGTATTTCTCCACTTTGGCGAAGCGCTCGCCTAACGGAATCTCCCCGGGCACAATCTTGATCGCGCGCGGTGGGCAGATGAATTCGCAAAGCTGACAGGCGACGCAGCGCACCCGATCGCGTTCATCCTTCACGAGCGCAGGCGCGCCCCGATAGTGATCGGGCAGGTGGCTGTCCCACTTCTGTTCGGGGTACTGCATCGTCACCTTGGTCCGGCCCAGGAGCATGTTCTTGAGGTGGCTGAAGGTGATGATCATGCCGCTGAAGATGGCCGGGAGATAGAGCTTCTCGGACCAGTTCAGATTTGGGCGTCGAACCGTGATCGCCATTGGGATTAGACAGGATTTACAGGATTAACAGGATGAGACGAAGAGGCGGCGCCTAACGGCGCCGTCTTTGCCTTAATCCCGAAAATCCTGTTAATCCTGTCCATTATTTCGGCATGAAGGCGATGATGATCGCCGCGATAAAAATATTCACGAGTGCGATCTCGAAGAAAAAAACCCAGCCGAGACGCATCAATTGGTCGTAGCGAAACCGGGGCAGCGTCCAGCGTACCCAGATGAAGCAGAGGAGCAGCACCGCGACTTTCGCGAAGAAGACGAAGATGTTGAAGAGGCCGCCGAGAACGCCACGCCAGCCGCCTAACGAGCCG
>JBBSGS010000046.1:0-14868 GCA_038253875.1 Chthoniobacterales bacterium
AGCTTGTGATACCAATGGGTCGGCCATGACTCTTCTCCGAGCGCCCAACCAGCGATGCGCAGTCCGAGAATGGCAAATGCGAAAAGCAGTGCGGCTTGTCCGACCATGTTAACGCGATTCCAAAATGGGCCATGCGGCATCTTCGCGCGGTGGGTATCGCCCATCGTCTCGGCGAGCGCGCCGCAGGAGCAGATCCAGCCACAGTAAGCGCCTTTGCCCCAGCGGAAGATGATGAGTGGGATAATGACGAAGGTTTGAAGGAAGCAAATCCCAAGCCAGAGCCACATCGGGTGGTCCGTAAAGACATTGTAAACATTGAGCGGGAAGGCGAGGATGAAACCGTAAGCCCGCCAGTAGGCCCGCTCGTGGCCTAACGCCCCGTCGTAGCTCTCGAATAAGTGATCGGCCAGCCAGCGCAAAGGATGGCCCGGCTCGAACCAGCCGTTGCGTCCCATCCAGGGCAGAAGAAGTTCCGGCAGGATAAAGAGCGGGATGCACTGCGTGCAGATAAGGACGATGGTTTGCCACTTCACGTAAGGCGTGCGCCGCCGGCGAATGCGCTTGATACCGAAAATAAAAACGCAGGTGCAGTAAGCCAGCGTGTAATAAAAGGAAGGGTTACCGAGGCCGCGTTTGAGGGTGTAAAGGAAGTTGCTCTCGCGGTGTGACCACTCAGCGAGCTTGCCGCCGGCGTCGTCGATTGCCTGTGGGAGATTGTAAGGGAAAGCGTGTGCCTTGCTCGCCCATTGCTGGAGCGGTAACTCCGCCGGATGATTCGACTTCCAGTGATAGAGCAGAATACAAAAGAAAACGAAGGCCAGACAACTAAGCCAGGTGGTAAGATACCAATCGCCGCGCACCGGAAGGCCGCTGCGCCGGAAAAAATCGAGCGGCGCTTCGCGGCCAAGCATGGTGAAGACAACGTCGTTAGGTAACTCCGTTTCGGAGCCGTTTTCGAGAAAGAGGCGGTCTGGCTCGATCCGTGTCACGGTGGTGCCGAGAACCAGCTTGAGTGAGCCGGGGTTTTTGCCGCGACGCATGCCGTCGGTCATCGCGGTAGTTACCCGCTCGGAGGTTGGCCTCTCGACCTGGACGGGCGCGGTTGCGTCTGCGACCAAAGCCTGCACCTTGGCGACATTCTCGGGTTTGGCGCGCGAGAACTCCTTCTTGCGATAACTCAGCGTGACATGCGCACCGCTCGTGGCAAGAGCTATAGCCGTCTCCATGGCGGTATCTCCGCCACCCACGACGAGCGCTTCATTGCCGGCAAACTCTTTCGGATCAAAAAGCCGGTTATAGACCTTGTCGAGGTCTTCTCCCGGGCACCCGAGCTTGCGGAAGTTCCCACTCCGCCCAATGGCGACGATCACCCGGCGCGCGCGCGTAGTCTGCTTATCCGAGTGGTGAAGTAAGAGTTCGCCCCCGGACCGCTCGATCCGCTCGATATGCGCCGGGGTCACTTCGATGCCGGCAGCCCGGCGTTGTTTCTCCATCTCCTCGACCAACGCTTCCTTGACTGTGGCCGAGAATTGCAGTCCGCCATTCAGCTTCATTCCGGTCGGATAAGTGTAAATCGGCTTTTGTTTCGGGAAATTGACGACCGTCGAGTAAATCTGCGTCGCCTCGAAGAGGACAAAGTGCAGGCCCGCTCGCTTTGCCTCGATCGCAGCCGAAACCCCGGAAACGCCAGCGCCGATGATGGCAAGATCAAAGGTTTCATCCTCGGCTGCCCCCTTTTGAAAATCGGCTTCCGCCAGGATCGCGCGCACTGCTCCCGCGCCAGTCGCCGAGGAGAATTTTAAAAGCGGAATGCCGGTGAGGTCGCCGACGATGCGCACGCCGGGCAGCGCGGTCTCCCCATTCTCTCCCGAAACAGGCAGTTTCTCGACCGTGCCGGCGGGCCACCGCGTATGCAGCCAATGAGTATAACCTTTGATCGGATTGAACATTCGTTCGAGCAGAGTCTTATCCGGGAGGAGAGGAAGGGGAAACGCAATTATTCCCCGCGTGACGTTTCGCCCGATGCCATTGCATGCTAGCCTGCGCGCGATGGCAGATGATCGCTCCGGAGCAATCCGGGGAGGAAAGTCCGAACACCAAACGGCAGCATGCCGCGCAGAATGCGCGGGCGCCTTTCTCCCAAGGGGAGGGCGACGGAAAGTGTCACAGAAAACATACCGCCTAACGAGTGAGGCGACTCATTCGCCGGGTAAGGTTGAAAAGGCGAGGTAAGAGCTCACCGCTCGGCGCGCAAGCGGCGAGGCAGGAAAAACCCCATGCGGTGCAAGACAAAACAGAGGAAGGGCAGCCGGTCCGTTAAACCCTCGGGTATCGTCGCATCACGCGGCAATGTGGCGCCGGTCTCTGATCGGCGATGACATGGTCGCGGGCGCCCGGCGCAAGTCAGGTGAGATAAATGATCATCGCGGCTGAGGAATCAGTCGACAGAATTCGGCTTATCGCCATCGCAATGGAGGGCGCCCCCGGAAACGAGGGCGCCCTCTCTCATTGCCAGATAACCCTTCGCTCCCCAAGGCGAGCCCTGCTTTTCGATTAGCAAATACCGTAGGCCCAACGATAGGCGCAGTCGCCCGATTATGGCTTCCAATCGCGATAGGCAACCGGTGCGCCGACTTTCAGGCTGGTCTTGCTTTTGCCGTGGCGTTCCAGCTGCTCGGCCAGCCATTGGAACCACTCCCAGCTCTTTTGTGTGCCGGTGCGTTCGCGCTCTACTTCGACAAAGGGCTGAAACTTGCGCCAGGCGATCCGAGCCATGCCGCCGATCAAATCGTCCGCGACCGATAACGGCACGATGCGCGCGAAAACCGAATAGCCCAGCCCTTCCATGATAGTGGCAATTTTCAGCGCGGCTTCGAGCATGCGATGATCGCCCTCGATTTCCGCCGCCGTGATGCCATCGGGGATCGCCGCCACAATTAAGGAGGAGCTCATCCACTCCGGCGACATCAGCGCCTGCACGGCGGCGAAAGCGGCGCGTTCTTCGCGCTCCCGGCGGGCGCGGCGCATTTCAATCACACCAAAGGCGACACCGGTTAAAACGGTGAGAGCGGTGGCGACATTGGCGAGGGTCGATAAATCCACACCTCGAAGTTAGCAAAACAATACGGACACGACACGCAGGATTAAGTCGCCGGATGAGGCTGTGATATCCGTCACGAGCAATTCAGTAGCGCCGACTGGACGTGTCATATTGGGCGTTGAATCTTCTCTTCGATGTCCGACAAGAACAGCCGCACCGCCGCCGATCCGCCTCTCACCCCGGAGCTAATCGCCAGGCATGGCCTAACGACCGAGGAATTCGAGCGCGTCCGCCGCATCCTCGGACGCGACCCGAATTTCACCGAGCTGGGGATTTTTTCGGTCATGTGGAGCGAGCATTGCTCCTATAAGAACAGCCGGCGCGAGCTGAAAAAATTCCCCACGAGCGGGCCGAACATCGTCGTTAGGGCAGGGGAAGAGAACGCCGGCGTAGTCGATATTGGCGACGGCTGGGCGGTCTGCTTCAAGATCGAATCACACAATCACCCGAGCGCGATCGAGCCATTTGAAGGCGCCGCCACCGGCGTCGGCGGCATCATTCGCGACATCTTCACAATGGGTGCGCGCCCGGAATTTTTGCTCAACTCGCTCCGCTTCGGGCCGATCAGCGGAGATGGGGAATGGGGAATGCGGAATGCGGAATCGGATCAGAGCACGGCCGAGGATGAACCCCATTCCGCATTCCGCATTCCGCATTCCCCATTGCAGAACAACCGCAGGTTGTTCTGCGGTGTGATCGCGGGCATCGCGCACTACGGCAACTGCATCGGCGTGCCCACGATCGGGGGCGAGATTTATTTCGACGAAAGCTTCGAGGGCAATCCGCTGGTCAATGTTTTTTGTCTCGGCTCGCTGCGGCACGAGGAACTGGCGCGCGGCGCGGCCCGCGGCGTGGGCAATCCGGTTTTTTACGTCGGGGCCGAGACGGGACGCGATGGTCTCGCGGGTGCGGCGTTCGCCTCGCGCGAGCTGACGGAAGAATCGCGCGAAGACCGGCCCGCGGTGCAGGTGGGCGATCCTTTCAAGGAGAAGTTGCTGCTCGAAGCCTGCCTCGAATTGCTCGCGACCGACGCCGTGGCCGGCATCCAGGACATGGGTGCAGCCGGCCTCACCTGCTCGACCTGCGAGACGGCGAGCCGCGGCGGCACCGGCGTCGAGATCGATCTCGCGAAAGTGCCGAAGCGCGAGACGGGCATGACGCCTTACGAAATCCTGCTGAGCGAATCGCAGGAGCGAATGTTGATCATCGCGCACAAGGGGAAGGAAGATATCGTTAGGCGAATTTTCGAGAAATGGGATCTCCCGTGCGCGGAGATCGGCCGCGTCACGGACGATGGCATGATGCGGGTGCTGAACGACGGCGCCGTCGCGGCGGAGATTCCGGCGAAGCCGCTTGCTGATGGAGCGCCTCTCTACGAGCGCGAGGCCAGAAAATTTACTGCAGATGACGCAGAGAGCGCAGACGAAGAATTATTTAAAAAAATCTCTACGCCCTCCGCGTCCTCTGCGGTTGAAAATCTGCGGCAATTACTCCGCGATCCGTCGATTGCTTCGAAGAATTGGGTCTACCGGCAATACGATCACATGGTCCGCACCGGCACGGTCGTTAGGCCGGGATCGGACGCGGCGGTCTTTCACCTGCGCGAGGCGAATAAATTTCTCGCCGCCACGACCGACTGCAATTCACTCTATTGCCGCCTCGACCCGCGCGAGGGCGGGCGCATCGCGGTCGCCGAGGCCGCGCGCAATCTCACCTGCTCCGGCGCCACCCCGCTCGCCATCTCCGATAACCTGAACTTCGGCAATCCCTACAAGCCGGAGAATTTTTGGCAGTTGCGCGAAGCGGTCGAAGGCATGGCGGAAGCGTGCCGCGAGTTCGGCACGCCGGTGATCGGCGGCAACGTCTCTCTTTATAACGAGAGCCCGGCGGGCGTGGTCGACCCGACCCCGACCGTTGCGATGGTCGGCTTGATCGAGCGCGAGGAATGGATCACGACGCAGTATTTCAAAGCGGCCGGTGATGTTGTCATTTTGTTAGGCGATTTCGGCGACGAAATGGGCGCAACTCATTTCCTCAAGATCATCCACGGGCGAAAGACCGGTCGTCCGCCGCGGCTCGATTTCGCCCGCGAACTCCCGCTGCAAAACGCGCTCCGCGAGTTGATCCGTGCCGGCCTCATCCGCAGTGCGCACGATTGCAGCGAAGGCGGTCTTGCGGTCGCGCTTGCGGAAGGTTGTTTCAACCCGGCGGGTTCGTTAGGCGCAGGCATCGACCTTTCCGCCGCCGGGTCGGAGCAGGGGCTCGATCAAATTCTCTTCAACGAATCGCAGTCGCGCATTGTCGTCTCTTCCGTGCCCGAAGATGTCGACGCGGTCTTGCAACTCCTGAAGGCTCGCGCGGTTCCTGCCTTCCGGCTCGGAACGGTCGGCGGGGATGAATTGCGCATCAAGATTGCTGGCGAGACGCTACGCTGGCCGGTTCAGGAAATTCATGACGATTGGCACAACGCGATCGCCAACGCCTTGCAGAAGGATCCGGCGCCATTATGAAAATCGAAGAACATCACACCTACGAGCGGGTCATTCTCGGGATCGAACTGTTCGGGTTTTCCATTCTTCTGGCGGTTCTCTGGCTCGATGAATACGTGGATGTGCCCTTCCGCTTTCTCGGCGCGCTCAAAACCCCGTCGCGTCCACCAGAGTTTTGGTTCGAAGCGCTCTCCGTTCTCCTCGTCGCGACCGCGGTGATCGCAGCGACGCTCTGGGTCTTCCGGCGGTTGCGGATTCTGGAAGGTTTCATCCAAGTCTGCACTTGGTGCCGGAAGGTCAACGTGGGCGACGAGTGGGTTCCGTTTGAACGATATCTCAAGGACGAACACGACGTCCAATCCGCCCACGGAATCTGTCCGGAATGTCGCACCAATGCCACGCGACCTCCCGCGGCTGCTCCTTCGGGGATTTTTCCCTGAGGTCAGCGCTCGCGGCCCCTTCGTACCTCCCCAAAATCCAGCGGCAAACAAAGGGCGCTTTGCTTTTGCCGAAGCTGCGCGAAATTTGCGGGTGAGCGACGGCGAATTTCCCACGCACGAATGCGGCATCTTCGCGGTCTTCGGTCATCCGAACGCCGCGGTCCTGACCTATTACGGCCTCTTCGCGCTGCAACATCGCGGGCAGGAGAGCGCCGGCATCGTCACCAGCACCGGACCCGACTCCAGCTTTCAACTGCACCGCGACATGGGGCTTGTCTCGCAGGTTTTCGGCCAGGAGGAATTGGAACGCCTGAAAGGGACGCGCGCCGTCGGGCACGCGCGCTACTCCACGACCGGCTCGAGCACTTTGAAAAATGCGCAGCCTTTCGTGGTCGATTGCTTCCGCGGCCAGCTCGCGATCGCGCATAACGGCAACCTCATCAACGCCGACGTCCTGCGCGACGAACTCGAGAGCAAAGGCTCCATTTTCCAAACCACCGCCGATAGCGAGATCATTCTCCACCTCCTCGCCCAACCCTCGAACAACGGCGGCGGCATTCTCACCGCGCTCCGCCGGATCGAAGGCGCGTTCTCCCTCATCCTCATGAGCGAGCGCGAGATCATCGCCGTGCGCGACCCGTTTGGTTTCCGGCCGCTGTCGTTAGGCAAACTCGACGGCGCTTATGTTCTCGCCTCCGAGACCTGCGCCTTCGATCTCATCCATGCGGAGTTTATTCGCGAGATCGAACCGGGCGAGGTTCTCATTATCAGCGAAAGCGGTCTGCGCTCGGAGTGGCCTTTCAAAGAAGAGCAGCCGGCTTTCTGCATGTTCGAATACGTTTACTTCGCCCGACCCGACAGCATCATTGGCGGCGTCAATGTCGCGAAGGTGCGCACGGAGATGGGCCGGCAGCTCGCGCGCAAATTTCCCGTCGAAGCCGACATCGTCGTGCCCGTGCCCGACTCGGGAAACTATGCCGCGCTCGGCTTCGCCCAGGAGCTCAACATTCCCTACGAGCACGCCTTCGTCCGCAATCACTACATCGGGCGCACCTTCCTCCAGCCGAGCCAGCTCATCCGCGACTTCGACGTGCGCGTGAAACTGAATCTGATTAAGGAAGCGGTGGAAGGAAAACGGGTCGTCGTCGTCGACGATTCGATCGTTAGGGGAACAACCGCGCGGGCCCGCGTCGTCAATTTGCGCGAAGCCGGGGCGAGGGAAGTGCACATGCGCGTCAGCTGCCCGCCGCATCGCTTCGCCTGTCATTACGGGATCGATTTTCCTGATCCGGAAAAGTTGATCGCGAATCAAAAGACAATGCCGGAAATCTGCGAATACCTCGGTGTCGACAGCCTCGGCTACCTCGATCTCGAGGGCATGATCGAAGCCACCGGCAAACCCGCGAACAGCTTTTGCCTCGCTTGTTTCACCGGCAATTATCCGCTCCCGGTCGATCCGGCGCTAGACAAGTTCATCATGGAAAAGCGGGGAACGCGCGCGCGCGCGCTGGCGGAAGAAGCCCAGCCGACCTTGTTTGCAGGGCTGAAGTAATTGCAGATTTAAGATCTCAAATTTTCCGATTGAGAGTTGGCTTCTCCTCCCAAAAATCTGAAATCGGCAATCTGAAATCTTCAATATCAAAAGCCTACGCCCGCGCCGGCGTCGATATTGACCTGGGCAATCGCCTCAAGGGCGGCATCCACCGGCTCGTTAGGCAAACGCACGGGCCCGAAGTGCTCGGGAAGATCGGCGGTTTCGGCGGCCTTTTTGCGGCCAATTTTTCCGGGATGCGCGAGCCGGTGCTGGTTAGCAGCATCGACGGGGTCGGGACGAAGCTGAAAATCGCTTTCGCGCTCGACCGGCACGACACCGTCGGGGCCGATCTCGTCAATCATTGCATCAACGACATCGCTGTTCTCGGCGCGCGCCCGCTCTTTTTCCTCGACTACATCGGTGCGGAAAAGCTGGAGCCGCGCGTTTTCCAGCAGATCCTCCGCGGCTTCATCCGCGCCTGCCGCGCGGGCGGCTGCGCCCTCGTCGGCGGTGAGACGGCGCAGATGCCGGGCATGTACCGGCGCGGAGAATACGATCTCGCCGGTTGCATCGTCGGGGTGGTTGATCGTGTGCGCCTGATCGACGGGCAGCGGATCAAACCGGGCGACGTGATTCTCGGCCTGCCTTCAAACGGCCTGCACACCAATGGCTACTCGCTCGCGCGCAAGATTTTCTTCGAGCAACTGCGGCTGAAGCCATCGGCGCGGCTCGAGGGGTTGCGCCTCTCGTTAGGCGATGAGCTGCTCCGAACCCACAAAAATTATCAGCCGCTCCTGGCGGGCGTGCCTAACGGAAAGCTGAAAGGCCTCGCCCACATCACCGGCGGCGGATTGCTCGACAATCTGCCGCGGGTTTTGCCTAACGATTGCGACGCGGTGATCGAGACCGCGAGCTGGAAGGTGCCGCCGATTTTTCAGCTCCTCCAGGAGCGTGGGCGGGTGCCACGGGAGGAGATGTATCAGGTCTTCAACATGGGCATCGGCATGGCGGCGATCGTCGCCCCGCGCGACGCCGCGGCACTGGCAAAGCAATTGCGCGCCAAAATCATCGGCCGAATCGAGCGTGGTCGCGGCCGCGTTACTTTGTCATCCTGAGCGGACGAAGCGCGGCGAAGGACCTCCCGAACGGACGCGCTCTTCTTAATCCGAAATGTAGATTGAAATCGCGAGGTCTCTCGCCGTTTGAAAGCCCGGCCTCGCCCGCTCCACGTGCTGCGTTCCGGGCGCGGCTCGGGATGACAAGCAAGCGACGGATGTCTACTTTCTCTCCGATAAAAAACGAGCCTTTGGCCGGACGGATATGCAGGTCTCCGTTCTTGGCTTCGGCGGGGCGGAGATCGGCCCCGAGGAGGCTGATGCAGGAACCGTCGAGCGATTGTTAGGCAACGCGCTCGACGCCGGTTTGAACGTCATCGACATCGCCGAGTGCTACCGCGCGAGCGAGAACTGATCGGCCAAGCGGTCGGACATCGGCGCGACGAGTTTTATCTCTTCACCAAATGCGGTCATCCGTAGGGCGCGGAGAGCGGCGCCAATTGGTCGCGCGATTCGCTCCTCCAAAGCATCGAACGCAGCCTCCGCCGGCTCCGGACCGACCGCGTCGATTTGGTGCAACTGCACAGTTGCCCGGAAGCAGCGCTGAAAAAGGGCGACGCCATCGCCGCGCTTCAGACTGCGCGGGAGAAGGGTTACACGCGCTACCTCGGCTATAGCGTCGACAGTCACGCCGTGCGTTACGCCGCGGAATGCGGCGCGTTCGATTCGCTTCAGATTTCGATCAACATCGCAGACCAGGAAGCGATCGAGCTTGTGTTGCCCGCGGCGCGCACAGCAGGTGGGCGTGATTGCGAAGCGGCCGATCGCCAACGTCGCCTGGAAGACCGGACATATGCCGGTCAACTCCTATCACCAGACATATTGGGAGCGGCTGCGGAAATTGAACTACCCGTTTCTCGAAGGCGCGGAACTCGAAAAGTCGGTCGCGACGGCGCTACGCTTTACCCTTCAGGTGCCCGGTGTCTGCACGGCGATTGTCGGCACGAAAAATCCCGCGCGCTCGGCGGAGAACGTGCGGTTGTTGGCGACGCATTCGTTAGGCGCAGGCGCCTTCGAGGCAATCCGCGAACGCTGGGAGGAGGTCGCGCCCAAAACCTGGATCGGACAAACATGAAACCATCGCATCAGATCCCCCGAGCCTTCCTTTTAACTTCCCTACGAGATCGATCGTGCAGCCGAGCGCAGCTCTGCGGCGCTTATCCAAGCCTTAGCAGCACAATGGTTGTGTAGAGAATAAGGACAGTCGGAAATACGATTGCCCATGTGGCATGATACTTTTCGTTTCTCGTAATGCCCGCGATGAGACAGCCAAAGCCCCAGATGGCTATGAAGGGCAGATACAAAGGACCTGAGCGGCGAAGTGCTGCCTCCCTTTTAACAAGGTATCGATGATATCGAGCGGAGCGATTGCGCCGAAGATGAAAAAGAAGCCACGGCGGTTTTTGTAATAGTAGTCCCGCCAGGTTGGCGACCCTGTCGATTCCAGTTCGCCTGGGAAGAGAATAGCCGATGCGAGATAAACGAGGATAGCTGGAACCGTCACCCAGACGAAGAGGAAGAAGGTCCAAACCGGAGCGCTATGCCAGCGATATAAGACCCACCAGAATAACATCAGCTCGATAAAGAGGCTGAATATCCAGAGAATATGAACCCAGTAAGTATGCGTCCGATTGGCTACCTGGATCATTTCGCTCAAGGCGCTCATCAGACGCGCAGCCGCCAGGCCGGTGACAATCGAAACTAGCACGGCGATATAGTTGAAAGCGTCGTTCACCTCAGGTCTCTCTAAGTGGTTTCAAGAAGTAAGATCGAGAAGTCAACGTTCGTGGGTTCGCGCCCTCATCCTACCTTCTTTCCCCGGGGGAGAAAGAACTCCCTCTCCCGGTCGGGAGAGGGTTGGGGTGAGGGATGCTGACTTTTGCAACCGCTTCTGGAACGTGTCATGCACTTTAACTACAACAGTTGGGCCCTTTATGCGACTACAGCGACTTAGACATAACGCAAGCTCCGTAGGAGCGGCATGTCCTCCCCGCGCTCCGATCTGCCGCTTTAACGAAGCGTGGGAATTCCTTCAATTGGCGGTGCTATACGATCCGCGCAGGACTTCTAAGGTCCATGATCACGCGACCGTGCCCTTTCAGGGCCAGCTGATGCCAACCCACGAAAAACCCCAACGGCCGCGCCCGGCGCAGTCGTTGGGGTAGAGTCGCGCAGCTTGTTACGGAACGAGGTGATACACTTCTGCCAGGGCGACGCCGGTGGCGCCGTCCTTGCCCGAAACGATCGCGGTGTAAGCACCGGGAGGGAGTATCGTCACAATCGCTGACTCCCGATCGTTCTTCGGCGGGATGCCTGTAGCGGTAATCAAGGCGGCCTGACTCGGGTTATCCTGCCAGTCGTCGTTCGAGGTCAGAACGGTGCCGTTGCTGTCGTAAAGACTTAGCATGGGATCGCTGAGCTTGTTGGCCACGTTCTTAAGAGACGGCCCAATGGCCCGGACGATCACTCTTTCGCTGTCGGAGCCGTTGCCGAAGATGAAACCACCGATCATGACGTTGTTGCCGGGTTCGACAAAGCCGCGGGTACTGAGGTTCGACAGCTTGGAATCAGAATCCGCTTCGAGGTCGTATATCTCGACGAGCCCGATGCCAGAGGTCCCATTCCTTCCGCTGAGCACACTCGTGTAATTAGCGGGCGCAAGGTCGGCGATGATGGCTGATTCGAGGTCGTTGGTGGGCGGGATGGTGCTCCGCTCGATGGCGAATCTCTGGGTGTCTTTCCAGTTATTATTGCTCGTAATGAGCGACCCATTCGCGGCGTGCAGTTCCAGCATTGGATTGGCCAGGACGTTGGTAAAGCCGGTGAGCGACGGTCCGATGCCCCGCATCATCACTTTCTTGGTGGCATTGCCCGTGATGATAAATCCGGCGATCGAGACCTTGTCGCCGCTTTGCACGTTGAGACGTGTGGAAATGTTGAGCAATTGCGCGGGGCCCGGCCTGGGCGTTGGCGTCACGCCGGGGGTGGGTGTCGGTGTGGGCGTCGGCGGGTCTGATAGTCCCGGGCTAATGACGCGGTTGGTATCCAGGGTGACAGCACCGGTCAAGGCCAGAAGCCGGCCCGTTAAGTTAGTGCCGCTGACTGTGGTGACGGAGCTGCCGGCGAGAAGGTTTCCGATAAAAGTGCTGCCAGCTCCGAGGGTCACTCCCGTGCCTGCCTGAAAGTAGACATTTCTGGCGTCGGCCTGGTTGACTAAAACCACAGATGAGGTGCTGCTTGTGACGAGCGTCGTGCCGATTTGAATGACAAAGCGCGCCGTCGGATCACCCTGCGCATCGAGCCTTAGGATACCGCCGGAGGCCGCTGAGGTATCGAAGTGATAGACACCGGGGGTAAGGGTGAGGCCGCCAAGGTCCTGCCCGGTCAGGTTATTTGCGGGAGGTGAGGCCAGGCCGGCAAATGCAGTGTAAGCGGTGGCAAAGTCAGCATGAGCCTGTGTCGCCGTAGCATCCGCGGCATGGAGCGCGCCGTCGAAGATAACGCCCGGCGGAAACCCGGTGATGGCAGAACCGGGGCTTACCCCGACGTTGCCGGTGATCTGACTGGTCCCCGTATTGGTCACGGTCGAGGCGCCGAGCACGGCAAAGGTCTCGGCTGATCCGAGGGATTGTGCTTTGGCTGAGGAGGTGAAGCTCGCCAGGGTGGCGACGCCAAGGAAAAGGACCGGCGCCAGGCCGAGTCGAACTGAGGGAGGACGTTTATTCATGGTAAGTGGCAGCTTGTTTTCGTTTATACCGCATTTAAGCATTAAGCGTTCCATCCGCCGGTTTGTCCCCTCGTTTCGCACAATCAGCCCCGGGCTGATCGCATTGTCTCGGTCGCCGGTCGAGGCGATGCAATTAGGAATTGATGAGCGTTGCCAATTTTCCGCAAAACTGCCATTTCGCGCCACGGGCTCGGTCGAGGGACGCGGCGAGCACTCACTCAAACATCGAAGAAGGACACATTATGAAAAAGGTCAGATATAGTCTGTTAGTCGTCGCCATCGCCGCAGTCGCATCGGTCGTCATCGGTGCGCAAAAAAGGGAGACGGCGGAAACCAGCACAGCCAGCGTTGCCGATCATCACAAGGTCTTCGATCCGGCGAATCTCAAGTGGGGCGATCCGCCTCCCGGCTTACCGTCGGGCGCCCACCTTGCCGTCCTTTCGGGCGATCAAGGGAAGAAGGGATCTCTTCACTGTTCGTCTGCGCGCGCCCGCCGGTTATAAGATCATGCCGCACACCCATCCCACGGCGGAAATGATTACAATGTTATCGGGAACGTTCCATCTCCGCACCGGAGGCAAGTTTGCGAGAGTGCCGGACAAGCCATGCCCGTGGGCGGCTTTGCGGCCATGCCAGCAGGGATGAAACACTACGCCTGGCTCACGGAAGAAACGGTCATTCAGGTGCACAGCCAGGGGCCTTTCCAGATCGACTACGTCAATCCAGCCGATGACCCGCGCTATGTGGAGAACTAAGCCGGCCCGCCATTGCTGCGCACGGCTTTGTAGTATGGCCGAGCCCATCGTTTGCGCTGCCGGGTATTCGGATTCACTGCGGATCGTTGGGCAACGACTGACCCTGATCGATCCATTCGCTGACAAGTTGAGGGTTGGCGTGGATGTCGATCTGCCGTAGCGGCGTGTCGCCTGAGTTCACAAAACGATGTGGCGTTCCCGCGGGAATGACGATCACGTCGCCCGGCTTCACTTCGCGCTGCTCATCGCCCGCGAAACAGGTCGCGCGTCCTTCTTGCACGATGATCACTTCGTCGTAGCTATGCCGATGTAACGCGGGGCCGCGCCCCGGCGGAGCGTTCACCAGAAAAAAAGAAATGCTCGCCCCGTGCTCTTCACCGACAAATTCATGCGACATCCCGACAAACGGCAATTCTTCGCAATTGATCACGTTCATATCCATTACCAGACTCACGACCCTCGACGGCACAAGTCGCCCCGGCCAATGGCGCGGCATATCGGCCGCCGCCGATTGCATGCTTCGGCGAAGCGACGGGCGCCACATAAGTTAGTACGCAGGCCCCGGCGCAGCGACGGACATCGTAAAAGTTTGATCGTGGGCTCCGGCGAAGCGACGAGCACCGTAAAAATTTAGTCGTGGGCTCCGCCGAAGCGACGGACACTTTGTTTGCACATTCCTGGCCTCCGTCGCTACGACGGGGCCCTTGATGATCTGTTTTCGACCTCCGTCGTTCCGCCGCGGCCCTTGATTGCGTTTTTATGATCTCCGTCGTAGCGCCGGGGCCGTTGTTTGGGTTTTCCTGGTCCCCGTTGCGACAATCTTCCCTCGGATTGTGTGTTTCCGGCCTGCGTCGTCGCGACAAGTCCTCTGATTTGCCGGTTTCTTGCCTTCGCCGTCGCCTCCTCAGACTCGATCGCGACCGCACGTTGGTTTGCAGCGGGAATTCGCCTCCCGCGCCGCCCGCTCTAATCCAGCGGGCTCCGCACCCCGAGCCCCGGCTTATTCAGCACATGGGTATAAATCATCGTCGTGGACACGTCCTTGTGCCCCAGGAGTTCCTGCACCGTGCGAATGTCGTAGCCATTCTCCAATAAGTGAGTCGCAAAGCTATGCCGCAGCGTGTGACAACTTGCGGCTTTGCCGATCCGCGCCTTGCGCACCGCCACTTTCACCGCGTTCTGGAGGTTCTTCTCGCCCACATGATGACGATGCATAGACGGCTCGCCCGCCCCCGCCGTTTCCCGCGGATCAATCGAACGCCGCTCTGCCGGGAAGACCCATTGCCAGGCCCAATCCCGTGCCGCCCCGGGATGCTTGCGCCCGTAGGCCTCCGGCAGCCAGACCGTGCCCCCGCCCGTGGCCAACTCGCGCGCATGCGCCGCCTGCACCTGCTCCAGGTGCGCGCGTAGCGCCGGAACCACCGCCACCGGCAGCATGTCACCCGATCCTTCCCACCCTTGGCATGCCGCAGCGTGATCTGGAGATACCGGAAATCCACATCCTTCACCCGTAAACGGAGACACTCCAGCAGGCGCAGCCCACTGCCGTAGAGTAACTCTCCCATCAGCCGATATTGGCCCCGCAATTGCCGCAGCACCGCCTGCACCTCCTCCCGGGCCAGCACCACTGGCAGCTTCGGCGGCCGTTGCACCCGCCGGAGTCCCTCGATCACCCCGAGCTTACGCTCCAGGACCACGTCGAAGAGGA
>JBBSGS010000047.1:0-14824 GCA_038253875.1 Chthoniobacterales bacterium
AATGAGCCCGATCGTGCTCACGATCATCGTCTCGAATTTGGTTAACGCGGCGCTCGACTGGGTCCTGATCTACGGCCACCTGGGAATGCCGGCCAGCGGGGTTGCGGGCGCGGCATGGGCTACGACGCTGAGCCGTTGGCTGATGGCTTTTGTCATGTTAGGCGCGGGCTGGTCTGGTCTCGCCAGGTATCTCTTTCCCATTCAGCCGCGGCTGCTCGATTTTGCTCCGCTCCGGTGCATGCTTCTCCTTGGGGCGCCCATCGGGATCCAGCTCCAGATCGAATACGGAGCCTTCGCCGTGATCGGATTGTTAATGGGTTTGCTAGGCACCGAACAACTCGCGGGCCATCAGGTCGCGCTCAATCTGGCCTCATTCACTTTCATGGTGCCGCTCGGCGTCGGAGCAGCGGCCGCGGTGCTCATCGGCAACGCCATTGGCCGGCGCGATCCGGACGGCGCGCGGCGCCATGCAGGGGCGGCGTTGGTTTGCGGAACGGCGTTCATGATCTTAAGTGCGCTCACCTTTATTGCCATCCCTGCGCGGCTCGCGGCGCTTTACACGACCCAGGCTGGAGTCCTTGCCCTGGCCGCCCGGCTTATTCTTGTCGCGGGCGTCTTCCAGGTCTTCGATGGTTTGCAGGTCGTAGCCGGTGGAATTCTGCGAGGAGCCGGCGATACGCGGCTGCCTATGGTGATTAATATCGTGGGCTTCTGGGTCGTGATGATGCCGCTCTGCTTTTTCTTCGGCTTCCGCACCTCGCTGGGCGCGGTTGGGCTTTGGTATGGATTAGTGGCGGGCCTTGGGGCCGTGGCCCTCTTGCTGCTTCTGCGGGTTCGGCACCGCTTTGGGAAGGACCTGCAGCGGGTGAGCGTGGAGGAGGATCAAACGCGAAAGACCGGCCTGTTGTGAATGTAGGGGTGAGCTGACAGAGTTACCATGAGTCACTCTCTCCAGTCGCCGCCGAGAGCTTTGACTAACTGCACCGTGGCTTGCGCACGTTGTCCCAAAAGCTGAACGGATAAACGTTCGTCGGTCAGCACGGTTCGTTGGGCATCCAGGACATCGACGTAATTGACCGCGCCTTTCCCGTATTGTTGCTGGCTCAGGTCGAGCGCGCGGCGTGCTGCCGCCACGGCCCGGTTCTGCGCTTCGGCCTGCGCCCTGAGAGTCCGCAGATCGTTCAACGCGGTTTCCACTTCCTGGAACGCGACCAGCACTTGTTTCCGATAAGTAGCTACTCCTTCTTCATAACGCGTGCGGGCGGCCTGGAGATTGGCGGTGTTTCGGCCGCCCTCGAATATCGGCAGGGTGATGCTGGGACCGATCTGCCAGATGTGACTCTGTGGTTCGAAGAGCAAACTTAAGTCCGCGCTTTCAAACCCAGCTGCACCCGTTAGGCGAACTTGCGGAAAGAAGGCTGCGGTTGCGACCCCTACCCGGGCGTTGGCCGCGGCTAGTTGTCGCTCGGCGCTGGCGACGTCCGGGCGGCGTTCGAGCAGCTGGCTCGGCAAACCCGCCGGAATACGCGGCGGCTCGGGCACGTGTGGGTCGGAGGGCAGCGCAAAACTGCTCGCGCTGCGTCCGAGCAAACTGGCGAGCGCGTTCTCCATGTCGCCGCGCGTCCGTTGCACCGCGATCAGACTCGCTTCATTCCCGGCGAGGTCGCTTTGCGCCCGCACGACATCAAGTTCACTCGTTAGGCCGGCTTGCAGCCGCTCCTGCGCGATCTCCAGAGCTTCGCGCCGGGTCTTAATGGTCTCCTGCAGAACCGCGAGCTCGGCATCCAGACCACGCAAGTTAAAGTAATCCGCGGCCACGTTGGCGGTGACTGTGAGTCGCAGGTTTTCCAAGTCAGCTTCGCCTGACTCCACACTGGCGCGGGCAGTCGCAACGTTCTGGCGCACTCGCCCAAACAGATCCAGCTCCCAGTTCAAATCGAAAGGGAATCGAAACAAGTTATAAGTGCGGGCGAGTGGCTGATTGTTTAGGACAATGTTACTCTCCGTGTTTCCGCCGAATGGGTTTGCCCCGATCAATTTGCCGCGCTGGAATGGCAGGGTATCACTCGTGCGCTGACGGACGGCGCTCGGATCAAGGTCAAGGCCTGGGAAAAAATCGGCGGCGGCCACGCGGGTCTGCGCTCGCGCCTCGGCCAGGCGGGCGAGAGCTATTCGTAAGTCCTGGTTGGCCTGGTAGGCCCCGCGTTCCAGCTCGTCCAAAGTGCGATCGTGAAAAATCTGCCACCACGGCCCTGCCGGTGGACGTTCCTTGCCCGCGCTTTCCTGCGTGCGCTGATGGAACCCAAACGCGTTTTTGAAGCGGCTCGGGAGCGTGTCGTTCGGCGGGCCGCCATAGCGCGGGCCAACCGCGCAACCCGCGAGGAGGACGAGCCCAAGGCCGGCTCCAAGGATTATGTGTGCGCGGCTTCTCATCGGCTGTCGGGCCGCGGCGGCTCCTGGTTTGGCTTAACGGTGATATCCACCGTCGGCAAAACCGATTGCCCGGGAGCAAGTCGTTGCAGGTCTTGTTCCGATTCGTCGAACAGGATTTTCACCGGAACGCGCTGCACGACCTTCACATAGTTACCGGTCGCGTTCTCCGCCGGCAAAAGAGAAAAGCGCGCGCCGGTTCCGGGTTGAAAGCTCTCGACGTGTCCTTTGAGTTCACGATCCGGAAAAGCGTCAACCTTGATCCTAACCGGTTGTCTGCGCAGCATCCTAGTCAGCTGGGTTTCCTTGAAGTTAGCGGTCACCCAGACTTCCGGCTTAACGAGTGAACAGAGAGTCTGCCCGGGCTGAATATAGTTACCCGCTTCGACCTGCTTGCGCGCGATCCGTCCATCTGAAACAGAAAAAATCTTTGTGTAAGAAAGCTGCAATTCCGCGTCGTGAACCGAGGCTTTGGCGGCTTGCACTGTCGCGTGCACCGCTTCCAAAGCGCCTTTGGCGCCGTCAAGAGTAGCCTTGGCGGTGTCGACCTGTTCCTTCGAAACCGCGCGGGCGTCCTTGTTGTAAAGTCCGCTCGTGCGCCCAAAGTTGACGCCCGCGACTTCTGTCTGTGCGCTCTGCTGGGTCGTCTGCGCCTCGGCTTGCGCGAGCTGTGCCTTCGCCTTTTCGATTGCGACTTGAAAATTCCTGGGATCGAGCTCGATCAAGAGCTCGCCCTTTGTCACCTTCGCGTTGTCGGTGAAATGGACCGCGACCACCGTGGCCGCGACCTTCGGGCTGACTTGCACGACGTTGCCATCGACGAAAGCATCGTCGGTCGATTCGTAGTTGCGCGCGTGCAGATAATAAATGGTTCCCCCAATCGCCGCGAGCAGCAACACGATGGCGAGAATAACGAGCGGCTTCTTGCTTCCCTTCTTAGGTTTCTTTTCTTGATCGGCGGCGGAATCTTTGGATGAAACGCTCTTGTTATTTTCGTTAGGCTGAGCGCCCTCTGCTTCGTCTCTCCCGTCCGGCGGTTCTTCCGTGGCGCGTCCGGCTGGTTCGTTCGTTTTGGTTTTCATAAAGGAATGGAGGGGATCAATGAGCCGCGGAGGCTTGCCCGGGTTGACTGCGTTTCGCGAGGAAGAGCAACGGCATGACGAGCAGGCAGATGATCCCGAAGATCTCTATCACGTCGATGTAAGCCTTGACGTTGGCCTGCTGGCTCAAAGTTCGATAAATTTGCCCGTAGGCTAGCTGGGTGGCATCGGCCGCGCTTGTGCCTGCCTGGGCCAGGCGCTGTGTTGCACTCGTTAGGGCAGCCTGCAGTTGCGGGTCACCCGGAGCGATATGGGATGACAGGTAGGACTGATGGACCTGGGTGCGGCGCGCGAGCAAAGTCGTCAGCGTGGCAATGCCGATGCTTCCGCCCAGGTTACGGCAAAGGTTGATCATGGCCGAGACCTGCCCGTTTTGCTCCTTGGGGATTCCGACATAGGCGATGGTGTTGATTGGGACAAAGAGGAACGCGAGGCCGATCGCCTGATAAATCCGGAACATGATCGCAGTCCGAAAATCGATACCGACGTAGATGTTCTCGAGATGAAAAAGGGCGAGGGCGCTGATAAAAAAACCGAGCGCGATCAAGTAGCGCGCATCCACCTTTGAAATAAGAAACCCAACCAGCGGCAGACAGAGCAAGACGACAAAGCCGCCGGGAGTGAGCACCTCCCCAGCCCTCTGCGCGGTATAACCCATCACGGTTTGCGCGAACTGCGGAATCAAGACGACCGAGCCGTAAAGGACCGCGCCGAGGGTGAGCATGAGTAAGCTGCTGACGGCGAAGTTGCGGTTTTTAAAGAGTCGCAGGTCTAGGATGGGGTGCTCCTGCTGCCATTCGTAAACGAGAAAAACGGCGAGCGCGACCGTGGCGGTGATCGCGAAAAAGACGATGAAGCGGCTCGAAAACCAATCGTCTTCCTGGCCTTTATCGAGCACTACTTCGAGCGAGCCGAGGGCGAGCGCGATCAATCCGGCGCCGAGATAATCGATCGAAACTCCGCGCGCCTTCTCCGTCGACGCTTTCAGTTGGGGCGGGTCCTCGACGAAATGTGCGGTCAGGAAAAGCGAGAGCACGCCCACAGGCACATTGATGAAAAAGATCCAGTGCCACGAGTAATGATCGGTTATAAATCCGCCTAACGTCGGCCCGATGGCCGGGGCAAGAACCACCGCCATGCCATAAACGGCAAAAGCCATCCCGCGCTTCGCCGGGGAAAAAGTGTCGGCCAGGATCGCCTGCTCGCTCGGGGCCAGCCCGCCCCCGCCGATCCCTTGCAGGACCCGGAAAAAAATCAGCGAACTGAGGTTGGGCGCGAGACCGCAGAGAAAGGAGCTGATGGTGAAGAGGAGAACGCAGGTCATATAGAAGCGTTTGCGTCCGACCCGCTCCGAGACCCAGACGCGGGAGCACGACCGCGTTGGCCACGAGGTAACTGGTCAGCGCCCAGGTCGCCTGGTTTTGATCGGCCGAGAGGCTGCCGGCGATATGAGGCAGCGCGACATTCGCGATCGAAGTGTCGAGCACTTCCATAAAAGTCGCGATCGTGACAGTGAGGGCGATCGCCCAGGGATTATGCGCCGGCCGCCAGTGGCTTTGTTCGTTAGGCAGGGAATCGCTCATCGTTTACGGCGGCTCTTGCGGGCGGGCGCAGCGCGCATCGCTTTCAAGCCGGCGAGCGAAAAATCGGCGATGTGCTCGGCGATCCGTTCCACTTGTGGAGCGTTCAGCCGCAGCTCCGGCCAGATGTGCGGGAAAACCGGTTGTGCATGCGCCCAGTGAACGCATTGCGCGATCACGCTATGGGCGACGAAGCGCACCCGCTCCGAACCCGGGCGCTCGCCCAGATAATGGCCGATGATCGCGCGCAACCGCTCGTACCTTGGGCGTATCACCTCCCGGATCACCTCCGGCAGAGCTGGGGTTGGTTGCGCGATCTCCCGCGCCATGAGGCGCGCGCACCAACTCGGCCGGCCTTCTCCGATGAGTGTGCGCACGAACTCGACGATAAACAGTTTGAGTTGGGCCTCGGCCGATAAGGTCTTTCCTTCCGAATCGACCCCCGGCGGGGGAGGCAGGGAATGACGGAGGACTTCGATGTAGAAAGCGAGCTTGTCGCCGAAGTGATAGTTGACGCTGGCGACATTCGTTCCGGCCGTTTTGGTGATCTCCGCCACCGTGGCCGCTTCGAAACCGCGCCGGGCGAAGATCTCGCCGGCCGCGGCAAGCAAGGAGGAACGGGTCGGGTCCGCCTCCGCTGGAATTGACGCGCGCACCCTGCCTTTCGCCATCTTTCAATGGTGGCAGGTCAAATCGCTATTTCAAATGCTTATTTGAATCCGGTTGCACCTTTTCGTGCAGCTGCGGGCCTTTGGCGAGGAGCTTTTCATGGGCCTTTTCGATCGGAACGTTGGGACAGCTATCGATCCATTTCTGCCCTTCCGGCGCCGCCCAGTGCACGGCGTTGCGCAGCACCTGCCTGACCACTGGATTGAAGTAGATCGGATAGGTCTCGTGGCCGGGACGGAAGTAGAAGATTTTGCCGTTGCCGCGTTTCCAGGTGCAGCCGCTGCGGAAGACTTCGCCGCCCTCGAACCAGGAAATGAAAACGATTTCGTCCGGCGCGGGAATGGCAAAGGGCTCGCCGTACATCTCCGCATTCTCGAGCTCAAAACAACGATCAATTCCGCGGGCAATGGGGTGACCCGGGTTGCAGACCCAGAGTCGCTCGCGCTCGCCCGCCTCGCGCCAGGTGAGTGAGCAACCGGTGCCCATCAGCCGTTTGAAGACCTTGGCGTAATGCGACGAGTGGAGCGCGATGAAACCCATCCCTTCCCAGACGCGGCCGAGCACCCGCTCGACGACGGCTTCCTCGACTTCGCCGTGGGCGGCGTGGCCCCACCAGACGAGGACATCCGTGGCGTCCAGGACGCTTATCGTTAGGCCGTGATCGGGTTCCTGCAAGGTAGCGGTGCCGATCTCGAGCGCGGCGTCTGCGCGCAGGCCTTCAGCGATGCAGTTGTGGATACCGCCGGGATAGACCTGGGCCACGATCGGGTTCTCGCGCTCGTGAACGTTCTCACCCCAGACGGTGACGCGGATGCGATCGGTCATAGCGAAAGAAAGGATGAATCAGGAAAGCAGGAAAGCAGGAAAGCAGGAAAGCAGGATCCGGTGGCTAAATCATCGGCCTTCCTTTTCCTGCTTTTCTGCGTTCCTGATTCATTAATCTAACCAAAGCGGGGATGACTGGCGATCAGTCGCATGGCTCGCGTGAGCAATTCGCGACCGGGCGAAATGCGATGCCACGGCGAGGCGCCGGAAGGATGGGGCAGCGGGATGAGATCAAACTTTTGTCCGGCGCGTTCGACGCCAAAGCTGTGGCCGATTATTTCGTCGAGTTTTCCTACGGCGATGAATTGCGCGATCGCCAGTTTCCCAACCGGGATGACAAGCTGCGGCTGCAAAATTTCCAGCTCGCGCTGTAACCACGTCGAGCAGTTCGCGATCTCCTGCGGGTTCGGGACGCGGTCGCTGCCGCCCGGCGCCTTGCCTGGAAAACAACGACAGACCGCCGCAAAATAAATTTGCGCGCGCACTTCTTCTTCCGTTAGGCCAAGAGCCTCCTCAAACCAGCGAAAGAGGGTCTTGCCCGCCGTCCAGGCGAACGGCTTCCCAACGACCGGCTCGCGTACGCCGGGCGCCTGACCGACGAGAATAACTTTGCTGACAACGGGACCGCCGGAAACAGGGGGCGGATGCATCAGCGGACAGCGCCGGCAATGGCGCAATCGCGCGACGTGCCTCGTTAGGCTAGCCTGTTTCTCCAGCATGCGCCTAACGACGGAAGAGCGCCAGGAGCAGGCTCAGGAGAATGCTGATGATGATGCAGCTGACGATCGGAAAATAAAACGCAGAGTGTCCGCGTTCGAGTCGGATGTCCCCGGGCAGGCGCCCCAGCCATCCCGTCCCCAGCCCGCACCAGAGCGCGAGGCCGAGGAGCAGAAGGCCGCCGCCGAAAATCATCAAAACTCTGCCGAGTTCGCGCATGCCAGGAGCACTGTGGCGCTGAGCTTCGGAACGGCAAGCGCTCCGCCATCTCGGAAATTGCTCGTTCGCACAGGCCGATGAGCGCAAGCTCGCGGGATGAAACTCGGTCCGCTACTGGAAGCTGCGCTCTATGCCGGCGACCTCTCCGCGGCCGAGGAATTTTATCACGGCGTGCTTGGTCTAGAAGTGGTTTCGAGGATGGAAGGTCGCGGAATCACTTTCCGTTGCGGCGCGGCGGTGCTGCTGGTTTTCGATCCGGCCCGCACGCGCATCCCCGACGCGGGCGTGCCGACGCATGGCGCGAGCGGTGAGGGTCACGTCGCTTTCGCGACCGACGAAACAGAGCTGGAGGATTGGCGCGGGCACCTGCTGGCACGCGGAGTGGCGATCGAATCGGAAGTGAAGTGGTCCGATGGATCGCGGTCGATTTACTTTCGTGACCCGGCCGGAAACGTGGTTGAACTGGCTCCGTCGACTTTGTGGAGCGCATCGCGAAAAGGCTGAGCGCGCGCCCGGCGGCCTAACCTGTGAACTCAGTCACGACCAGAGTCGCGTTGTGGCCGCCGAAGCCGAAGGAATTGTTCACCGCCACACGCACCTTTTTTTCTTTCGCGACGTGCGCAGTGTAGTCGAGGTCGCACTCCGGATCCGGGTTATCGAGGTTGATCGTAGGTGGAATTTTTCCATCGCGAATAGCCAGCGCGCAGGCTGCCAGCTCGATCGCGCCGGCACCCCCTAACAAATGGCCGGTCATCGATTTGGTAGAGCTGATTGCGAGGCCATTTTTAGCGTGTTCCCCGAAGACGGTCTTGATCGCGCGCGTTTCGCAAATATCGCCGAGGCCGGTGGAGGTGGCGTGCGCGTTGACGTAATCCACCCTCTCCGGCCCAATGCTGGCGTGCTTTAGCGCCATGTTCATCGCGCGGGCGGCGCCTTCGCCGTCGGGTGGTGGCGCGGTCATGTGATAGGCGTCCCCGGAAAGGCCGTAGCCGGCCAGCTCGCAATAAATTTTGGCGCCGCGCGCCCTGGCGTGTTCGAGTTCTTCGACGACCACGACACCGCCGCCTTCGCCAATGACGAAGCCGTCGCGATCGCGATCGAATGGACGCGAAGCACGCTGCGGTTCGTGGTTGCGTGTGCTGAGCGCTTTCATCGCGGAAAATCCGCCGAGACCGATCGGAATGACGGCCGCTTCGGAGCCGCCAGCGAGAAAGATGTCGGCGTCGCCGAATTTAATAATCCGCCAGGCTTCGCCGATGGCGTTGTTGGAAGTGGCGCAGGCGGTGACGATGCACATGTTCGGCCCGCGTAGGCCAAACTCCATCGAGATGAGCCCGCTCGCCATGTTGCTGATGAGCATCGGGATGGTGAACGCGGAAACGCGATCCGGGCCTTTGTCGACGAGCGCGCTGTGCTGGTCTTCGAGCGTCTTGAGCCCGCCGATGCCGCTGCTGACGAGCACGCCAAAGCGCTCGCGCACGACTTTCTCCATGTCAATTCCGCAATCGGCCATCGCGCTTTTCGCCGCGGCCATTGCGAGATGGGTGAAGCGATCGGTGCGTTTGTGATCTTTCGGATTGTTGAAGACCGGTTTCGGATCGAAGTCGCGCACTTCGCCAGCGATGGTGCAGTCGTAGCCGGTGGTGTCGAAGCGCGAAATATCGACGATGCCGCTCCGGCCTTCGAGCAGGTTATTCCAGAAGGTTTCGAGCTCGCGGCCGATCGGCGTGATGACGCCCATGCCGGTGATGACGACTCTGCGGTTCATTCGAAATAGTGAATGGGCAATGGCGATAGGAGAAAGACGAAGAGGGGAAGCGTCACCGCAAGGTTCTCTTCACCATTCATCTATCACCGTGCACTTGTCACTGCCTCACCGCGTCCCCATGCCGACGCTCTGAACCGTTTGGAAAAGCTTGCCTTCGGTCTTGATTGAGGGCGCGATGATAATTTCCGTCTGTTGAAATTCCGGCAACGAGCTCGCGCCGACATTGCCCATGCATGTGGTGATGGCGCCGACGAGATTCTGGCTGCCGTCATCCACCTCGGCGGGGCCGAAAAGGATCTGCTTGAGCGAACCGGTCGCGCCGACTTTGATCCGGGTGCCGCGCGGGAGATTCGCGTGCGGTGTCGCCATACCCCAATGGTAGCCGCAGCCAGGCGCTTCGTGAGCTTTGGCGAAAGCGCTCCCGACCATGACCGCGTCCGAGCCACAAGCGAGCGCTTTGCAGACGTCGCCGCCTTTGCTCATTCCGCCGTCGGTGATGATCGGGACATAGCGCGCGGTTTTTTTGAAATAGGCGTCGCGCGCCGCGGCGCAATCAACCGTCGCCGTGACCTGCGGCACGCCGAGACCGAGAACGCCGCGCGAGGTGCAAGCCGCGCCTGGGCCCACGCCGATAAGCACTGCGGCCGGGCCGCATTCCATAATTTCCAGGGTCGCTTCGTAACCGACCGTGTTGCCGACGATGATCGGGATGCGCATCTCGCGGCAGAATTTCGTGAGATCGAGCGACTCATATTCCGACGAGACGTGGCGGGCGGTCGAGACCGTGCTTTGCACCACAAAAATATCAGCGCCCGCTTCCTGCGCGATCGCGCCGAAGCTGGTGGCGCGTTGCGGAATGGAACTAACCGCTACGGGAACGCCCGAGTCTTTCATTTCCTTCACGCGCGCCCGAATCAAATCTTCCTGCACCGGCTCCTGGTAAATCTTTTGCAGCAGGGCGGTGATCTCGGCCTTGTCCGCATCGACGATTTTCTGCAGCACTTCCTCGGGATTCTTGTAACGCGTCTGTACTCCTTCGAGGTTGAGCACGGCGAGCCCGCCAAGCTTTCCCATCGCGATGGCGAATGGCACATCGACCACGCCATCCATCGCGCTGGCTAGGATCGGGATCTTGAATTCCAGCGCCTCGGCGTCCTTGCGCGGCAGGCGCCAGGTGATGTCGACTTCGCCGGGGTTGATCGTCACCCGGCCGGGGACGAGCGCGATCTCGTCGAAGCCGTAGGTGACGCGAGCTTTTCGATTGCGGCCAATCCACATTCCCATGATTAAATTCGGTCCAGTTTAAAACGTTCGTTCAAGCTGCCGCAGCGCGGGCAACGCGGCAAGAGAGTCGGCGTGCGATCTTCAAATTCGAAGGCGCAAATGACGCACCGCAGACGGTGGCGCAGAGCCCGCTGTTCACGCCGGCGCCGATTCCACTCGCCCACTATCCAGAGGAGAAAAACCGCCGCAAGAAAAAGCAGCAGATAAATCGTGACCAGCGCGGCGAGGCTGACGCGGATCACGGAACACTCTCCGCGGCCGGCGGCAACTCGAGGTCGCTGCCGAAGTCGATCGTCGCCATCGTCCAAATCAGCTTGTCGTTAGGCGAAAATTGCCTGGCGGTGGCGCCGAAACGGCAAAGCGCAAGGGCGCGGCGCGCCTGATCGTCGAGGGCGGCGTCGCCCGAGGAGGAGTCACGCAGGCAATAGCGTACCGACCCGGCGCGGTCGACCGCCACACGGAAACGCGCGGCCTGCGGGGCGTCGCGCAAGGCGGCGCGGAATTTCAATTCCGGGCGGGTGAACGGCAGGTCCTGGAGCGGGCCGGAAAACGTGATCGTGCTCGGCGCGACGATCGGCGCCGGCGCGGGCGCGATCGTTTCCATCGGGACCGGACCCGGCGGCGAGGCCGAGCGCTCCAGCCGCTCGACCGGTGGCGGCGGCAGCGGCAGCTCTTTCAACTGCGGCGGCACCGCGATGTAGGATGGAACGTGCGCCAATTTCGGCAGTTGGTAGGCGCGGGCTTCAGCGGGTCGCTGTGTTTGTGAAGCGAGCGCCGGATCCTCTGCCGCGAGCCATTGCAAAAAAGTGCGCGCTTCCGGCGACGTGGGCGCGATCACGCTCACGCGCGCCGGTGGCGGAAGCAGCGCAATGGTCGGCGGATAGATCACCTGAAAGAGCAAAAAGCAGAGGACATGCAGGCCTAACGACGCCAGGATAAAGCCGGCAATCGCCAGGCGGCGACGGCGCGGCCGCTCCCAATGGAAGAGCAACTCTCCTCCCGGCTGCGCGTAAGTGCCCGCGCTCACCGTTGCGGCGTGGTGGCCAGCGCCACGGAGGTGATTCCGCGCTCGAGCGCCGCGTTCGTCACTGCCATGACGAGATCGTAGGAAGCGAGGCGGTCGGCTTTGATCACGACGGAGCGGCCCCGGCGCTTGGTCTCGTCGAGTCCCGGCCCAAGCTGGTCGAGTGTGACCTTTTGATCGCGCAAATAAATCGCCGGGCTGGGGCCGCCGGTGATGCTGATGATTTGCTGGTTAGGCTGCGGGCCGAGGGTGAAACGCGAGAAAGGCACGGTCACCGAAATCCCCGGCTGGAGGACGAAGTTCGAACTGAGCAGGAAAAAGAAAATGAGAAGGAACAAAACGTCGAGCAGAGGAAAGACGTAAAGCCAGCCGAAGCTGATGTTGCTCGTGCGCGTGAGCTTCATTTCTCGTTAGGCGCGAGAACGCAGCGGCCCCTGCCTAACGCTCAAAGCGCTGTTCCGCCCTCTTCGTCTGCGCTTCCTGAAAGCTGATAATCTCCCCCGCGGGCGCGCGATCGGTCAGCATGTGCACTACTTCGATCCCGGCGCGTTCCATGTCGTGGAGTAGGGTGTTCACCCGTGAGGAGAGATAGCTGTAACCCACGAAAGTCGGTGTGGCCACGACCAGCCCCGCGGCAGTGGTGAGGAGGCTTTTGTAAATCCCGGTGGAAAGTTCCGTGACGGTGGCATAGCCGCCATTGGACGAAACCATTCCGAACGCTTCGATCATCCCGGCGACCGTGCCTAACAATCCAATCAACGGCGTGAGATAAGCCAAAGTCGCAAGCACCCCGAGGAAGCGCTCCAGCTTCGGCACCTCGAGCTGGCCGGCTTCCTGCACGATCTCGCGCAGCTCGGAGCGCGGCGCATCATGGCGGATGATGGCAGCGTGGATGACGCGCGCCACCGGCCCGGGCGTGCCCGCGCATTCGTGCAACGCCTCGGCGAAGTTGCGCCGCTGCACCAGGTTGGAAAGGCCCTGTAAAAACTCACCAACGTGGATGGCCGCGCGGTGGAAATAGAAAAGGCGCTCCGCGAAAACCGCGATCGAGATGATGCTGCAGGCCAGAATGGGCCACATGAGAAGACCACCCTTCTGGATGTAATCGATCATGTGTTGACCTGATAACGCCCTTTGCCATCGCTGGCAAGTGAGCGAGTGCGACCTGGCCTAACGAATCCGAATCCCGCGCAAAGCACGCTCCGCGGGGGCGAAGCTGTAGCGGCGGGCGTGTTGCCCGCAGACTTGGCCGGCAAAACAAAGACGAGTAGCCTGGAAATATCGCGGACGCTGCGAGGAAGGATCCAATTTCTGGCGCGGTGCTGCCGACACAGCCGCCGCTACACTTTAGCGGCCGCGCCGCGACTGAGGAGGCGCGCTCTTCGGCGTGGTGCGCCCGAGCAGCGCGCCGGAGCCATCGTAGATCGCGTAGCCAGTCGGATGTCCCTCGCCATCGAAAGTATAAACGATCTTGTGCAGAACGGAGCTGTTCTTGTCCAACTGCGTTTCCTCCGTGAGCCGCCCGGCGGTGGCGGTGTCGTAACGGTAGATCGTTTTGAATCGAAAAGCACCGTCGGCGGCATACACCCGGCCGTTTTCGTAGCGGCCTTCGCCGTCCAGGTGATAGATGATTTTCCCGCCCGGCTTACCGTCTGCCGTGGTGGTCGTGGCGACCGATTCATGCTTCTGCCCGTCAATCCGGGAGACCGTTTTCGAGCCGTCGGGATTCATTGTCAGGGTGACGCGAACGGAGTCGTCGGCTGATTGCGCGAAGAGCGGGGCGACCGCGAGGAGCAGCGCCGCGAACGCCGCTTGAGTGAAAACCTTGCCAGACATAAGAGCGCCTGGAAGGCTATGCGGCGGAAGAAAAGCACGCAAACGGGCATTTTATTTATTGACCCTGTAAAAGCGCGGTGGTTAAAAGTGGGGGAAAGTGGATTAATATGGAGTATTAGTCCTTCCGCCATGGATTCAGCCTCGTCATCTCAAACTTTCTTCGCGGGAGAGTTCCGTCATCAGATCGACGAGAAAAATCGTGTCACCATTCCCTCGCGCTGGCGACGCAATGGCGATTCCGAAGATTTCCTCCTCGTGCCCGAGCAGAACCTGCAGTGTCTGCTTGTCATGTCGCCTAACGAATTCGGTCGCTTGGGCGCCTTCGCTGCGAACGCCGCAGGCGTATCGGCGCGCGACTTGCGTGTCTTCCAACGCCAACTGCACGCCCGCGCTCAACACGGCTCCGCCGACAAACAGGGCCGCCTCCTTTTGCCTGTCGACGTTTGCAAGCAGCTCGATCTGAAAGGTGAGGTCGCGCTCGTGGGCGGGGCCGGTCGTTTCGAAATCTGGAACCTGGGGCGCTGGAAACGCGCGCACCAGGACGAGCATCCCACCTACCAGCACGTGGCCAACCTTGTCGGTTTGTAACGGAGCGAGACGAGATGAACGCGTTGTTATTTGAGAGGGAAATCCGGTTTTCGACCGGGCCGGTCAACATCAGGGAGGAGGCGCAGGAAATGGAGGACTTCAGCTATCACCGTCCGGTTCTGGTGACGGAAGCAATCGAGCTGCTCGCGCCCCACGCCGGCTCGCTCATTCTCGACGGCACCTGTGGCGGCGGCGGTCATACCGAGGCGATTTTGCGCGCCGGCGCCGATGTCCTCGCGCTCGATCAGGATCCGGAGGCGCTTGATTTCGCAATCGCGCGCCTAACCAACTTCGGAAGCCGGGTCACCTGGCAGTGGGCGAATTTTCGCGAGACCGGCGCGGTCCTTGACCGGCTCGGCATTGCCCAAGTGGGCGGCGCCATCCTCGACCTCGGCGTCTCCTCGCGGCAGTTGGAGAACGGCGACCGCGGCTTCAGTCTCATGCGCAACGGCCCGCTCGATATGCGCATGGACCCACGCCAGGAGCTGACCGCAGCCGAGGTCGTCAATAGCTACACCGAGGAAGATCTCACCCGCATCTTTCGGGAGCTGGGCGAGGAACCGGCTGCGCGGCGCGTCGCCAGCCAGATCGTGAAGTCGCGAAAAGAATCGCCTTTTCGCGAAACCCTCGCCCTCGCGAAAATGATCGAGAAAATCGTCGGCCGCCACGGCCGGCGTCATCCCGCGACGCAGATTTTTCAGGCGTTGCGGATGGAGGTGAACGACGAACTCGGCGCCGTCGAGGAGGGACTGCGCGCGATCACGGCGCGGCTCGAACCGGGCGG
>JBBSGS010000048.1:0-14584 GCA_038253875.1 Chthoniobacterales bacterium
CGGCCAAACAAGGTCTGCGCGAGGAAGAGGATGTAGAAGTGCAGCGGTCCGTGATAATTCGTGGGATCGTATTTGTAAAAACCGGTGCGCTTCATCTGATCCACGAACCAGCCATTAATCCCCTCGTCGAAATGGGGCGGCTTCATGCTCAAAAAAAGGAAGCGCAGGAGTGCACCGAGACCGAGGATCAGCCATGGCGTCCAATCGACGCGCGCGAGCCGCTGCTCGAACGAAAGCGGCCCGCCCGCGGCGTAAGTTTCTCCTCGCGCGGGCTCCGCTCCGCTGCTAGGTAGCGCCTCGATGCGCTTGCTCGTCACGGGTGGTTGTGGATTCATCGGGAGTAACTTTATTCGTTACATTCTGCAACATTACAAGCCGGCTTCCGTCACCAATGTCGATGCCCTCACCTACGCCGGGAATCTGGCCAACCTCGATGGTGTCCTCGAAGAACACGGCGCGCGTTACGAATTCTTCCAAGCCGACATCGCCAATGCCGACCAGATGGACACGCTCCTGCACGAGGAGCAATTTTTCGCGGTTATCAATTTCGCGGCGGAATCGCACGTCGACCGCAGCATCAATTCTCCGCAAAATTTCATTCACACCAATATCGTCGGGACGAGCGTGCTCCTCGACGCGGCCCGCCGCGACGGGGTCAAACGCTTTCTCCAGGTCTCGACCGACGAAGTTTATGGTTCGTTAGGCGCGACCGGACGTTTCACCGAGCAATCGCCGATCGAGCCCAGCTCTCCCTATTCCGCGAGCAAAGCCAGCGCCGATCTTCTCGCCCTCGCCTGTCATCGCACCTTTGGCCAGGAAGTGATCGTGACCCGCTGCTCGAACAACTACGGCCCTTACCAGTTCCCTGAAAAACTGATCCCGCTCATTATCGTGAAAGCCCTCCGCGACGAGCCTCTGCCGGTTTACGGCGATGGGATGAATGTGCGCGATTGGATTCATGTGGAAGATCATTGCGCTGGCATTGTCGCCGCGCTTTTCGAGGGAAAACCGGGCGCTGTTTACAATTTCGGAGGCGACAGCGAGATGCCGAACATCGCGACCGTGAAACTCATTCTCGCCCAACTCGGCAAACCGGAAAGCCTGATCTCCTACGTTACCGACCGGCTCGGACACGACCGACGGTACGCGATTGACTCCTCCTTCGCGCAGCGGGATCTCGGCTGGAAGCCGCGGCACGACTTTCGCGAGGGATTGAGCGCGACCATCGATTGGTATCTGAATAATCGGGCATGGTGGGAACCGCTCCTCGAACGCACGGGGCGCTACTGAAGCCTTTCACGCACCCACCGTGCCGGCTTGCGCCTCGCGCTGTTCTACTCCAGCACTTCGAATTGACTCATGAGCTTGAACATCTGGTAGCGCTCTTCAATTTGCTCACTCGTTAGGCTGCGCATTCGATCCATGCTGAAGGCTTCGACGTTGAAGCTCGCGAGCACGCTGCCGTAGATGAGCGCTTTGCGCAGTTGGCTAAAGTCCACTTCTCCCGCGCCTTTGCCCGCGAGATAGCCGGCGACGCCGCCCGCAAAAGTATCGCCGGCGCCTGTGGGATCGTGAATGTCTTCCAGCGGATAAGCGCCGCAGCTGAAGAATTCATCCGGGCCAAAGAGGAGCGCGCCGTGCTCGCCTTTTTTCACCGCGACATATTTCGGACCCATCCGCCGAATCTGGCGCCCGGCGCGAATCAGGCTGGTGTTGTTAGTCATCTGCCGCGCTTCGCTGTCGTTCAGGATGAGCAGGTCAACGCGCGGGAGGAGCGCCTCGAGATCTTTTCGCGCCGTCTCAATCCAAAGATCCATCGTGTCGGCGACGACGAAACGCGGGCGTTTCATCTGGTCGAGAACATGCGCCTGCAACGACGGCGCGATATTGGCGAGGAGGACGAAAGTGGTCTCGCGAAAATTTTCGGGCAACGCCGGCTCGAAGTTTTCGAAAACATTAAGGGCGACGGATTTGGTTTCGCGCGTATTCAAATCCCACGCGTATTCGCCGCTCCATCGAAAGGTTTTTCCCTGCGCACGCTGGACGCCGCTGGCGTCGATCTCGTGACTTTTCCAGAAATCGAACTCCGATTCGGGAAAATCATCGCCGACCACGCCAACGAGTTTCACAGGCGAAAAAAAACTCGCGCCCAGCGCCGCGTAAGAGGCAGAACCGCCAAGCTGATCGGTATGTTCTTCGACGGGCGTTTTGACGGTGTCGAGCGCGATGGAACCAACTACGAGGACGGACATGGGTGATTTTAGATTTGCGATTTGCGATTTGCGATTTCCGGCGCGGTTTCCAATAACTGCTTCGCCAAACGCGTGGTGCCGGAGATATCGCGGCTTTGCAGCAAGCCAGATACGATGACTGCGCGCTTTCCGCCAGCGGCCATGACTTCGGGCAGATTGCCGAGCGTGATTCCACCGATGCAGAAGATCGGGATCCGCACCTGCTCGTGAACGCGGCGAATATCCTCGAGGCCAATCGGCGCGTAGTCGGGTTTCGTCGGCGTGGCAAAGAGTGGGCCGAAGCCGATGTAATCGGCGCCATCGCCCTCCGCCGCCACAGCTTGGGCGACGTTGTGGGTGGATTTGCCGATCCAGCAATCTCGCCTAACGATCTCACGCGCGGCCGCGATCGGGAGGTCGTCCTGGCCGAGGTGCAAGCCCTCCACCGGCACGTCGCGGGCGATTTCCGCATGATCATTGACGATCAGCGGCACTCGGGCGGCACTCGTTAGGCGATGCAGTTCTTCGGCGAGCTTTCGAATCTCGCCGATGCGCTGCCCTTTCGCGCGGAGCTGGATGAGATCCGCGCCGCCACGAATCAACTCATCGATGACGCGCGCAGCCTCGTCCGGCACGACGTAGCCGAGATCGAGAATAGCGTAAAGCGGGCCGGGCGCGATCAATCGTGCAGGCGACCGTTCGAGGTCCGCAGCTCGAACGCCTCGGAGTTCATCAGCCGGTCGACGAAGCCGGTGTCGTAATGGCCATTGCGGAAATCGGGATTGCGCATGATCGCGCTGTGAAATGGGATCGTTGTCTTGATGCCGGTGATGAGGTACTCGCCGAGCGCGCGCCGCATCCGCGCGATCGCGGACTCACGCGTCGCGCCGATCGCGATCAGTTTCGCGATCATCGAGTCATAGTGAGGCGGCACGGTGTAGCCGGTATAGGCGTGGGAATCGATTCGTATGCCGCGGCCGCCGGGTGCGTAGTAAAAATTGATCCTCCCGGCGGAGGGCTGAAAATTGCGCGCCGGATCCTCGGCGTTGATCCGGCACTGAATGGCGTGCTGGCGCGCGAGCGGCCGGGCGACATGCGGCGAGAGTCTATCGCCCGCGGCGATGTGAATTTGTTCTTTCACCAGGTCGCAGCCGTAAACCTCTTCGGTGATCGTATGCTCCACCTGGATGCGGGTGTTCATCTCGATGAAGTAATAATTGCCCTTGTCGTCGACCAGGAATTCGATCGTCCCGGCGTTCACGTAGTTGACCGACTGCGCGAGCTTCACCGCCGCCTGGCCCATCTTGCGGCGGAGTGAGGGCGTGAGCAGTGGCGACGGACATTCTTCGATCACCTTCTGATTGCGCCGCTGGATTGAGCAATCGCGCTCGCCGAGATGAACGGTGTTGCCGAAGCTGTCGGCCATGATCTGGAACTCGATGTGATGCGGGTTCATGATCAGCTTCTCGATGTAAACCTCGGCATTGCCGAAAGCCTTTTCTGCCTCGTTGCGGGCGCCGTGAAATCCTTTCACGAGCGAGACTTCGTTATGCGCGGCGCGCATTCCGCGACCGCCTCCGCCCGAAACCGCTTTGATCATCACCGGGTAACCGATCTTCTTCGCGACTCGCTTGGCTTCCTCTTCCGTCTCGACGATGCCGTCGCTCCCCGGCGTCACCGGCACGCCCGCCTTGCGAGCGCAGGCGCGCGCGGAATTTTTGTCTCCCATCAAGCGCATCGCTTCCGCAGTCGGCCCGATGAATTTGATCCTGCAGCTCTCGCAGACTTCGGCGAAGTGCGCGTTCTCGGCGAGAAATCCGTAACCGGGATGGATCGCATCAACGTCGCCGACTTCCGCTGCGCTCATGATGCGATCGATCTTGAGATAGCTATCGGAGCTGGGCGCGGAACCGATGCAGATCGATTCGTCGGCGAGCTGGACGTGCAGCGATTCCACGTCGGCCTCCGAATAGACGGCGAGGGTGCGGATGCCCAATTCCTTGCAGGCGCGGATAACGCGAAGCGCGATCTCACCGCGGTTTGCGATCAGGATTTTTTCGAACATCAGCTAAATCTTACGTTGGTGATTTGTCATCCCGATCCGGGCGGAGCACGAAGAGGGATCCCACAGTAGGAATCCTCGGTTGCTCGTTAACAGAAATCACAGATCGTAAATGTGCGGTCCTTCGCTGCGCTCAGGATGACGCGCAGCGTCACCTAACGAACCTTAAATAACGCCTGGCCGAACTGCACCGGCTTGCCATTCTCGGCCACCACCTCGGCGATCACGCCGCTGACTTCGGCTTTGATTTCGTTCATCACTTTCATCGCTTCGATGATGCAGACGACCGTCTCGGCATTCACTTCCTGGCCGACCTCGACAAAGGAGGGCGATTCCGGCGAAGCGGCGCGATAAAAAGTGCCGACCATCGGCGAGGTAATTTCCTTCGACGCCGCGGCGGCGGCAGTAGAGCCGCCCTCGACGGCTGCGGCAGGAGCCGTGGTCGCCGCCGGAGCTGCCGCCGGCAGAGCTCCCTGCGCCATCGTCGGGAAGGCGGGTGGCGCCACAAAAACGGTTTGCTCACCCGCGCCCTTCTGCAGTTTGAGCTTGAAGCCGTCCTTCTCCATCTCGAAGACGGAAAGGTCATTTTTTTTCATCAAGTCGATGATGGCTCTGATATCTTTTAGTTCCAAAGGCGTTCCTTTCCGCGCGAAGTGAGGACGTTAGGTAAAGCGGTTTTGCGGGCGGGGTCAAGCAGGCCGTGCGCCGGTCGCGAGAGGCGGCCACACCGACGCGGGTGAGACACCCGCGCTATAGGGCGGGATGTGGCGCGGGTCATTGATCCGCCGAGCCGAGCTGCGCTTTTCGATAGTCGAAAATCCGCTCGAGCTGCGGGCGAATGAGGAACTTGTTTAAGACTCCGCCGAGAGGCCCGAGCGGCGGCACATAGGTCACCAAATCCCGCACCTCCGTGACCCCGCCCGATATTTCGCGGAAGAAATGTTCGTGATGCCAGATGCGGTAAGGCCCAACCCGCTGTTCGTCGACGAAGCGATGCGGCGCCTCCACCTGGACGATCTCCGTCAGCCAGGTGAGAGGAATGCCTAACAATGGCGAGACGGTATATTCGATCATCAGCCCGGGGTATACTTCCGGCGGCAATTCGCCCTTGATCCGGAAGTTCATCTCCGGCGGCGTGATCTTCCTGAGGTTGCGCGGATCGGAAAAAAAGCGCCAGCATTCCTCGATGCCTAACGAGACGGTTTGCTTCCGCTCGAGTTGGTAGATGGGCATGACAGACCGTAGCACGCGCCCGTAGCCTCTGCCGGGTAGCGCATGCGTCTCGCGTGCTGGTCGCGCGGTTCCAGCGCGACGAACTTTTCTCACCACATGAACGTCACGTGATAGCTGGTGTTCAAGGAAAGTTCGCGACGGTGGAACACCGTCGCCAGCACGCCAGACGCATGCGCTACCCAGCGGGAGCTGCCGGCGCTGCTGCTACGACGGAATCGCGATCGCTCACGATTTTCCCATCGCGCATCTCGATCAGACGCGCCGCCGCCGCCGCCACCTCCTGGCTGTGCGTCACCAAAATGAGCGTAGCCAGCTGTTCGTCCGCAATCTGGCGAAGCAAGGCCAGGACGCGCTCCGCCGAGGCGGTGTCGAGGTTTCCCGTCGGCTCATCCGCGATCAGTAGCGAGGGGCGGTGCACGAGCGCGCGCGCGATCGCGGTGCGCTGTTGCTCGCCCCCGCTCAGCTGATGGATAAAATGGCCGGCCCTTTCCGTTAGGCCAACGAGGCGCAACAGCTCGTTCGCGCGCGCCTCGCATTGCTCGAGCGGCACCCCCTGCAGAAGCAGGGGCAGGCTGACGTTTTCGCGCACGTTCATCGTCGGCAAAAGGTTGAAGAATTGGAAGACGAGACCGAGCCGGCGGCGGCGAAAATCGGTCAGCGCGGCGTCATCCGCGGTCGTTAGGCTGAGGTCGTCGACCATGATCTCGCCCGTGGTCGGCCGATCGAGGCCCGCAATCAAATGCATCAAGGTGCTCTTGCCGCAGCCGCTCGGGCCGACGACCGCGACAAATTCATGCGGCGCGATCGCGAGCGAAACGCCATCAAGCGCGTGGACCGAGCGCTCGCCGGCCTCGTAATAGCGGGTAACGTTCTGGAGCGAAATCATGCCGGCGTCCGCTCATCTACCTACGCCCGCTGGCCGCGCAAGGATTCGTCTCGATTTCCGCATCATCGACGAGTCGGACGATTACCTCGTGGTGGAGAAGCCGCCCTTCCTCCTCATCCATCCGAGCAAACCCGGCGGTCCGCCAACCCTCTGGGCCGCGCTGCGCGAGTTGCTCGCTTTCGAGTTGGTCAACGGCGGCCAGGTCTCGATCGTCAACCGCCTCGACCGAGAAACCAGCGGGCTTGTTTTGATCGCGAAAAATGCCGCGACAGCGCGGCGCTTCGGCCTCGCCATGGAGCAGCGCCGCATCGCCAAGGAATATCTCGCCATCGTTAGCGGCTGGCCTGATTGGGAGGCGATCACGGTCGATGCTCCCCTCGCCCGCCTGGGCGCGTACGCACCTTCTGCGATCTGGCTGAAACAGGCGATCCAGGCAAAGGGCGCGCCGGCGCGAACCGAGTTCCGGGTGGAAGAGCGATTCGTTAGGCTGGATTCGTTAGGCGGAAAGTTTGCCATTGTGCGAGCGCTCCCCCGAACTGGGCGAACGCATCAGATTCGCGTTCATCTCGCCCGTCTCGGGCACCCCATCGTGGGCGACAAGATCTACGGGCCTAACGAGAAGCTCTACCTCCGTTTCATCGAAACTGGCTGGACCGAAGAATTGCAGGAGCAGCTTCTCCTCCCGCGCCACGCGTTGCATTCAGCACGTCTGCGGCTCGATGATCAGCTCGACTGGCAAAGTCCGCTTCCGCCTGATCTGCAGGCTTGGATGCGATAAAACACGGGCGGCCCCGGAGGAACTTGCTGCCGCGTTTCAAAAACCGGCGTCTCCTTCTCCCACTCAAGGAGGGAAAGCTAGTTTCCTCCAGAAAACTGGACGTGCGGAAGCACGTCCCTCCGGGGTATCTCACTTCGCGGAGGTCACTTTCAGATTGAGAATCCGGATACGCACGCCTTCGTCCATCTTGTGTTCGGTGGCGAGCGTTAACCCGCCCGTCTTCTGGTAATTTTCCCACGTCCCACTCATTCCCTTCTCGCCTTTGGGCATGTAATCCCAATAGGTCACCAGCTTCGTCGCCGGATCGATATAGAGCCGGTATTGATCGTTAGGCGTGAGCCCGACCTGCGCAAAACGCAGTCGCAAAACATCGCGCTTCGCCCCGCTGATTTCTTTCGTGCCCTCGGAGGTCGCCGTCACTCCGCGATCCTGCAATTTCGCGGGCGCGAGAAGCCAGTAGGAATCGTTTACCCAACGCGCGTAGGCGGCTTTCGCCTCCTCGGTTGGGTCCGGATTCGCCAGGTTCACGGTCACGTCCTTGCCTTTCCACTTCACTTCGTCGGTTTGGGCGGCGACATCCCAATGATGTTCCGCCTGCGCCACCGTCTTGCCGTTTTTTTCCACCGCGAACGTGAAGTCGATCGTTTTCACGTTCGACCAATTCGGGGCACCGCAGGCCTGTAAGACTTCCTGCGCAAGTTGCTTTCCCTGGACCTCATCAGCCGCCGCGGAGAGCAGATGAGGAAGCAACGCTACCGTCGCACCGGTCATTAAATAGAGGATTTTGTTCATCCCGCGATCATGCGGAGACGGCTGCTCAATTGCAATTGCAGGAACTCGAAATATGCTTCCGCCCTTTATGAAATTTCCCCGGCTTTCGTTTGCCATCGCTGTCGGCGCCCTCTTACTTTCCGCCGCTCGCCTCCTTGCGGGCGAGGCTGAAACAAAGAGCGCGCCGCCCGCCGTCGCGTCCACGGATGGTGTTGATGCCCCACACTTCGAATTCTCCGCGGAGAGCGCCTATCTCCTCTCCATCGCGGGCAATCCCAACAACTACGAGATCGGCGCGCAATTTCTCACCGGGCGGCTGCGTTGGGGAGTAAACAACGACGATGGAAGTTTCTTCCGCGGCTATAATCAGGTTTACGGTCTCGTCTTGGGGGAGCCGATTTTTCGCGGACCCGAGAACCACTACTTCGGCATCTCGGTGGGATTCCGGCACGTCTTTGTCCGTCCCGGCTCGCGTTTTCAATTTTACACCTCGGCTGGCGTCGGCCTCGGCTGGATCGACAGCACGGATGATTTTCGCCAGGGTCAGGGGCAGGATTTCACCTTTAACATTCTCTCCGCCGGCGGTCTTGAATATCGGGTGAATGAGCGCTTCAAAGTCCAGGCGGGCATCCTCTATCAGCATCTTTCCAACGGCGGCCAGACCGATCCCAACCCGAGCCTCAACCTCCTCGGGCCGCAGCTTGGGGCGACGTTCTCGTTCTAGCTCCTCCTTATCCTGCTCTTGCGCCCGCTCTTAATCTCTCGCGACCGGACAGGATTAGGAGCAGGAGCAAGATTAGGAAGGATGGCCGATGAGCGCGCCTAACGAAAACGTCCTCGTCGTTAGGCGAGAACTCTTCGACGAGCTGGGCAGCTTCCACGGCCTTTGCTTCGAGCCGCAGCGTTATCTCGACTCGCTCCTGGCACGCGGGCACAACCATTTTCTCGCCCGCTCCGCGGCCGAGACCGATCCGACGCACAAACAAATCATCCCCTACGCCCTCCTCGCCTGCGGTGATCGCGTTCTGTATTACGTCCGCGGAAAAAAAGCGGGCGAACAACGGCTGGTCGCGAAAGGTTCGATCGGCATCGGCGGCCACATGAACGATGAGGACGAATCGCTCTTCGCTTGGGACGAGCAGGCCTACCGCGCCGGGGTGGAGCGCGAGGTGAACGAGGAGGTGCTGATCGAAACGCCGTTCGAGGACCGCATCGTTGCGCTTTTAAACGACGACACCACGGAAGTAGGCCGCGTCCACCTTGGGGTCGTGCACGTTTTTCGGCTCGCAGAGCCGGAGGTGCGGAAGCGCGAGGCGATGATCACAAACCTCGGATTCCGCACGAAAAGCGAACTGCTGGAGCAGCGGGAGAATCTCGAGACTTGGTCGCAAATTTGCGTCGACCAACTCGACAAGCTACTCGCTAGCTGACGATTTCGCACGCCGACGTCCAGAGAAGAGGATCAAGTTCCGAGAGCGCTCGGTGCGCTAGACTGCTGGCCGCGGCCAGATCGCGCAGGACCGCGAATAGGGTTGAGCCGGAACCGGAGAGCAGCGACGCGACGACCTCAGGTTGCGCGCGAAGCCATTGTTTCACCTGCGCGAGAAAAATATATTTCGCGAAGACCGGGCGCTCGAGATCGTTCTGCAGACTCAGCTCTCCGGCCTTCTGCGCGGAGTAGTCGATCCCGGGCAGCTCGCGTGATTCGCGCCAGCGCTGATAAGCCCACGGCGTCGGGACACCGAACGCGGGTTTGAGCAGAAGCAGCGGCAGCTTGGGGAGCGGTGCGACCGGTTCCACGATTTCTCCGCGGCCGCGGCAGATGGCAGCGCTCTGGCAAAGAAAAAATGGCACATCCGAGCCGATCGCCGCCGCCAGATTCGTTAGGCGAGGGGACTTCACCGGCTTTCCGTACAGTTCGTTCAACCCCAGCAGCGTGCTCGCGGCATCGCTGCTCCCGCCACCGAGACCGGCGCCGTGCGGGATCTTTTTGCGCAGCTCGATCCGCACTCGTGGCTCCTCTCGCACCTCGGCGAAAAAGCTCCGCGCCGCGCGCAGCACCAGATTGTCCTCGCCCGCCGGAAGTCCCGGATCGTCGCAGGAAAACACGAGGCCGCTGCCAGCGTCGTCAGGTTCGATCAAGAGCTCGTCCCCTAACGAGATTGGCGCCATCAGAGTCTCGATTTCGTGAAAGCCATCCTCGCGCCGGCGGAGAATCTGAAAGCGTAAATTGATCTTCGCGGGCGCGAAAAGCTGCATAGGTTGGCGCCAGCCTCTAAGGAACTGCATGAACACGCAAGCCGCCGCCGCCGATCCCCGGGCGCGCATCATCATTGCGCTCGACCTGCCGACGCGTGCCGCGGCGCTCGACCTGGTGCGCCTGCTCTCGCCGCACGCCGGCCTTTTCAAGATCGGGCTGCAGCTTTTCATCGCCGCGGGACCAGAGATCGTTCGCGCCGTGCGCGACTTGGGCGGGCGGGTTTTTCTCGATCTCAAACTGCACGACATTCCACACACCGTGGGCCGCGCGGTCGCGAGCGCGAGTTCGTTAGCCGCGGAAATGCTGACGATCCATCTGCAGGGCGGACGCGCCATGATCGAGGCCGCGGTGCAGGCCGCCCCCCACGAAATGCTGCTTCTCGGCGTAACCGTCCTCACGAGCGCCGACGCCATGACTTTGAGCGAAACCGGCGTAACGGCGACGGTCGAAGAACAGGTCCTGCGTCTCGCGCGAATGGGTGTCGACGCGGGCCTTCGCGGTCTGGTCGCGAGCCCGCACGAACTCCACTCGCTCCGCCACGCCCACGGCCGCGAGATGAAAATAGTAACGCCAGGCATTAGACCCTCCGGCACCGATCCGAACGACCAAAAACGCGCCCTGACTCCACGGGAAGCGCTCGAAGCGGGCGCGGACTATCTCGTGATCGGAAGACCGATCACCGCCGCGCCGGATCCGCGCGCCGCGCTCGAGCAAATCGTGGCCGATGTTGTTTGAGCGGCTGGTGGTCTACGAAGATCACGCCCACTCCGGCGCGGCCATGAACATGGCGATCGACGAAGCACTGCTCGAAATCAGCCGCGAGCCGGTGCTGCGCTTTTACGGCTGGCTTCGCCCCTCTCTCTCCTTCGGTTATTTCAGCAAATTCGCCGAAGTCGCGGCGGAAAGCGGCGGGCGTGATCTCGTTAGGCGCTGGACCGGGGGCGGCAGTGTGCCTCACGGCGATGACTCTACCTATTCCCTCGTCACTTCGGCAACGCATCCCGCTTTTCTCCACGGACCGGTGGCGATTTACGCGGCTTTGCACACCGCGATTCGCGACGCCTTGCGGGCCGAAGGGTTGGAGGCGGAGCTGGCCGCCGCGCCCGCGCCGAAAATCTCGGACGCCTGTTTCGCCAATCCCGTTCGCGACGACTTGATGTTGCACGGTCGCAAGATCGCCGGGGCGGCCCAACGCCGGACGCGCGCGGGGTTTCTGCAGCAGGGAAGCATCCAAATCCCCGGCTTCCCGCCCGCCTTCCGCGGCCGCTTTGCCAGCGCCCTGGCAACGACCGTGGAACGTCGCGAAATTCCCCTGTCTGTCCTCGAACGCGCAACCCTGCTCGCCGCCCGAAAATATGGCACCGAGGATTGGTTGCGGCGTTGCTAGCTTCCCTCTATTCTCCGCTTGTGAAAATTTCCGCGAACGGAGCCTTTGCGCCCAAATCCCCGGCCGGCCCTCTGACGCGAGTTTTCCGACCGGTACGAACGCAGCTCGCCGAGGTCGACCGGCGCATCACGGCCCAGGTGGACGCGTTCGATCCCGCGATCGAAGGCTACGTCGCCTACGCCATCGGCGGCGGCGGCAAACGTCTGCGCCCGCTCCTCGCCCTGCTCAGCGGCGGTGCGACTGGTTCGTTAGGCGAGGAGCACATCGATCTCGCCGTGATCGTAGAGCTGATTCACCTCGCCACCCTCGTGCACGACGACATCATGGACGACGCCGAACGACGCCGCTCCCAGCCCACGGTCAACGCGCGTTGGGGCAATTCCCTGAGCGTTCTCCTTGGCGACGTGCTCTTTGCTCATGCCCTGAATTTGGCGACCGACTTCGACGACACCCGGATCAGCCGCACGATCGCACGCACGGCGACGGAAGTTTGCTCGGGCGAGATGATTCAGACGCAGCGGCGCTTCGATCTCCACCTCTCGCGCGAAGAATATTTTCGGATCATCGGGATGAAAACGGGCTCGCTTTTCGCCTGCGCGGCGGAGCTCGGGGCGGTCATCAGCGGCGCGCCTGAAGCGGTCGTCAGGCAATTCAAAATTTATGGCGCCCATATCGGCACCGCCTACCAGATTTACGACGATTGCCTCGACATCGCCGGCAACGAAGCCGAGACCGGCAAAACGCTTGGGACCGATCTGCGCAAGGGCAAGCTCACCCTCCCGGTGCTCTCGCTGCTCGAATCCGCCTCGGCCTTTGATCGGGAACGCGCGGCCGCGCTCGTGCTCGAGGGAAAACTCGAAGAAGTCACCGCGCTCCTGCAGGGAGCGCCCGCAGAAAGTGCTCTCTTCGCAGCAGTCGAGACCGCTTTCAAATTTATCGGCAAAGCCGAGTCCGAACTGAGTTCGCTCCCGCCTAACGACTACGTCGATGCGCTCTTTGGGCTGGGCGAGGCGCTCCGGGAAATGATCGAGCCGCTGCGCGGCGGCGTGTAGCAGACTGGACTCGCCGCGGCGCGTCCAGTCTCTCGAGATGGAGGCTGTTTCCGTTGGCCGATCCGATGAGTAAACGCCCGCATGACTTTTCGAATTGTCGTTACCTCGCCTCGCGCAACATGACAGGATTAAGGAAGTGACGGCGCAGTTGAAAATTCGCGAGATGCCGCCGGGCGACCGGCCGCGCGAGAAACTGGTGGCACGCGGCGCGAGCGCGCTGAGCGACGCCGAGTTGATCGCGATTCTCCTGCGCACCGGCGTCGAGGGAGCGAACGCGGTCGAAGTGGCGCGGCAGCTAATTGCGAAATATGGATCGTTAGGCGCGCTTAGCCGCTGTTCCGTCAAAGAGCTGGCGGCGATCAAAGGCATTGGTCTTGCAAAGGGAGCGCAGCTAGCCGCGGCCTTCGGGCTCGGTCACCGGCTGGCGCACGAAAATTTTGTGGGCAAAAAGGTCGAAACGCCGGAGCAAGTTTACGAGCTGCTCGGCCCCGAGATGCGGGCATTGCACCGGGAATCGCTCCGCGTCGTCCTTTTGGACACCCGTTATCAGCTCCTGCGCATCGAGGAGATTTCGTTAGGCAGCGTGAATGAAAGCATCGCCCATCCCAGGGAAGTTTTTCGACCGGCGCTCCTTTACTCCGCTTACGCGGTGCTGGTCGTGCACAACCATCCTTCGGGCGATCCCTCGCCGAGCCAGGCCGATCATGGCCTAACGAGACGGCTGCGCGAGGCGGCCGAGCTGCTTCAGATCAAGCTGCTCGATCACATCATCATCGGCGCGCCGGCAGAGGGGCGGCTCCCGTATTTTAGCTTCAAAGAAATGGGCATCCTGTGAAGATCCATTCGACCGCGATGGTCGATGCGTCGGCCCGGTTGGCTGAGGATGTGGAAATCGGAGCTTTCGCCTGCATCGGAGCCGAGGTCGAGATCGGCCCGCGCACGGTCGTGCAATCGCATGCCGTCATTGAGGGCCTCGTCCGGCTTGGCCCGGACAATTTCGTCGGGCACGGTGCGATCATCGGCGGCGCGCCGCAGGACCTGGTTTTTGCAGCGGGGACGCGGAGTGGGATCGAGATCGGTCGAGGAAATATCATTCGCGAGCAGGTTACGATTCACCGCGGGACAGTGGCCGATTCCTTCACGAGAATCGGCGACGAGAATTTTCTCATGGCGGGCGCGCATCTCGGGCACAACTGCGCCCTCGGCAACAAAGTGGTCATCGCGAACAACTGCCTCCTCGGTGGCTACGTGACCATCGAAGATGGCGCGTTTCTCGGGGGCGGTTGCGTATTCCATCAGTTTACGCGCATCGGCCGGCTCGCGATCACGCAGGGCATTTCGGGATTTGGAAAAGATCTGCCGCCGTTCGTCATCGGAGCGGGCGTGAACAAAGTCGTAGGCTTGAACGTGGTCGGTTTGAAGCGGGCCGGGTTCGGCGCGGACGATCGCGCGGAGATCAAAGCGGCATTTCGGTTGCTTTTCGAAAGCGGCTTGAACGTGAGCCAGGCGCTCGAAGAATCGCGCGCCCGCAGCTGGCGCGAACCGGCGCAGGCATTTTTCGATTTCGTCGCCGCCGCGAAACGCCGCGGGATTTGCGGACTGCGGCGAAGAAACGCCGCGGAATAATTACGGCGCCGGGGTCGCCGCTGGAACCGTAGGATTGTTCACCTTGATCCCGAACTTCCTCACGATCCGTTGGGCCTCGTCGTCGGTTTTGGCCAGATCGACCAGGCCACGCACCATTTTCTCGAGCTCACTTTGCACACGGTTGGCCTGCTCAACGGCGCGCTGCTGTTGCTCGCGCAATTGCCGTGCGTTGGTGCGGGTGAAAACACCGACCTGAATTTCCCAAATGAGAATGGTTAGGAGACTGATCCCGATGAGCAGGACGGGCCAGAAGCCGTGATAATGCGGCGGATGCGAA
>JBBSGS010000049.1:0-14487 GCA_038253875.1 Chthoniobacterales bacterium
CTTTCACGGAGCAAGAGGTGCGCGAGGAAAACTTGCCCGTGCTCCTCGACGCCCACGAGATCGCACCGGCCGTCTGGGTCTCGACGAGCTCATCCGGCGCGGTGGTGCGAAAGGGGAAAAACAAAATTCGAATCGTGTTCACGCCTAACGACGCCGCCAAACCGTACCGCGCGCAACTGCGCTGGGCTTCCGTCATGGATACGGCCACGGACGGGTTCGACGGTGGAAGCGCTCAGGCGACAAATCAGGCCGATGAAGGCGTTGACGACCGCAAAGAGGTGAAAGGAAAAGTGGTCTTCGAACGCGAGTTCAGAGCGGACTTCGCACTCGATCTGCCGTGGCATCATTATCCGCCAGTCACTTCGCTGAGCGAAGCAGACAGGCAAAAAATCGTCGCGCTTTTGAAGAAGCGGGCGGAATGGTTCCAACCGGATTTCGCGGCGCTCTACAACGCGATCGAGGAAAACGAGTCGCTCAAAGTCGACGACGTGCGCAAAGCGCAATGCCTTGAAGCTTCATATAAAGCCGGTGTGCGCGTCACTGCGCCTCCCCCGAGCGACCTGGATTTCACGACCACCGACGGGCCCGAAGTAGTCGTGACGCGAAAGGGTGGATCGCTCTTCGGGCTGGACGAAAAAACGCTCGCGGTGGTGAAGGATGAGGAGACGCAAATGTGCGCGGGGGCGGTCCTCTCGACGGTTTACCCGGGCCGGCTCGGCTTCGTGCGCAAGCCGGAAGGGACCTGGGAAACGGTCGAGTAGTTTTTTGCCTAACGAATTCACTCTTGCACTTACACATTAACTTTCACTTACAATCTGTCGCAGCTGACGAGTGAAAGGAGGGGAGAGTGAAAGTGAAAGTGAAAGTGAATGTGAATGTGCAAGAGTGAGAGATTGACGCCCCCGCGCTCGACTGTTTATTCCCCCCGTGACGACCGATCTCCGACTCTTCAGCCGCGAATGGTGCTCCTGGTGCATCGACGCGAAGGAATATCTCACCCAGCGCGGCTATCAATTCACCGAGATCGACGTCGGCCAGGACCGCGTCGCCTACCAGGAAATGAAGGATCTTTCCGATCAGACCTACGTACCCACGCTCGTCGCCGGGGACGAAGTGCTCGCGAATTTCGACACCACTCAGCTCGAAAAATTTCTGCGCGCGCACGACATCGTCCCCTAGATGCTCTTCGGACTTTTCATTACCCTCGGGGTCGCTGTCCTCAGCGTCGCCCTGCGCAGTTACGAATCGTCATTCTCCCAAAAAATCGGTGCCTTCGGCATTCTCGCCGCATCGTTCCTCGGGATTTATTACATCACGGACAGTTGGATTCTCGGGCTCCTCAGCGCGTTCAGCTGGTTCCTCTTGCCCTGGGTGGAAATCCTTACCCGCATCCGCGCCCTTCGCCTCCCCAAGGAAAAAACACTGCGCCCGAAGAGTCCGCCTCCCCTCGAAATCTTCCCGACGCTTGATGAAATTTCCGCCCAGATCGAAAACGAAGGCTTCGCTCACATCAGCGACGCCGGATGGGATTGGGCGGATTACCACCAATTTTTCCGCCTCTTTTACAAAGAGGAAGATCGCGCGCAGGCCACAATCTGTCTGAACGAGCAGAATGATCTTTCTTTTTATTACCTGCGTATTTCCTCGCGCGCGCAGGACGGCACAATCTGGACGACGTGGAATTACCCGCTCTCCTACGGTCTCAAGTTGACGCCACATTTTCGGATCAACCGGCAGCGCCCCGATCAATCGTTCTGGCAACTTTACCAGAGCCATAAACGGTTCCTGCGCGATCACGCGCTGGAGACAAACCTCATTAATCCGCTCGACGAGGAACGCATTCAATCCGAGATCGAGAACGACCTGCGCGATCAGATCGCGCACAACATCGCCCAGGGCGTCCTCACCCAGACAGTCAGCGGCGAAATCAAATATTCGTGGCGCGGGATGGTTTATCTTTGGTGCCAGTTTCTGCTCGATCTCGTGCGGATGTGAGAGGCGGAAAATGACGAAGCTCGAATGACGAATGTCGAAACAATGACGAAATCCAAAGCCCGAAGGTGCGCGCTCCCCCTTCGTCATTCGTCATTTTATTATTCCTTCGAGCTTTGTCATTCGGACTTCGTCATTCCTGCACCTCCCGGCAAGCGCAGCGGTGCGTTATCCTAGACCCGCGATGGCCTTCCACCCCGTGCCCCGCATCGAAACCGAAGTGCAGGTGATGTTTTTCGATACCGATTGCGCCGCCGTCGTGCACAACATCGCCTATCTCCGTTTCATCGAGATCGCGCGCACTCTCCTTGCCGGCGAGCTGGGAATGAAACTGGCCGATATGGCCGAAAGCCAGCGCTACCCTGTTGTCGTGCGCACGGAAATCGATTATCGCCGCCCGGCCAAATTAGGCGACCAACTGGTTGTCGAAGGCTGGCTCGATCGGCTCGAGCGCGTCCGGTTTTGGTGTGCGTTCCAGATCAAGCGTCCGGCCGATGGAGCGATTATCGCGGAATGTCGCCAGATGCTCGCGCTCATCCAAATGCCCGAAGGGAAATTGCTCCGCTTACCAGATGACTGGGAACAGTACCGCGTCGCGGAAACAACCACGCACTCCTGCGCCTAACGATGTCCTCGCCCGGCAACCCCGCCCTCAGTCTCGACGATCTCTTTCTCTCGCCGCAAGCCCTGCCTCCGCCACCGGTGCGCCGCGGGCTCTTCATTTTCCTGATTGCGCTCGCGGCTCTCCTGCACGTCGCCACCGCCGGCTGGGGCGATCTCTATAACGAAACCGACGGCCAGTACGCCGGCGCCGCGCGCGAAATGCTCGAGTCGCATCAATGGCTCACCCCGACGAACGACGGCATTCCGCGCCCGCAAAAGCCGCCGCTTCTCTACTGGGCGATCATGGTTTCCCTGAAAGCATTTGGCCTAACGACGGCGGCAGTGCGTCTCCCGATCGCTCTCGCCACCTGCGCCGCGGTCGCACTCACCTTTCTCATCGGCGACCGGCTGGGCGGGCCTTGGCGCGGATTTCTCGCCGGGCTGATTCATCTTTGCAGCTGCGGAACATTTCTTTTCGGGCGCATCGTCATGCCGGAGCCGATCTTCAGCGCCTTCATCGCCGGGGCCATTTATTGCGCGATCCGCGGCTACGAACGCCGCGCGGGCCGGCGCGGATGGTTCATCGGATTTTGGATTTGCGCGGCGCTCGCCTGCATGACGAAGAGCTTGCACGGCCTGCTCTATCCGGCGGCGATTCTTTTTTTGCTCGCCTGCTTTTATCGAGAAGCGCGTCTCCGTTTCGTGCAATTGTTACGCTGGAAAGGGATTCTCGTTTTTCTGCTCATCGCCGCGCCCTGGCACCTCTGGCTGGAATGGCGACACCCAGGTTTCCTGCGTTATCTGACCGCGCACGAATGGCTGGTGCACCTCGAGGGCACGGCGGATCCCGGCCACACCTACGATAGTGTCTCACGCACCGCCTTTAGCTTTCAGCACTTCGCGTGGTGGTTCCCCTGGACGGTGGTGATTTTGCCCGGCGTGGTCCTCGCCTGGCGCCGCGTTTTTCGTCCACGCGAAATCGAGTTCGCCGAGGCGCTGCCGCTTTGCTGGATGGCGGTGGTTCTCGTGCCGCTCCTCTTCATCGGCCAACGCCAGGATTATTATTCGATGAGCATGTGGGGCGGCGGCGCGATTTTCGCCGCGACTGCGTGGGAGCGAATGCCGCGCTGGACGAAGTTGGTCGGGGTCGTGGCGCTGCTCACGGTCGGTCTCGCCGCCGCCATCATCGCCTGGCGTTTGCCGCAAATCCTGGCCGGCGCGGACGGCCATTGGGGCACGACCGCCACGCGCTCGACCGCGTGGCGGACGATCAAAGACATCCCGATTTCCACCTGGCTCGATTTTCGATCGATGTTGGGGATCATCGGGATCGCGCTCCTGCTTTTTCCCGCGATTGCTCTCTGGTTCATCCGGCAAAACCGGGAGCGGATCGCCCTGACTGCAATCGCCGCGGCGATGGTGCCGATCGGCTTCAGCATGATCGACGGGGTCTCCCATGTGGCGCCCTATTTTTCCCTGGCGGATGCCGCGGAGTTTATCAACGCGCGCATCGCGCCTAACGACAAAATCATTTATGAGGGATCGATGCACGTCGGGAGCAGCCTGCTCTTTTATCTCGGTCGGAAATTTTATCTGGCGAATCAAGATCCCGCTTCCGAGCCCGGCGCCGCGATCGGGCCGGCCTCGGATATTTTTCTCGACGAGCCGACGGTTTTGCAGGCGTGGGGAGATTCGGACCGATTTTTTCTTTTGGTGGAGCGCGATCGCCTGCCGCATTGGAAAGAGGAGTTGCGGAGCAAGGGCGAAACGGTCGAGGAGCTAACGACCTGCGGCACGACTGTGCTGCTTAGCAACCGTCGTTAGGCGAATGCCGGAGGACCCCGCTCGTACTCGTGCTCCTGCTCATGATCGATCTTTTTTCGATTACGGCCACGAGCGGGAGGGAGAAAAGCTACGGTCTCGGCAGCGGTGCCCGCACTTCATCCTGCAACAGGCGCCCCCGGGCCGCGCTGAAGGGATGCACCCGCGTCACCGGTTTTCCATCGTGCACCAGCGGCCGGCGCTCGTTCGCCCATTCGAAGATCGAGCCTTCCAGATTTTGCACGCGAGTGAAACCGGCCTTGCGCAGCCGCTCCGCCATTTTGCCGGATCGATAACCCACCGAGCAATAAGTCACGATCGGCGCATCCTTCGCCGTGCTGCCCGCCGCCTCGTCAGCGGTGGCGTTCGGGTCCACCTGGCGCGCGCCCGCCAGGTGACTAACGTTCCACTCCGCGGGCGTCCGCACATCGAGGAGCACCGGCGCGGGCCGCTGTTTATCCGCCAACCAATCGGCTAGCTGCTGCGTCGTGATCCACTGTTCCTCGCTGAATTTGATGCGCAGCGAGCGCTTCAGGAAGAACCAATCGACCGGGCGGCAGGAAAGCAGCACGAACGCGATCACGACCAGCGGCGTGAGCCCGAGCGCGAGCCGCGACCGTGGTGCCCACGCAGCGCGCCGAGTCGGTGGGACGTAATCCATTTGAAAAATCAGGAGAGGCCATTACCTTGGCCGCTCATTTTCCACCATAACCCGGATCAATTTATGTCACAGCATCGCAGCCTGAAAGGCGCCAGCACCATCGCCGCCAAGCGCAACGTCTTGAAACGTTTCGAGCGGGTCGAACTGCTGAAAAAGCGGGGGCAGTGGAAAGATACGAGCAAGGTAATCGGCCTGCCGAAGACCAAGCCCGATCTCTAGGCCCGCTTGCGTCTCAATCGATTTCTGGCCGCGTCCGGGCTCGGCTCACGCCGGCATTGCGATGAGCTGATCGCTGGCGGTCGCGTCACGATCAACGGCCAACCGTGCACCAATTTTGCCACGCAGGTGGAACCCAGCGACCACGTTAAAGTCGGGAATCGAGTCGTTAGGCCAGCCGAAACCCTGACCATTGCGCTGCACAAACCGGCCGGCTTCGTCTCCACCCGGCGCGATCCGAATGCGGCCGACACGATCTACGATTTGTTGCCGGCAAAATTTGCGCGCCTCTTCAACGTCGGCCGCCTCGACGTGCAAACTGAGGGCCTGCTTTTGCTCACGAGCGACGGCGATCTCGCGCAGCACCTCACTCATCCGCGCTACAAGGTCGAGAAAGAATACGAAGTGACGCTCGATAAACTTTGGGATCCGAAGTGCGTTGAAAAATTGCGCGATGGAATCTTCCTCGACGGCAAGCGCGCCCGGCTCACGTTCGTCCAGCCGATTGCTCCTCGGAAGTTGCGCGTCATCCTTCACCAGGGGATGAACCGGCAGATTCGGCGCATGTTTTACGAGATCGGTTATGAAGTGAAACGACTCGTCCGCACCCGCCTCGGCCACCTCCGCCTCGGTGAAATGCCGCGCGGCGCTTGGCGTCCCCTAACGAAAAGCGAACTGGCGTCGTTGCGTAACACAGGCTTCCAGCCTGTTTCGTAGGGCGGGCATCCTGCCTGCCGGTTGGCGCTGCGGCTGGAAGCCCGCCCGCCAAGCCAGGCTGGAAGCCTGTGTTACTCGAGTTCGTCGCGCAGAATCGCCAAAGGCGGCGTGCTCCCGACCCCGTAGCTGGTCAGCAAACCGATCGCGACGGTGAGCGCGCTCACAACCACCGCCGCCGTCACGATTGGCCAAAGCGACGGCGTGTAAGCGAGCTTGAAAGCGAAAACCGCCAGCGCCCAACTCGCGAGGAGAGCGAGCAAGATGCCGGTCGCGCTCGCGAGCAGACCGAGGAACAAATATTCCGCGCAGAGAATTTTCCAGATTTGCAGCCGCGACGCGCCTAACGTTCGCAGGAGCACGCTCTCCTTCAGCCGCTGGTAACGCCCACTCCAGATCGTGCTCCCGAGCACGATCAAGCCGGTGCCGACGATAAAGAGCGACATGACGCGGATGACGAGCGCGACCTTGGTGAGAATCGCATCGACCGTTTGAATGACGGAAGTGAGATCGAGCGCGGAAACGTTCGGGAACTTCGCCACGACCGCGTTTTGCAACCGCGCCGAGGCGGCTGGCGTCGGCACGCGGCTCACGAGGACGTTAAAAGTCGGCGCCTTTTCCAGCACGCCGGTCGGGAAAACGACGAAGAAGTTGGTTTGAAAACGTTTCCAATCGACCTCGCGCAGACTTGCTACCCGTGTCTTGATCGGCAAGCCCTGCACATCGAAGACGAGCAAATCCCCGATCGTTAGGCCAAGATCCTTCGCGATATCCCGCTCCACGGAGACCGGCACGGTGTCGCCCGGATGATAATCGACATGGCCGATCCACTGGCCGGCGGTGAGCTTCTCGCTCTCGCTCAAAGTGACGCGATACGTGGAGCGGTATTCCCGCTCCAGTTCCCACTCCGGCACTTTCCGCTGCGGATCCTTCAGAATTTCGGCCGACTTCCGTCCTTTTACCTCGACCAAACGCATGGTCACGATGGGCGCCTGCTGGATCACCGGCAATCCCGTTTGCCTAACGAGAGCGGCAAGGGCCTTGGTTTGCTGTGGCTGGATGTCGAAAAGGAAAATGTTCGGCTGGCTGTGGGCGTCGATCGACTTGAATTGCGTGAGGAGCACGTCGCGGGTGAGATAGATGGTGAGAAGTAAAAAGGTGCCCAAGCCTAACGACAAAGTGAGGAGCAAGGTGCGGTTGTTCGGACGGTAGAGGTTTGCCAGACCCTGGCGGAGAACGAAGCTCCAGTTCTGCGGGAGAAGGTTGCGCACCAGAAAAATCAAGAGCTTCGCGACAGCGATCAGCACCAGCACCGCCACCCCGAGGCCGCCAGCGATGAACAAGCCGTCGCTCCATTTTTCCGCCTGCGAAATCGCGAACACCGTGAGGCTGGCTCCGATCGCGAGATAAACGATCCAAATCGCAAAATCGCGCGACGACGCTGCGGCATTCCCATCGACCGAGGCACGGAGCGTGAGCAACGGAGAGATCCTGCGGAAGCGGAGCAGCGGCGGCAGCGCGAAGAGAATGCAGACCGCCAGGCCGAGCCCCATCCCGCGCAAAACCGGCATCCACGCGATCGCCGTCGGGAGCGCAAAGGGAATATATTTTTGCAGCGTGCCGGGGAGAAGCTGGTGCATCGTTAGGCCAAGCGCGGCGCCCGCGATCGCCCCGGCCACGCCCAGAGCGATGGCCTGCAAAAGATAAACCGCCACCGTCGTCCGCCCGGGCGCTCCCAAGCAACGCAGGACCGCGGCCGTCCGCACTTTCTGTTCCAGGTGCGCCTGGATCGCGCTCGCCACGCCGACCGCGCCGAGCAGGAGCGAGATGAAGCCGACGAGATTGAGGAAGCGATAAAGATTATCGAGCGCGTCGCCGAGATCCTTTTTGCGTTTCGCGACGGTGTCGTACTCGAGGCCCGCGCGCTCGATCTGCGGCGCGAGCTTTTGCACTTCGGCGGTCACATCCGTGCCCGGCGCAAACTTCACGAAGTTCAGGTATTGCGCGAGGCTGCCGGGCTTGAGCAAATTCGTTTGCGCGAGATTCTGCAAAGGAACGTAAACCCGCGGCGCGAAGCTCGCGGCGGGCGAGGCTTCGCCGGGCATTTTCGTGAGCGCGCCGGCGATCGTAAAAGTGGCGTCGCCAATCTTAATCGGATCTCCGGTCTTCGCTCGAAATTGCAGGAGCAGGCTCTCTTCTGGAACCGCTTCGCCCCCGTTGCGAAAGGTCTGCGCCGCGGCGGGCGGCGCCGTTTCCATTTTGCCGTAATAAGGGAAAGCTCCACCGAGGGCGCGCACATGCACCAGCCGGGTTCCGCCCGTTTTCGGGAAAAGCGCCATGGTGCGGAAACGAACCTCCCGAGCCTGGGTCTCGCCTAACGAACGAAGCATTTGCTCCTGCTCGGCGGTGAACGGGCGCGAACTTTCCACGACCAAATCCGCACCGAGAAGCGACCGCGCCTGGTCATCAATCGCCTGGGCCAGACTCGCGCGGAAAAGCCCGATCGCGATCAGCGCGGCTACGCCTAACGAGATCGAAATGGAAAAGAGCAGAAGCCGGCGCCGGCTCGACCGGCTGTCACGCCAGGCCATCCTACTGATGAATCCCAAGCCGTGGAACACGAGCGACGGCGCGAATTATTTCACCTTCGAGACGGCCTGATCCGGATGCGCGGGATTCCGGATAAGACGCCGCCCGTGGCAATCGATCAGCAAATCGAGCTTTTCCAGAACGGTTTGACCGATGAGCACCTCATCACCCAACACCAACGCCTCGTCGGTGGTATCGCGCCCCATGATTTCCACGCGTAACGCATCGGAAACGCGAACCGAATCTTTTCGACCTTCCGCGTATTCTGCCACGCTGCCGCCAATAGTATCCAGGCCGAGCCGATCCAATACCTCCTGCGGAATGATGGTGCGCACAGCGCCTGAATCGATCAGCGCATCAGCCTCGTAGAAGCGAATTTTTTCCGGCGCCATTTCACCATGACGCACGCGCAACTCGTCGTAAGGATTCGACAACCGCGCGCTGACTCTTACTTCGCCCATTGTTGGATCATATCATCTCGCCGCTGCGCAGGCGAATTGTCCGCTCCGTCAGGCGCGCCACATCCGGGTCGTGCGTCACGAGGACGAGCGCCGTTCCCGCGGTGCGATTCAACTCCAGCATGATGTCGATCACCTTCTGGCTCGTCTCGGCATCGAGGTTGCCGGTCGGTTCATCGGCGAACAAGACTTTCGGGCGATTGATGAAGGCGCGTGCGAGCGCGGTCCGCTGCTGTTCGCCACCGGAAAGCTGCGTTGGGTAATGATTCGCCCGTTCGCCCAATCCGACGCGCTGTAGAAAATCGAGGGCGAGGGTGCGCGCGGTGCGATCGCCGCGCAATTCCATCGGCACGCTCACATTCTCGAGCGCGGTCAGCGTCGGGATGAGCTGGAAATTTTGGAAGACAAAACCGACGTGCTCGTTCCGCACCTGGGCGAGTTCATCCTCGCTGAGCTCGGCCAGCGGAATCCCATTGAGCAGGACCGAGCCGGAGGTGGGCCGGTCGAGCCCGGCGGCGAGACCGAGCAACGTGGTTTTGCCGCTGCCCGAGGGGCCGAGGATCGAGCAGGTCGCGCCCTGCGCAAGGGTGAACGAAACATTCTGCAGCACGGTCAGGCGTCCCGCGCCGGTCGCGTAGCTTTTCGTTAGGTCGCGGACGGTGAGAATCGGGAACGAGTGCATTGACGGGTGACGGCGGCGCGTCTTGCTTACGCGATGGTGATCGGGCGCGCATGAGGAATTTGGCGCGCTGCAGTTTCGTCGTCGCATTTTTCGCGCTCTGCTGCGCGGCCCCGGTTTTTGGCCGGACGATTCTTTTCCTCGGCGACAGCATCACCGCCGGTCTCGGGGTCGAGCAGGAGCAGGCTTATCCGGCGCTCATCCAGGAAAAGATCTATGAAAAAAATCTGCCCTTCGAAGTCATCAACGCGGGGGTGAGCGGCGACACCAGCGCCGGTGGGCTGGCGCGGCTCGATTGGTTGCTGCAGAAGAAAATCGACCTCCTTGTCCTTGCCCTCGGCGCGAACGACGGACTGCGTGGATTGCCAGTCGCGCAGTTGAAAACGAATCTGCAAACCATCATCGACCGAGTGAAAGGGAAGAATCCCGCAGTCAGGATCGTCATCGCCGGCATGCAGATCCCGCCAAATTTCGGCCGCGATTACGCCACCTCTTTTGCGCAGGTGTTTGCCGATCTCGCGAAACAAAATAACGCGGCCTTGATTCCCTTTTTGCTCGAGGGCGTGGGCGGGCAGGTGGCTCTGAATCAAGCGGATCATATTCATCCGACCGCGGCCGGCCACAGGGTCGTTGCGAATAACGTCTGGCTTGTGCTCGAGCCGCTTTTGACGAAAGGCTGAGCGGGATGCGACTCGAGGGTTGTCACGCGCTCGTTACCGGCGCTTCGGCGGGGATCGGCCGCGAATTTGCACGCCAACTCGCGGGCCGCGCCGTGACGTTGCTGTTGGTGGCGCGACGGAAAACCCGGCTGGAAGAATTGCGGGCGGAATTGTGCGCGCGGCATCCGCAATTGCGCGTCGAGATTCGGACGAGCGATCTCGCGCAACAGGCGGAGGTCGACGAGCTGCTCGCCTCGGCGATCGATCACGAGCCGCCGATCGATTTGCTGATCAACAACGCCGGGCTCGGCGATCTCGGCGCTTTCGCGACAGCCGATCCCGCTCAGCTCGACCAGATGATGCTGGTGAACATGGTGGCCTTGACCCGGCTGACACGCGGATTGCTGCCGGCAATGATTGCGCGAAAGCGAGGCGCGATTCTGAATGTCAGTTCGTCTGCGAGCTTTTTGCCGTTGGCGAATTTCGCGGTCTATGCGGCGACCAAGGCTTACGTGACGAGTTTTTCCGAAGCGCTGCGGAGCGAGCTGCGCGGAGCTGGCGTCGGCGTCACTGCCCTCTGCCCGGGGCCCGTGCGCACGGAATTTACCGACGTCGCGCGGCGAAAGGATCAGAACGAGGCAAAACTCGGCCCGGCTTTTGTCTATGTATCGGTCGAGAAAGTAGTCGCAGCTGCGCTGCGTGGGGTCGAGGCGGGGCGAGCGATCGTCATTTCGGGTGCGGCGATGAAGGTCGGCATGGCACTCGTTAGGCTGACACCGATGCCGTTTCTCCGCTTGGCCAGCCGCTTCAGCGCGAAGCCGGCCTAACGACCTGCGCGCAAAGGCTTCTACAGAGCGATGGTGGCTTGCCGAACGCCGACGCGAAGAGGAAGTGGCAACTGAACGATAGCGCTGCTTCGGCAGGTCGACGATCAATGGCATGAGGACTTTTCGCGTCGTTTGTGCGTGTATCACCTAAAAACGAGACCGCCTTCCGCGAGTGGGAGCCTGGACGCGTGGAACCGCGTCCCTCCGGAGGGACATGCTTCCGCATGTCCAGGATCTGCCGCAGTGGTCTCTCTTCTTCTGTTACGCCGCACCAGCATGTAGCTTGCGAAGGCGTTTTGGCTTAAAGCGGCCAGCCACCGTGCTCGCCGGAACAAGGCGCTTCGGCTAAACCAGCGCCTGACTTAATGCGCGTATTTCACCGAGCATCCATACGCTCGGGAGTTCGGTGTCGTCACCGGCTTGCCGGCCAGCGCTTCATCGAGCGCGACCTTCACGTAGTTGGTCGCGCTTTTGATGTCGTCGGGATCGGCGGTCGGCTTGTTGTCGATTGCACCGGAGTAAATCAGCTTCCCATCCGGATCGATCACGAACATGTGCGGCGTGTTCGTGGCCGCATATTCGTGACCGACTTTGCCATCCGGATCGAGGAGGAGCGCGGTGGGAATCATTTTCCAGTCGGCGATCTGCTTATTCGCCTCGGCTGGCGTGAGGCTGCCTTCCTTTCCCGGAGCGGAGGAATCGATCGTCAACCAGACGACGTCTTTGCCGGTAAACTGTTTCTGCAGGTGCTGCATGTTTTCGCTCTTGTAATGTTTTTGCACGAAAGGGCAGCCTGGGTTGAACCATTCGAGGACGACGTATTTGCCCTTGAATTCGCCTAACGATCGCGATTTCTCATGGCTATCCGTGAGCGAAAAGGCGGGTGCGGGCGCGCTAACTTTTGGCGCCTCAGCGGCGAAGATCGCGTTGCTGCAGAGTGTCGTTAGGCTGAAGAGCAGGATTTTTGTTTTCATGGTTTTATGGAGCGGCCGCCACTTTCGGCGCGGCGGATTGGAGGTGATCGAGGACGAGCGCCTGGGTGAGTAGTTCCGGCAGCACGATCGGTTGGTTGGGAGTCGCCGCTGGATAGAGCACGTAAAGTGGCACACCGACGCGGCCGAATTGTTGCAAAGTTTTTGTGATGACGGGATCGGCTTTCGTCCAATCGGCTTTCATCTTCACCACCCCGGCGCGCTCGAAAGCGCTTTTCACGGCGGCGCTTTCGAGGACGGAAGCCTCGTTGAATTTACAGGTGATGCACCAGGCGGCAGTGAAATCGACGAAGACGGTGTGGCCCTGGGCGAGCTCGCTTTGCAGGCGCTCGGGGGTGAAGGCGATCCAGTCGCTTTTCGTTAGGCCAGACGCGGCCGTTTGCGTCGCGTTGAATTTTTGGCCGATGAAATACCAGCCGCTGCCGAGGACGAGGACGAGGATGAGCGCGAGCACGATGGAGCGCTGGAAAAATGAAGCCGCCGGGGTGGAGAAGGAGCCTTTCATCCAACAGGCGATGCTCAGAGCGAGGAGAAAGGCGCCGACCCAGATCACCGCTTCGGGGCCGCGTTCCGCGCCGAGCACCCAGAGAAGGAAAAGGAGCGTCGCGATGAGGAGGAAGCCCATAAACTGCTTCACCCGCACCATCCACGCGCCGGGTCGCGGCAGGAAACGGAGCCAGGCCGGCTGCGCGGCCAGGAGCAAATAGGGCGCGCTCATTCCTGCCGCGATCGCGAAGAACATGAGCAGGGTGATTCCGGCTGAGGCCGCGAAAGCGAAACCGAGCGCGCTCCCGAGGAAAGGTGCCGTGCACGGCGTGGCGAGCACGGTCGCAAACACACCCTGGAAAAAAGAACCGGCGTATCCTTCGCGCGCGCTCCAGCCGAGCAGACCGGTCGTCGCCGCGGCCGGCAGCGTAATCTCGAAAACCCCGAAAAGGTTGAGCGCGAAAACAAGCACCACGGCACTCATCGCGACGACGAAAAGCGGATTGGTGAATTGGAACGCCCAGGTGATTTGGTGGCCCGCGGCTCTAAGTCCGATCATGAGCAACGCCAAGGCGATGAACCACGCGAAAATGCCCGCGGCGAAGGCGAGACCGTTGCCGAAAATCTTGCGGCGATCGTCGCCGGCGTGCTGGATAAAACCGAAAATCTTGAGCGAGATCACCGGCAACACGCATGGCATCAGGTTGAGAATGAATCCGCCGATGAATCCGAAGAGCAGAAACTTAAGCAGACCGACTCTTTGCGTGGAGGCAGACGCGGCGGTTGCGCTGATGGGCGAGCTCGGAGCAGTTGCGCCTAACGACCAGGCCTGGTGATCAAATACCAGCAAACCGTCCAGTGACTGCAAACCCTGAGCGGCCGCTTCGATGGGAATGGTGAAGACGACCGAACCGTTCTCCGCCAGCTGGCGTTGTGGATGACCGATGACGGTGGCCGTCTCGGGCAACGGGAAGAAGTTAAGGGTGGGATTCTGGGCGAGATTTTTATCCGCAATCTTTAAGCGGAATTCCTTCGCCGTTCGACTCCAGCGCAGCGCCGCCCCCGCCTCGTTAGGCAAAGCGCGCGGCAGTTGCCCGCGAAATTTCTCGAACAATTCCTGATTCGCCGGCGGCGCCGAATCCCCCACCGCGAGGTCGAGCTGCACTTTGCCGCTCCCGGGAATGCAGACTTTTTCGCAAACCAGCCAATCGGCGTCCCCGGCCAGATGCGCGGACTTGTTCGCGATCGTCGCCGGTGGCGTGAGCTGCATCATGAGCAACACTTCGTCGTGATAACCGTAAATCTGAATGTCCCCCGGCTCAGTCAGCTTGAGCGGAATTGGCCACTGCATCGGGCCCGCTTTCCAACCGGCCGGCAGGGCCCATTTGAGCTCGGTCGGGATACCAGCGTCGCCGGGGTATTGCCAGTAAGTGTGCCAGCGGGGCACCATCTTGAGGAGCAACCCGGCGGTGAACGGCTTCCCCGGCACGACCGTTGTCGTATCCGCGACCAGACTCGCCTGCACCAGCTCGTGGCCATCGAACCTCTGCGCCCGCAAATCGACCGGGCATAAGAGAAAAGCTCCGAGTAGAAGCACGGGCGCAATGCGCCGTGACCAATTCATCGGTTTAGTTACCATTACTCCTGGGGAGAGACAACGCGCGGCAGGAGTATTCCGCAAAGAGTTGGCTAATTGCACTGACTCACTTGAAACGAGACGGCTGGCCGGGCGTGCAGAGGATCATCGCGACGACAGAGCGTCGCGCTCCACTCATCCTTCCGCTAATGCC